>CAYFVQ010000077.1:0-5749 GCA_964346585.1 uncultured Eubacteriales bacterium | reverse complement strand
GAAATGGAATTCATTGAAAAATTACTAGCAAAATATAATGTAAAATTCCCGGTTGGACTTTCGGAAAAAAGTGTTTTCAACCCTGATTATGGAATTACGAGTACTCCTACAATCGTGCTAATCGATCGGCGCGGCTATGTTCGATATGTTTCAAAAGGATTGAGCAACGAATCACTTAAAGAAATTGAAGAGCTAATTCAAAAATTAGTTGGTAATGAATCATAGTAGTGACCTGCTCCCCTAATATCAGTACAGATGATGTGCTAGAATTGTCCTGGATTGAACCTGGATAATCTGGACGAAATAGTCTCCATACCTGCCCGGCATTTATCTCAAGTCATCAATGTTGGTTTCAATCAGATTTCTTTTGACTTCATAAGCGACTACAGAATCCATGAGGCCAATCATAAGCTGTATGATCTAGCAGACAAAGACAAGACAATACTCAATATTTCTCTTAGTGGGGGCTTCAATTCCAAATCTTTATTCAATGATTTCTTTAAGAAGAAAACCGGAATGACTCCTAGCGAATTCAGGAAAAAACCCCTGAATCAAATCGAGAACGTATAAGACTTCGCTGTGCCGATCGAAGTTGTATCTATGGAAGTCTGACCAATTCATGGGGTAATCTATCTGAAAAACACGATTGACTTCCGGTGCCCCTTTGTAGACAACCGAGGTTCGGGATATGGAAACAACCAGTTTAGTATTTGGCAGTTCACAGGGTGATGGATCGACAAATGTCTTAGGAGATTGGCTGGGTGGGATTCCGACAATCTTTGCTCCCATTCTCCACAGGTGAAACATCATGTCAAAGGCAGCACTGAATGTGCCAGTATCGGTTATGACATAGACTTCAGGCGTGTATAAAGGAATTCCGTTCAGATTCTCTATAAAAGCCAGAAAACTAAGATTATCCTGACGCAAATCCGAAATATATTCTTTACGCCGTTCCTGTCCTGTCTTTTTTGTTGATAGTCCTTTGGAACGAAGATCACCCAGCTCATAGTCTTTGTTATCATCCTTGCTGAGGGATTTCAGATCCAATTGGAAAAGTTCCAGATATTTTTCGGAGATACGTGTCGCAAACTGCACCGAATCTTCTGAAAAAAACTTGTCGCCGAAAAGCATGTAGAACATCGGCTTGGTGATGGCTGACCAGCCCCCGTCGTTGCTTTTTAAATCAATGACGAGGTGTTTCATCCGAAGCCGCTTCATTTCATTGAGAAGGCGTGATACTGTTTCTGTAAGAGAGGGAACTCCAGCAATCGCATCATCCAGGCTGCCAGGTTTTGATTTTTTCAAAGTGTTTTTATAAAAGCTTTCCAGCCTCGAATCAAGATCCGATCTCTTATTCGCTTTCATGATTTCGAACGCTTCCCGAGCCATGACAGTCTTTATCCTGAGGTAAGCAGTGTTCCGGTCTATCCAGAAATGGGAATAAAACGGTAAGTCATTCACTGGAAGCTCATCCCATCGTTTAAATATCCAGTCCTTTGATCCCCAAACATTTCTTGACATTGAGAATGCCAAAGAGCGGCGAATCTCTTTACCTGTCGGTTTGAGTAATAAGAGATGAACCTCATCTTTCACATCAGGGACAAGGAGTCCGATGGTGCGGTTAGAAACAAGCAAACGAATCAACCACCTTGAAGCCGAAAATATGTTTTCAGCAGGAAAAATATTTCTCGAGGCTTCCCTTAATTCGGCTAATGATTTTCCATTCACTTCTATGAGTCGGCATCCGATCAAATCCCGGTAAGACTTGTGTGCTTGAGAGATAAAGATAGCGTCATTGGCAACGCTGAAATAGACAGGCAGGTATAAATTTTCTGTCCGGCCGGAATGCTGCCCGGGATTAAAGATGTGGCTATGGCCATCTTCTATCTTTCCAAAAAATGGTCTCAGAAGGTTATACAGATCCTGGCTGCTTAAGCCTTCATCCGGAATGCTGCTCATGATCCGCTGCGCTTCGAGTTGAAAAGGCACTCTCCCCCCAAATCCGGAATAAGGATCAGGATGGACATCCTGTATCAAATTCAATAAATACCGAATATCCTGATAAATCTCTTTTTTGGAGAACAGCCGTATCTCTGGTGATATATCCTGTCCATGTAGAGAGGCATGGGCAGCAAAAAACAGAATGATGGCTGTTAAGGCTAATAAATTTGCTGGAAATTGTTTAAATCTAGATATTCTTCTCGCGACCATTGTTATCTCCTGCTTATTCACTAACGAGTAGAAGATTAACGAATTATCGTAAAAGAATCGTCCAAATTCACGAATTCGGACGATTTAAACTTCATTTCGCCCATAATAATAAGTGTGGAATTTTGTATCCTAAGGAGAAAAAAATGAACAAAATGTATGCCTCACTGCTGTTCGTTCTCTCTCTCGGTATGACACTCCTGCTGTTTTCGGAAGAGCCTTCATCATTTTACGGGAATTATATGCAAATAGGAGATTACATCAAGCATAATGAAATCCAGAGAAACCTGAGTCAGTTTATCGAAAAAGATGATTTTGATGGCGCTTTGAAGCAATGCCATGAAGTTATCTCGACAGACCCTGATATTGCATTCGGCTATTATCTTAGATTCAGGACAGGGATGGCGAAAAAAGACTTGGATATTGTCCAAGACAGCCTAAAGGCCATGGAGGATAAGTATTTTGTCAGGCAGACTCTTTACAACAGCATTCACAACGTACTGGACAGTGTTGAAGATGAAGACTTCAAAGTACTCGCAGAAGTAATAATCAAAGCGTTTTTAGAGCGAAGAGAAGCATTTCTTAAAGATAAATTTAAACACAAGATCAACCAAAAAGCCATATACAAAGAGCTTGCGTTTATTAACAATCTCACGGGAAACGAAGACGAGTTTCTTGAAAACATAAAGCAAGTACTTCCATATGACTGGTACTTTAGCCAGAATTTCCCGGAAAAAAGAAAAGATCCTGAGGATGAGCGCTTTAAAAATCTGAAAAACGAATTCTATCTCAAACAGAGAAACTGGGAGGGGACAGCGGAAGAGAAAATCAAGGGACTGATGATGGTAGCGACAGAGATGCGTTACTGGAATGCATCCCTCGATTTTTCAGAAATTGTCGACTGGAACAGCCATGCCGCTTCTTACATTCCGCGCGTATTGGAATCGAAGAATTTAACCCAATATTACGAAGTTTTGACAGAAATGGTGGGAAAGATAGGTGAAAACCACACTATAGTCTATTTTCCGCCTGATATTCCCCGAAAATATTCAGGTTGCGGAGTCAAGCTGCTGTATGCCGGAGAGAGGTTTTTGGTGGAACGAGTCGACAAAGAAGAACTCAAATGGAAAATCAAACCAGGTGATGAGATCATTTCTGTCGATGGTATCGCTGTTAAGAAATATATTGAAAAGTATAAATCTTCATATCCTATTGTGCGTTTTTATTATTGTAAGCCCCGGTCTTACGCATTCTACAAGATTGCCGATTTGCTACTCATTGGAATTAAGGACTCGAATGTTTCCGTGAAATTAACTCGTCCGAGCGGAAAAACCTACCGTCTATCACTCAAGAGGGATGCCTATAAAACAGTAAAAAAACAAAGTAGAAGTAAAAACATTAAACTGGTTGAACTCGAGATTCTTAAAGATAACATTTATTACTTCAACATTAAAAGATTTTATGGAAGCGACATATACCAAGATTTCCTTGAATTGATAAAAGATTTAGACACGAAAGAAGCCAAAGGTGTTGTTATCGACCTCCGGACAAACGGCGGCGGCAACTCCGGCTTTGGAGACAGTATATTCTCCCATTTTATCGAAAAGCCCTTAAACAACTATGTGTTCTCCTACCATCCGGCCCGTCTCCCCCGGAGAGAATCCACTCAATCACTGGGACTGCTGAGTCTGTTCAAGGGAGGCTACCCGATTGAACCAGCCTCGGAGAAAAAGTTCTCTTGTCCCGTTGTCCTTTTGATATCCCCCCGCACCGGTTCGGCTGCCGAAGATTTCTCATTCTGTTTTAAATATCACAAAAGAGGCACAATTGTGGGGCTTCCCAGCGGAGGGGCAACCGGGATGGGCCGCATGCTGCTCCTTCCAGGTGGGGGATCCATGAGAATCACCCTGAATGTCGATATATACTTCTGCTGGCGCGGCATCCAGCCAGATTACTGGATCGAATTTACTACTCAGGATATTGTTAAAGGGAGAGACCCCCAGATGGAAAAAGCTCTGGAAATTCTGAGAACCAGCAAGCTATCCAAATGACAATTCAGCTGCTGAATACTGTGCTCTATCATCAAATAACAATAATCTTTTTTCGTTTAATGATAGAATTAGGATTTGTGAGGATGATCAAGTCTGTAAGAGCTCCAAACAAAGTGACTTGTCATTCTTCTCACTTCTCAGAGGAGGAAAAATATCCGACAAAACTGCCCTTGACTAGATAAGGAAAAGGAGGAGAAATGCTTAAAAACTTTATAAAAATTGCATTCAGAAACCTCAAGAAATACAGGACATACTCATTCATCAACATCCTCGGGCTTGCGGTGGGTATAGGCTGCGCGCTCCTTATTGCCCTCCATGTGGTCGATGAACTGAGTTATGAAAATTTTCATGAAAAAGCGAATCGGATCTACAGAATTGTATTGGATGATTATATCGGATCAGCCTCTCCTCTTGCTCCTGCCTTGAAACGGAATCTCCCGGAAATTGAAGAGACAGTATTGATTGACAATTTCACTCGCCGCTCGAAAGTGCTTTTCTCCACCTTTGAAAAGCGAATCTATGAAGAACGTTTCATCTTGGCAGAGCCATCAATTTTTCGGGTATTCTCATTCTCTCTCCTCAGAGGAGATCCCGAAACAGCCCTGAACAACCCGAATTCTATTGTTTTGACAGAAACAACAGCCAAGAAATACTTTGGTGAAGACGACCCGATGGGAAAGATTATGACTCTCGAGAACACCTGGGATTTCATCGTAACGGGTATTTTAGAAGATATTCCAGAAAACACTCATCTCAAGTTTGATCTGATGGCACCTTTTTCTTTTAACGCCAGAGAAGACCTGTATGGAAATAAGCTTTACCAACACTGGGGAATGGCCAATTTCGTGACATATTTTCTCCTCTCCAAAGGAGTTTCCTTCAACAAGATAGAGTTCGAGGAGAAAATCAACAGAATCAAGGACGAGTCAGGTGGAAAAAGATACAACCGTCTGTACTCAGTACAATCATTAGAGGATATCCACCTCACCTCTAACCTTAGGGCAGAATTCGAGGCAAACAGCAGCACGAAGAATGTTGTGTTTTATGCCGTCATCGGCGTTATCATACTCTTGATTGCATGTATCAATTCCATGAATCTCTCTACCGCCCGCTCCGTGAAGAGGGCAAGAGAAGTGGGAATTCGGAAAGTTGTGGGGGCCAACCGTTCTCAGCTCATCATGCAGTTCTTCGGAGAGTCGTTGATCTTATCACTGATCTCGCTCGTTATCGCTTTCTTCCTGGTTGGACTCTTTCTCCCCTCCTTTAATGGCATCACAGGGAAACATCTTATTCTACTGGATTCTCCACTTTCAATTCTGACCATTATCATCATTATAACGGTTGTCACTGGAATCGGTTCCGGTGTCTATCCAGCTCTGTTTCTCTCCGGCTTTCAGCCGGTGAAAACCTTTCGCTCGATGCTTATGCCCAAATCAGAAGGGACAAAGCTCAGACAGATACTCGTCCTCCTGCAATTTTCCCTTTCCATT
>CAYFVQ010000076.1:0-10888 GCA_964346585.1 uncultured Eubacteriales bacterium | reverse complement strand
ATCGTGTTGTGGAGAGTCGCAAACTGAAAGTCTTTCACGACGCCGATGACTTTCTTGTCTCCGTTTCGGCGAATCGTCTTGCCCAGGGGGTTATCCCAACCCACTTGCTTCGCGAGAGTCTCGTTGATGAGATAAGCGTCTTTATCCGTTCCGAACTCTCTGGAAAAATTCCGCCCCAGCACCAGATCGATCCCATAGGTTTCAAAAAAATGCTCATCAACGGCAAGCGCATGAATCATGATGGAGTGAGAATATCCTTCGGGGATATAGCCATTTCTGGTGAACCCATTGTTTGGAACCTCCGATGAAGCGGCAGCCTGAATAACGCCCGGCAAAGAGAGAAGGACATTCCTCACCTCTTCGGTTTTTGTCCGCAAATTGCGATCTGCCAAAGGTAGAATCACCATATTTTCCTTGTTGTAACCCAGCTCGGCATTTTTGATGTAGCGCAGCTGATTGCGGATAAGAAGGGTACAGACAATCAATGTCACGGATATCACGAACTGGAACACGACCAAGGCATTGCGGAATCTTTTTTTGCTTCTGGCGGTATCGAAAACTCCTTTGATAGTTTTAACCGGCTGAAAAGAGGATAGGTAGAATGCCGGATGTACTCCGGAGGCCACGCCGACCAAAAGAATGAGAATAAAGAGCCCAAAAATGCTGGTTAAATTAATCAGTCCGATGGGATTAAGTTCTTTATTCAGAAGCTGATTGTAAGTGGGGGTCAGGATAAAAGCGACGCCTATTCCCAGGGTGAAGGCTAGGATAGTCATGACGACGGATTCCCCCAAAAACTGGCGGATCAGATTTCCTCGGTGGGCTCCTATTACTTTCCTTATACCGACCTCCTTGGCACGCCTTGCTGCCCGGGCCGTGGTGAGGTTGACGAAGTTTATACAAGCGATGAGAAGGATAAACACGGCCACTGCGGAAAAGGTGTAAAAATTCACTAGGGCCGTACGCGAACTTTCGTCGTAATAAAAATGGATCTTTTTGAGAGGCTGGAGATAGGCTTGGTATTTCCAACCGTACTGAGCGATTTTTTCGTTGATGTTTCGCCATAGAAAATCTGGGAATTTTTCAGACACAGAGCCGGCAGAGGCTTTTTCTCCAAGCTTGACGTAAGTTATGACCTGATTGCCCCCATTCCAGTCCATGCCCATGATGGGGCGCGCGTAAAGCGTGGCGAACGAGATCAGGGCGTTAAATTGAATACTGGAATTGGGAGGAGTGTCTGCAACCACCCCCGTGACTTTATAAAGATCTTCAGGACCGATTTGGATCGTCTTCCCGACGGGATCCTGAGAGCCAAAAATCCGCTTCGCTGTCTGCGAGGAAAGAACGATTGAAAAGGGGTCGGTTAAGGAAGATTCCGGGTCGCCTGATAGGAGACTGAAACCGAAGACCGTCCATAAACTGGGGGATGCGTAGCTGATGCGATCTAACCGAAAAGCTCGATTGTCCACGGCGAGGTATGCGGTGCGCGGGGTGGACATGCGAACGAAATCCTCGACTTCCGGGAAATCTTTTTTCATGTCCTGTCCGATGGGAGCCGTGAAGATTGGGCTCTCCGATTCGAATCGTCCCTCGCGAAGACTCCGGATGCAAACACGGTAGATACTGTCCACCTTTTCATGAAAACGGTCATAACTGATCTCGAACTGAAGGTAAAGAAGGATGAGGATGGCTGCGCTCAATCCAAATGCCAGACCGAAAACATTGATGACCGTGTAACCTTTGTGTTTTCTGAGGTTTCGAAAAGCCATCTGAAAATAGTTTTTAAACATGGCGACGCTCCCGCTAATGTTTTTTTTGAGAAGAGAAAGGAAAGAGGAGAGTAGCTGAACAAGGAGCCATATCTTTGCCGAGAACCGTCCGTCGGAAGCCCGGGCTTCATAGCATTCAAGAAAATCCCCGACAAAACCTTCCCTGTATTTTTCGGATAATAATTTTTCCACGAGGAATTCGATAAACCGGTTTCCAGACTTTTTCTCGTGATGCATTTTCATTTGTTCCCATCTGGGCTGAGTTTGGGATAATCTTCCCAGAGGATGGCGTTGATTCGGAACAGCTCATCCAGCTCCTTAATGCCTGCTGGAGTGATCTGAAAAATTCGTTTTCTTCGTCCCCCTCTCTCCGGTGAGGGCATGCTGTAGTATGAAGTCAGGAGCCCCTTTTTCTCCAATCTTTCCAATGGCACATAAATGGCCCCGATCGACCAGTACTTCCCTGTCATCTCCTGGATGAAATTCCGGATGGTTATGCCGTAAGCGTTGTCCTCTAGTTTCCAGACTGCCAGCAGCATGATTTCTTCGGGTCGGGAAATATATTTATCTGCCATAGCGGCTCCTTATATGTTCTATGCCATAGAACATATTCATTTAATAATACGCTGGAAAACGAAAAAGGTTGCAAAAAAAATAAAACACGGAAATCTTTCAATCCGCGATTTGTATAGCTGAGAAGACAATCCTAATCATTGGTCTTTTGCCTTGCCCGAGAGCGCGGCTTCTGATTATTCGAATTATAAGTATTTCCTTTTTTGACTGACTCTCAATCCTCCCTATTTTTCTTAATTTCCATCTGCTGGTACTCAATAATAACACATCAAAAACGACACAGCCAAAGATTAGAATAGTGGAACATATCGACCCAAACCTCCAAAATAACACGTTTAAGATAGATTCGCTCCTCGAATCGACGATAAGCAGCCACAGAGGCCCTCGGAAATAATCCCCACTCTCCTCTGTGCTGAGCAATCCGAATGTGAAAACGGTTTGTTATACATTGCAGGACCTTTCAGAAGCACAGGAATTTCTCAATCTTTCCGGGAGTCCACTCAACTCAAAAGATAAAGAGCTTTTATCTGCATACTCAAAAGAGTGTGGTAGCTTTTATTGCGGTTATGCCTACAGACTGAGCGAGCCTCTATGCCCGCACGAAGTGCCGGTCAACATCATCATGCTTTACGGTTAACATTTCGTAGCACAAGGCCGGAAAAAGCAGGCCATGGCCGAATATGGAACCCTTGAACCACAGAAAGCCGACAGATTTTAGGATTGTGCAGGATACTGCGAATCCGCCTGCACCAATGGTGTCCCCGTACAAGTTTTACAAGCAGCCGCTCATCATACCCTCATATTGAAATAAATCCATACTCCTCACATTAATCGCACAAATCACCTAACAAAATCACCCTAATCGGGATCTTAGCTGTTCTCTGGCACAAAGTTGATAGGGGCTATATTTATTTTTGTACGCTTACGAACATTAGCTGCTAAGAAATGATACAAATTTTTTGAGAAGCATCTGAGTATCCCCAGGGATAATTTTGGCATATTTATTGCAAATAAAAAATTAGGAGTTATGTGAAAAAAACGTATGAATATCAAGAAAAAACCGATTTTCCTATCCGTAATCATCATCGGATGCGCTCTGCTGTTTTTCGCTTCGCTGCAAAAGAAAAAGATCAATTCCGTTACGGTTCCGGTGATTCTCGATCACAACCGCATGCTGGTTGAAGCAGAGTTCCAGCGCAAAGACGGTAGTTGGCGAAAAGCACGTCTCTGGGTTGACACGGGAAATCCAAGTTTCTATCTCAGCGAAAAGTTTGCCCGCGATCTGGGGATTGATTTTTCTGCAGACAAAGTGAATCCGCATGTAATGCCCCCAACATACGTTCGAATCGGCGGGATGCCGATGAATTTTAAGGGCGTGAGAACAAGGGTCATGCTCGAGCCGCACTGGCTGTTCAGCACGATGCACAATGATGCCAACCTGCCTTCAACGGTCTTGAAGCAGTACCATGTCGTTTTCGACTACCCGAAACTTCAGCTCACCCTCGCGGAGCCGGGGATTCTAAAACCTAGGGGTGTTCGTGCTCCCGCCAGCGTTCATACCGAAAACGGCATCGTTCAAATTGATGCTGTTGTAAATGGGGAGAACCTCAGCTTCGCAATGGATAATGGCGCTGCCTACAGTTTTGTATCCCAAGAGGTGCTTGAACGGATATCCCGGCGAAATCCAGACTTGCCGCGTATCACCGGCACGGTTGGCTGTGCGAATATGTGGGGGTGGTGGCCTCCTGATGAACAGACATTGCCTGTCATACGCCTGCCTAAGATTCTGTGGGGACCTGTGAGTCTAAGCAATATCGGTATTGTCGGTGTACCGGAGCTTTCTCCGAACGGACCAAGTCTAGGAGCGTGGTACTCACAGAAAACAGCCCGCCCGGTTCAGGGATTTCTGGGGCCAAATGCCTTCAAAGCCTTTCGAGTCGAGATCGACTACGCGAACAATGCAGTTTATTTCGAAAAAAGTGCTGACTTCGACTCCCATGACATGGATATAGTGGGGCTTACCCTGCGCCCAGAACCAGATGATACTTACAGTGTGATCGGGATCGCCAAAAAGAATGGAAAACTGGTTGTTGACGGTGTTGAACCGGGAGATTTGCTTCTCCAGGTGGATAATCTAAAAATCACAGGAGCCACCATGGGAACCGTCGTGGATGCGCTCAGAGGCAGACCTGGTGATATTCGTGTTCTTGTGCTCGAACGAAACGGCAAGAAATTTAAGATTGAGGCCAGAGTGGTACGCGTTCTGTAGAGTTATTGCATCGTTAAACGATCTTTCGGAAAAACAAGGATGGCGTTTTACTTTTTTACTCTTTTTGGCATGAGGTCTTCTGGATCTCTGAGATTTCAAGCAGCTTTTTCAGGTTGGCTATCCAAAACACATGATTCACTTTTGTACTAAAAGTGTTATGTCAGCCTTGAAAGGTACTGCTACTCATTTTTGCTCTTTTTAGAACTGTATCCCCTCGTTTCCATTCTCCTGCTTGAGCGTCAACAACGGTTGACGTTTTCTCGTCCTGATTCGTCCTTCTGGGCCGGGACTCTGGCTGCCTTCTCAGACTGTCAGTGGGCAGAAATTGCTAAAAATTGTGAGATATTCAAGGCTTGCTCAAAAAGGAATTTCCTATATATCACAGGTTCGAATCCTGTATCGCCCACCACTTCGATCACTTTATTATCAATTATTTGAGGGATTGCGGGGCTTACAAGCATCGGGCACGACAAATATGTACACAATAATACCGCATTCTGGGAAGCCTGATTCCTCAGGATATTATTGGGGAATCCCTGCTTTACGCGCTTTATCCTTTTCCCTCTCTGAAGCGTAAAGGCAGTGCTATCTGAAGTTCTCAATGACAGCCAGGATTTCTTCCTTCTTTTCCTGGACAGCGTCGTCGCCAGCTTTTAGAATTTCAGGAATCCTGTGTACTGATCTGAGACCTATGATTTTGTCAAAAACCACATTGATGAAAATGATCTCATAATGATGCATATCGACAGACAAGGCATTTTGATTCCGCAGCAGCCACTTGTGGCTGTAATCGATATTCCGCATCAAGGTTTGCACAAATCCTTTGGATTTTTGTGTGGTTATTTCTTCGAAGCTCATAGCTATTATGACATCCATGTTTTCCTGTATCGCTTCCATCACAGGGAGCGGTGAACTGAACACTCCATCCATTAACAACCGACCATTGATTGAGATAGGTGGCATAAGCGGATAGAGTGAACTCGATGCGTAAACCGCCTCCCACAGTAAACCTGATGAAAGCAGTACAGGTTCACCGCTCAGCACATCTGTTGTTTGAATCATCAGCCGTTGGGGAAGGTCCTCCAACTTTTTGTCGCCATATAATTTGTGATAAGTTTTATGAATTTCATCAGGTTTAATCAAGCCGTCATTTATATTAAAGCGACCAAAGGGCAGGCCGGCGATGGAGAGCAGCGATCTATAATCGATCTTTGAAAATAGTTTTCTAGTCCAGAGTGTATCAGTCATATCCCTTATTTCCTGAGCTGTATAACCGGCAGCCCACACACCGGCAAGAATACTACCGCCGCTGCAGCCAATCAGCAAATCCACGTTTATATTGGCCTCCTCGATAAAGGCAAAGAGGCCGATACTGGCCATTGCTTTTATTCCCCCACTCCCCAGAATAACTCCGACCTTCGGTTTTTTTATTTCATTTTTCATTGGATTTGTTTTCATGTGGCTTTAACTTCATTCACTGTAGCTTTTAATGGCCTCATCTACATTCTTATAATTCTTAATAATCCGAGTGAATCCGGAAATGGTTAAGACTTTATCAACATTTTTTTGTGTGGCCGCCAGCCGTAAGTCGCCTCCTTGTCGCCGGGCTTCTTTGAGAGTGGCCAATAATACTCGTAAGCCGGCACTGCTGATAAACTCGACCTTGGAAAAATCTGCGATTAAATTCATGCTGTCATCCATTTGATCCTTAAAGAATTGGGCTAATTCAGGACCGTTCTTGGCATCCAAATCACCTTCAATGGAAATGATAACCACATTATCAATCTTTTTTGCCTCTAATTTCATGAAAATTTCCCTCCTGTCTCACTTCGCGGTCAATTTTTTTGTGAGAATCAACAGATTCCCTTGGGCCTGTTCACCTTCATAGTGAATATCATCCATCACTTCCTTGATTAAAAATAATCCGAGCCCGCCTATCGGGCGCTCTTCCCAATCGGATTCTGTATCCGCGGCCTTCGTATCATCCGGATCAAAAGTTTTTCCTTCATCATATATGGATAATTTCACTTTATCGGATTCTCTTTCAAAGGTCAGTTTGATGGGCCCTGGATCCTGTCCCTTGTACCCGTGTGTGATGATATTGGTACACGCTTCGTCCACCGCCAATTTAAAGGCGGATGTCGTATTCTCGTCCAATCGCATATGTATGCAGGCATGCTCGATGAATTCCCTTAAAATGGGCAGGTTTTTGAGAGTGGCCTCTAAATTGAATTCATGTTTCTCGTCATCCAGAGAGTATTTACGCCGCAGTGCTATCAATGTGATATCGTCAAATTGAATCGCTTTTTCAATATGTAAATTGATCTGAAACTTTAAACTCTTCAACAGGCTAAAGGCTGAACGGAACACCTTGCTGATATTTGACACTAACGATTTTTCTGTAAAGGCCTCCCCATGGGAATTTCTTGCATCCACGACTCCATCTGTGTACGCCACAAGAATTTCGCCGGGCTCAAAAATGACTTTTTTAGCCTTGAATTCCATGTCCGGCATAAGACCGATGGCAGGACCTGTCGTCTCCAGTACAGCTTTAATCTTACCCTTGGCATCGACAAGACGAGGCTGTTCATGGCCGGCGTTTATATAATGCAGGGTATCGGTTGAAGGCTCCAGGATACCAAAAAACACCGTTGCGAACATGTTCGAACTGTCATGCGTCCTGGCGATAAAATTGTTGATGTCGGGAACAATACTCATCAATATTTTCTTGCAGTCGGTAATCCCATGCTGAGCTTCACTGAATGCCCTGATCAAACTCGTAAAAACAACCATGAACAGAGCCGCTCCAACGCCCTTATCACACACATCACCGATAACCAGTCCAATATTTCCGCTGCCCCCCAATGGAAAGGCATCATAGAAGTCTCCAGCGACTTGTCGAGCCCCTTCAAAATATGATGATATTTCCCAACCTGGTGTCAGCGGCATGATGTCTGGAAGAAATCCTGATTGAATTTGACGTCCGATCTCCAATTCATGCTCGGCACGATCCAGGGCTTTTTCTGTTTGAGCATACAATTTAGCGTTGTCCACGCCTGTCGCTATCTGATTGGAAAGAGTTTGGAGCAACTCGATCTCATTTTTGGTGAATTCATAATCTGGATCTTCAGCGGGCATTCCAATAATCCCTATGGCCTTACTCCGGACCAACAATGGTGCGATCAGGAGCGATCTTATTCCGAGCGATTTGAAATACCCGTGCATGGGGGCCGTCCTTTGATCAGTCTGGGCATCATCAATCAGGACAGGTTCTTGGTCTTCGGTCCCTGGCCTCGAAGATGAAAACAGCTCCAAAGACATCTTCTGCCCAGAAAGTTTTTCCTCTTTGGGATCTACAGCGTGAAAGGCCGCAACCTCCATGCTGCCCATGCCTGATTCAGATAATGCTATTAATGCGCTTCGGACTGGAAATATTCTGCACAATTCCTCACACACAGACCGTAGATTGTCCTCTAGATCCAAGGAGCGGTTCACGATCATGGACACATGGTTGATCACATCAAGCTCTTCAACCCGGGCTTCAACCTCTTCCTTGGCACTGGCAAGCTCTCGGCGTGACCGATCCAATTCCAGATTTTTTTCGCGCAGAACATTCCGATGATTTCTCAGTCTCGTACCGGTGGATAAAGCCATGAATGCCACAATTCCGAACAACACATTTACGATCAGACAGACTGTAATAACATCTTCCCATTGGAAGTTATAAGGCCAGAAACTGTTTTGGTGGGGAATGTACCCAAGGTGTTCTATGACAGCCATCAGGTCGAAATCAATTATACAAAAAGTTCCGACTAAAAAAGTTGTCCGACGGGGAGCCGCCACGCCGACATAAGAAATCACCCCGGCATGGATGAGTGTCAAATAACTGGCCCTCAGTCCACCTCCGTAATAAACCACCGCTGTAAATCCGCAGATTTCAAGAAAGTTGATAAAAATCGAAAAAGCCTCGTAGTGTTTGCGCCTTCGAATCCGCTTGAGAATCCACAAGGTTGGCGGATTCAACAATATCAGATAAAGTGCGAAGATGCCCATCCCAAAAAGAGCCTGTGAATCATAAGTTCCTAAGCGCCATCCGATTAAAATGAATAAAAAGACGAGTAGAGCCGCACCGGACCGGGCATAAGCCCCTCGGATGTGCTTTTTGTAAAGGTAGCCTGCTTGATCGGAGGGGATAAAATTTCCGCTGTTCAGTTCATTACTGCTTATTTTCCCCATTAAATTGACGACAATTATAATTAAAAGTCAGAAAAGAAGTCAAGGTCATGAAATGTATTCATAAAATAAATATAGCGTTCTTTTTGAATTAAAACTCTGTCTAAACAGTGACAAAAATTTGTCAGGAATATTGAAAAATCCATTAAGAAATCCATTCAATTCAATTTGACTAATCCTGCGATAATTATTATTTTATTGTCATCCCGATAGGGGAATAATCGTGGGCACTTAATGCCCTATATGTAAGGAGCAGTCAAGATGAATAGAATGAAAAGTTTGTCTAGTCTCTTATCTCTTTTTATGCTGCTTGTGCTGTTCAACCAAGCACCGGCAGCGGTGAGTGACGCCCCAGAAGCGGATAGAGTTTACCTCAATGGCAACATCTATACTGTTGATAAAGAATTCAGCACCGCTTCTGCCATTGCCGTGAAAGATAGCCGGTTCATCTACGTGGGTGACGATGCCGGAGTCAAGGCTTATATCGGTCCATTGACTTTTGTTTTCGACCTCAAAGGCAAAACCGTGATCCCTGGTTTACATGATGCCCACGTCCACATCAGGTACGGAGAAAGAGAGTTGTATCCGCGAATTCCAGATATCCGGGCTTCAATCGGTGAGTGGGCTTCTGTGGAGCGAATGCAGCAAGTGATCAAGCGCTGCTTAGCCACTGGGGAAGGAATGCGGCCAGGGCCTGAGCCACGGTGGCTCGTATTGAGCGGTTGGATGTCAGATGTTTGGGACCCGCCAGAATTCCGTAAGGAGCTAATCGATGCCGCAGCCCCTGACAATCCTGTTTTTATTAGCCGCTACACGCATGGCAGCGGTGCCAACAGCAAAGCCCTGGAACTGGCTGGCATCTTTCGTGACACTCCCGATCCTCCGGGTGGCCATATCAAGAAGGACAAGAATGGGGAGCCCACAGGCGAATTCGTAGAAAGGGCACCTTCACAATTAACAAGACTTATTCCACCCTTGCCTCCGATGACCGATTACGAAAGAAGTCGGAACCTCGTCGAAGGGACTCAGTTGGCCGTGGCCAGCGGACTGACGACTATCCATGGGGCCAGCGTAACGGGCTACGAAGAGGTTCAAAGACGATTAAAACTCTATGAAGTCGGGCTTCTCAGGATAAGGATTAACGAGATGGTGAGCGAGAATGCGGCGAAAAAGCTGGGCAAACCGTTTAACTACAACAACAAATTCTTCGTCCGCTCGGTCAAGACTCTTTTAGATGGAGCTTTAGGGTCAAGGGGTGCGCATTTCCTCGAGGAATACAGCGACTATCCTGGCTTTTATGGGGAACCGAGACGAAGCGAAGACGAAATAGCACAATCGGCGACCGAGCTGCTCAAAATCGGTTTTAATATGAGGATACATTGCATCGGTGACGGTGCGAATCGTGTCGCCATCAACGCCTACGAAAGGGCTCTGAAGGCCACCGGGACAGCCGGTAAAGAGGCCAGGTTCGCCCTTGAGCATTGTCAGGTACTCACTGCTGAAGATGTACCCAGACTTGCCAAGCTGGGAATTGTGGCTTCCATGCAGCCTTTGCATGCCACTGAGGATATGCACTTTGCCGAATCCAGGATGGGGCCTGAACGCATAAAGTATGCCTATATTTGGAGAGACCTTTTGGATCTTGGGGTTGTGGTAGCAACGGGAACTGATTATTCCGTCTCTCCCTACAATCCCTTTTACACGCTGCACGCGGCAGTAACCAGACAGGACCGGGATAATAATCCTCCGGGCGGCTGGTTCCCGGAACAGGCCATGACAAGAGAAGAGGCTCTACGGGCGGCAACCATGGGTGGTGCCTACGCTATGTTTGCGGAAGATATCCTGGGATCTATCGAGGCCGGGAAGCTGGCCGATTTTGTGGTCATTCCTGTGGACTACATGACCATCCCGGCTGAAGATAT
Source organism: uncultured Eubacteriales bacterium (assembly GCA_964346585.1). GTDB lineage: Bacteria > Acidobacteriota > Aminicenantia > Aminicenantales > Aminicenantaceae > SOIA01. The sequence goes on along the minus strand of CAYFVQ010000076.1, from coordinate 122 downwards.
CTGGAAGATCGAACCGGAAATGACAGTTATCGGGGGGGAGGTCGTCTACACAAAGCCAGTGCAAGAGAAAAAATGACCTGTCCCCTGCCAATGGGCCTCCCACTTGGCATTATTTCCTCAGT
>CAYFVQ010000075.1:0-4210 GCA_964346585.1 uncultured Eubacteriales bacterium | reverse complement strand
AGTTTGTGTGGACTTTATCAAAAACGAAAAAGCTTTCCCCGCTCAATTCATGAGAGGTGATCTTGTATTCTGTGTTGAGCATCGTGTATACCCGTGTATTAAAGTCATTGTACAACCAGAAGACTCTGGGTGTGGCCCACTCTTCCGCAATGGCTGATTTTCCCCTTCTGATCATCCCGACATCAGTGGCTTTGAAATAGTCGTGGAGTATTTCACTTTGACCCTCCTGGTTCATTCGGCCGTAAGAAACAACGGCCCATGCGCGTATCTCGCTCCCCTCTACCACTTCTTCACTCCGCTTGGCGACAAAGCTTGTCTCATCCAAATACACGGCATCCGAAATCCATTTTCCCCGCTTGATCTCTCCTAAAAAATTCCTCTCCATATCAAACCTGGCGACTTTGCCTCCACCTATAGCCCAGATCTCTCCTTCTTTAACGAAGTGAAGAGAGAAGGTGCTCCATTGAGAAAATTCCCCAGGTCCTTGTCCCATCCGGCAGAAGGCTCCGAGAAAATCGCCTTTAGGACTGAACTGATGAACTCTTTTCTTGGTCCAATCGTAGAGGTAGACATTCCCTTTCGGACCTTTCCAGAATTCCAGGAAAACGAAAAGGTCTTCAGTTTTGTGCTCCGCCATATCGATCCTCAGCATCTCTTCCAAATCCAGGTCTACAGTTCCTTTAAGAGGTTCGGCTGGATTGTGGATGTGCTTCACTCCGTCAATGATCTCGGTTGTGATTCCGCTCTTTTTGCAGCCGTATGAAATAAACATAAAAAAAAGAGTTAAAAGGAGTAAAACTGGACCGCTTGGTTTAAATTTTTTCCATTTTTTCATTCCGATTCCCCTTCCACTACTTATTACGCCAAAATTTCCCATTTCGACGCTAAAAAAACAAAATTTCTTAAACTTTTTTTTGTCGCTGACTTCTTTCATTCCATATAACACAGGCCATGGAAGCGGTCAAACGATGAGAAAATTGGAAAATGAAAAACGATAAGGAGAATCCGCAGTCGGCAATAGCCATCCAACAGCTGGCGAATACCCTTACTCAAAATCTCGAAAAATGCTTGGAGTCAGTTGTTTGCTTGGGACTCACTCGATCCACAGGTCCCGGTCCACATCCTTCCAGACTTCAACACTCATGCTGCTGTGATCAAAGACACCCATGTGGTAGGGATCGTTCTTCTTATACTCGGCATAGGGGCCTTTGTAATCAGCGCGTCGGGTTTTATACGCTTCAAAGGCCGAAAGGCTCTCGTATTCCCAGATAATAAAATGGCGGTCTGATTCCTCCCCGGCTATTGTTTTGACAAAATAGCGGACACTTTTCCATTCCTTGAATAGCTCCCGGTGGTCATTGACCCACTGGAGCCAGCCGCGGAGTGCCTTCTTGTGCTCTTCTTCTTTTCCCTCTTTGACACGCCAGCTCTCCATCTCAAACACAGCCATGACAATCCCTCCTTCGCTTCGGTTTAATTCCTGCAAATTCACTGCCGTACTCCAGGCAAATTTTGTGAATTCTCTCTTGAAAATGTTTGGAACGACAGTTGTTGAGCTCATGGTGTTGACTTGGATCAAAAGCAGCAAAAGAAAAAAGCTTTTTGAGCGGAAAGGCAGCCAGTAAGCTCACTCCGATCCCTGCCTTCAAAAACTTTCTCCTCCTCATAGGCCCGATGTGATTTTTCATCGTATCCCTCCAAAAATGGGATAGAGACAAGCGATACGGCTTGTTTTTTCTGTCGGTGAAACAGATATACATAAATTCAAATTCTAATGTCAAGGATTCCCCTGAATCATATTCTAAGGATTAAACACTGTTTCTCATCTCAGCCGCCTAATTCTCCTCAGTTGCCTTCTACAGTTCATAAGTGTTATTTTTAAAGGTTCTCTTCCATTTTGTGTGGGTAAGATTCAAATTAGATAACTCAGACGAGTATTCAGGGATGGATGAAGCGAAATCAGAAGATTTAGCCTTTTCAATATTCAATATTAAACATGGATTATATTGCACCCTTTTGGCTGCAATTTAAAGTTTTTATGATACAACGCTTTTATGAATGAGTTCTTTTTTCTATCACAAATCGAGCAGGAGTAATCCGATGATCCGCAAAAACACTCAGTTTTACAGAGTCTTCGCAACTTTGATTCTTCTTATTGGATTTTTTCTTGCGCCCCTTCTGGCCGTTGAAGAAACCCAGACCTCAAAGATAACAAGTTTTGAGGAGTTAAAGACGGCGATTGTCCAGGTCCAGGAGCAAATCCTGGCCAACCCAGAAGAGGCAGCCCTTCACGCTCAACTGGCCGCACTCCTTCTCAAAGAAGGCGGGTACGAAGAGGCCGAACAATCTCTGCAGAAGGCCCTGCAGATCGAAACGAATCATGTCAAAAGTCTTCTCATCCTATCCAACCTCTACAGGCAGAAATATGAATTTTTCAAGGGATTGGAAGTCCTGCAAGAGTTGAAATCACTGGCTCCTGAGAACACTAAGGTTCAGCTTCTTGAAGCCAGGTATGCCATCGACAGCATGGATTTTGATAAGGCCAAGGCCATCTTTCAGCGCCTGCTGGAGAAAAATCCTGAATCAGTTCAAGCTCTCTACGGCATTGCTGAAGTTCTTTACTGGGAAAATAAATACGAGGAGTCCGAAAAATTCATCCAGAAATGCCTTGCCCTCGACCCGGAATTTTCCGCGGCCTTTCTTCTTGAATCCAGAATTCACCGACTCCGGCAGGAAAACGAGAAGTGGAATGAATTGGGGTATAAAGCTGTGGCCCTCTCCCCTTTTGATGATGATGCCCGGGCCAACCTGGCCAATATCCTGTATAGAGGAGAAAAAAAGCTTCAAGAAGGATTCGAACAGACGAAAATCGCATTAAAGATCAATCCTTACTCTCTCATCGGGCATTCATACCTCGGGAACGGATGGACCCCAGTGGACTACACAGAGCAAAAACTCGAAGGAGAAGAGGAAGCCATCAAACAAATCATGAGTCTCTTGAAAGAGGGAGATGAGCATCTTCTCAAACGGGATTTCGCCAAGGCAGATTCCGCTTTTGGCAAAGTCCTCGAGCTTATGCCGACAAATTTCAATGCCATGATCGGGATGGGCACGTTGAATTACCAGCAGAAAGAATATGACAAAGCCCTGGAATGGTTTTTTAAAGTGTTGGACATCCACCCCGACTACGGCCTGGCCCATTATGGAGTGAGCCGGAGCCTGCTGCGGAAAAAAGACAGAATCAACGTCAAATTTGCAGAAATCGAAAAAGCCTTCGCGGCAAAGGATGCTCCCGAGCCGCCGTTTATGCGGGACGTCTTCATCAACTATGATCAACTCGACTCAGACCTCCAGAAAATTTTACGCTTGTCTGTCCAGCCGTTGAAGAATTATCTTCAAACCCTGAAGGAAGCGGGCTCGACCTTTTATCTCATCCCTTTTCACAAGTTGCTCTGGGAATCTCCCCATCATTCCGGGATGAAAGGCACGCGCACTTTTGACCTGCGCTTATGGGATGATGTGAAAGGATGCGGGGGAATTCACTCCACGAGCGGAGAGGATTGGGAAAAAGACGTCAAATACCTCCGCTTTAATGTCGTCACCCATGAGTTTGCCCACCAGGTTCATGCATATTTGACAGAAGAGCAGCGAAGCGAAATCAAACGACTCTTCAGCAAGGCAAAAAAGGAACGACGGACACTGGATTTCTATGCAAATTTCAACGAATGGGAATATTTCGCTGTCGGAGTGGAGGCCTATGTCTCAGAAGAAAAATTGGCTGACCAGAAACTCGCGTACGGACACACGCGGAAGGAACTCCAAGAGAGAGACCCTAATCTGTATAATTTCATTGAAAGCCTGGCAAAACAGGAAAGTCATGAGGCAGCAGAGATACTGTCTTTCCTTCATGGAGGTTATGAATGAAACTCAAGGCATTTGCAACCCTTGGTGTCTGTTTGCTTGCTGGCAGTATTATGGTGAGCGCGAACAGTAAAGAGGAAAAATACGACAAAGGAATTTATGCTGAATTGAACACGAATAAAGGATTAATCGTGCTTTGGCTCGAATTCAAGAAGGTGCCGATGACAACAGCTAATTTTGTGGGGCTTGCCGAGGGAACGATTAAAAATTCGGCTCTGCCAGATGGAGTCCCTTATTATGATGGAACCAGGTTCCATAGGGTTGTTCCCAATCACGTTATTCAGGCCGG
>CAYFVQ010000074.1:0-2931 GCA_964346585.1 uncultured Eubacteriales bacterium | reverse complement strand
GTCCCCAATTTTTAGAAAAGGAGCATCCTCCTTTTTATGTCATTGCGAGTGCAGCGTGGCGATCTCCTGCAGTAAAAGAGTGACGGCCTGCCTTACTGTGGTGGTACCTTGGGGAACGTCCCCAATTATTTATTTAACAGGGCCGAGATAGCGGTCAAGCCAGGCCAGGGTTTCTCTGATAAATTCGTTTCTGGGAACTATATGGTCCGTTTCATACATCTTCATTTCCTTGTGTTCATCAGGAGTTCCTAAAAGGTCGAACATGGGCTTTTGGGATGTCTCATAAGGAAAAAGTGTGTCGTATCTTCCGTTTAACATTAAAGTTGGAATTTTCACCCGAGTAACATAATTAATTTGATCTGCCTCAGGACGGCAAAGACTATAAAAGCCTGCTCCTAATAAAACGCTTGCTTTGAGACGTTCTTCAACCGCAGGAATAATCGCTCCGAGCAATCCTCCCCAACTCAAACCGTAATAGGCAAGCTTGTCGCAGTCTATATCCTGACGAGTCTCCAGATAGTCGATGCATCTTTTGAAATCTTTCACCAACTGAATCAAGTATTCAGAATACTGATAGGAATTGTCTCCAAATACGATTCCAGCCAACGCATCTTCTCCGCGTTCGAATGTCCCTTTATAGACGGGATAGATAGCAGCACGGCCGTTTTTCACTATAAAAGAAAGGAAAACCGGAAATTCAAAATAGTTATCAATGTCTGTGCTCGATCTTTGTCCGACAGAACCAGAACCGGGGAAATAAATGACCGTCTGATAGGGCGGAGATATATTTTTAGGAAGAAAAAGATGGGCAATGATCCGCTCGTCTCCATAGGCCGCATCAAAGGTTATTCTCTCCTGAATCCAATCTTCAGAGGTTTCATCCCTCGATTCTAATCGCGCATCAAGATCAGTCTTATCATAAGAGAATTGCTCTTTGTAAACCTGAAAAATTGAATCCGGAACCGGTTCTTCTTTGTACAAATCTCTAATGTCATCAAATTCTAACAAACCGAAAGCTGAGTCGGGGATTTTCTCAAGATCAGGAGAGAAAACACACCGGAATCCATTTCTTAAGGAACGATCAAAAGGAGGAGCTTGACCTGGATTCGCGGACATAGAGCTGTTATCACTCCAGCCGCCTCCTCTGATCAATCTTCCGTTCGGCGTCTCGTTCCAGCACCACTCTCTCACATTCCCCCCCATATCATAGGCTCCGTAGGACGTTATTCCTTGAAGACTCCCAACTGGGACAGGACCTTTGCCCTGAAAATTGCTGAAGGGAGCAAAAATAGCTAAACCTCCAAGCTGGAACCATTGGATCATAGGAGTATATTCACCCCTGGCAATACTCCAATGAGGTAATGTTGGCAGAGTTTTCCCCACAAACTCTGCATAGGCTGCTGCTTCGTACCAGCTGATTCCTGAAACAGGATAATTTTCCTGCCCCTCAGGATAATCTCCTGCCTGCCAGGCGGCAGGGCCGGGCCTGCCTGTTTGATCCATAAATTCTGCCATAGCTTCTTCCCACATCAGGACATTTCCATCCTTGATAAATTCATGTTTCCAGTATTCCTTGTTCCTGTATCCACCGCTGTCCATGAATTTTTTGTATTGTTTGTTCGTGACTTCATACCTGTCTACATAGAAATCATCCAATATCCCTAGCCACGTTTTCACTCCTGTTACCCGCACCATTCCCTCTGGAACGCTTCCCTCCTCATCTAATACTCTCACGAGATCATTTGGTTTTAAAAGATTTTTTCCCCCTCTATCTACATCCCAAGTGGAAGATGCAGCCATGACTGTCTCATATCCTTCCTTTTCCATCTTCCATCTGAAGACTCCGATAGGCATTCTGATGTCTTCGATAGGCGAAACACCCAGATATTCCCATTCATTATCTGGAGCCTTGTATTCTTTCATATAAATTCTTGCACCTGGAGGATCTGTTTTTATGTTTATGTTCAACGAATATTTCAAGAAAAACTCTACAAGTATAGGATCATTCGGGACGTATTTTTCTGCCATTTCCGCAAGTTTGTAACCTTCAGTGGAATCCCGCCAACTGGTTTCAATAAGCCGCTCGACCTCTGGAAGAACTTCTTGTCTGGCCCAGCGGATTTTGGCCTGGCGATTGAAGAACCAGACTGCCACAAGACTGATGGCAAGGACCACACAAACTGTTGGCACAGCGATTCGACGCCTGCGGATGCGCAGAAGGAATGTGCGCAAATTAAATACTCCCAATTTTTCTCCTCGCAGAACATCCTGGTATTTCCTCAGGTCTTTTAATATCTCTGCGGCTGAGGAATACCGAGATTCAGGCTTTTTTCTCAAGGCGCGGTTGACGATCTGCTGTAATTCTGTGGGAAGATCACGCTTCACTTCTTTGAGGGGCTTCGGTTCCTCATGCACGACAGAATACAGAATCGATGACTCCCGCTCTCCTTGGAACGGCAGCTGCCCGGAAAGCATCTCGTACAACACCACACCGAGGGACCATATATCCGAGCGATGGTCGACCTCTTCACCTTTAGCCTGCTCAGGAGACATATAGGCCACAGTTCCCAGAGTCGTCCCTTCTCGGGTCAGCAGAGTTCCCCCTTTGACCTTGGCCAAACCGAAGTCCATGATCTTGGCCTGGCTTTTCTCTGTGACCATGATGTTGGCGCTCTTGATATCCCTGTGAATAATGCCTTTCTTATGAGCTTCCTCAAGACCTTCAGCCACCTGAATAGCCACATCCAGAGCCTTATCAGGAGCCAGAGGACCTTGTTTTATCCGATCCTTCAAGCTCTGTCCTTCGACGTACTCCATGGAGATGAACGACCGTCCTTCCTCTTCATCAATCTCGTGGATGGTACAGATATTGGGATGGGATAGAGCGGCTGCCGCTTGAGCTTCGAGAACAAACCGTTCTCTAATTTCCTC
>CAYFVQ010000073.1:0-5502 GCA_964346585.1 uncultured Eubacteriales bacterium | reverse complement strand
GACGGAGAACGGCTTATCCTCAATGCCGGGAGTGCTGGACTGGCTCTGGATAAATCCACGGGAAATGTCTTATGGAAGAGTGCCAATCAGAATTGCGGCCTGGGAACTCCGGTTCTCACAGAAATCCGGGGACGCAGGATTGCCCTCATCAATACCGAATACACTCTTTATGCCGTGAGTTGTTCAGATGGCAAGGTCGAGTGGAGCTACCCCTGGCCCTACTGTGATGCCGACCCTGTGTTGGTCGAAGAAAACATCTTTCTCTTCGGAGGGAAGCCGGGCAATCAGCGCTGCCGCACCCTCATCCGCATTTCGGATGCCGAATCCGTGGCGGTATGGCCCGAAAAGAAAATGAATATTTCCATGCTGAGCTGGATCGCCCATGAGGGATTTGTCTACGGCTTCACATACGATAAGAGGTCGATCCATTTAAAGTGCATCGATCTCGAGACCGGGAAGATAACATGGGAGAAAAAGCTTGAAGACTGGGCCGGCCTGTCCATGGCTAACGGGCATCTTCTCCTTCTCGAATCGAATGGGGAACTCGTGATCCTTAGAGCGACATCCGAATCTTACAGTGAGGTTTCAAGAGCCAGGGTACTGGAGATGAGGAATCGGAAAGACTGCCCTGAGGTCCAGCCCTTGACCTGCTGGACTGCACCTGTGCTCTGCGATGGGAAGGTGTATGTACGCAACACTTACGGCAATATTGCTTGTATAGATCTAAAGGCATTGAATTCAAATTAGTCTCTTTAATGATGATTGACTCTATTATGATGATGATAAAGGAGGAGGCATAATGTTTGATCTGGAAAATGCTATTAAGGAATGGAAAAAGGACCTGGCTAGAAATTCAGCCCTTGAGGACACTTACATTTCCGAACTGGAATCGGTCCTCCGCGACGAAGTGGTGGATCTTGTCAGGCAGGGTGAAAGCGAAGAAGAGGCTTTCCGCCGGGTGTGTGAGGAAATGGGAGAAGCTTCGGACATCGGTGCGGAATTTTCCAAGGTCCGGCCTCCTCAGCGCCTCTGGAGCCTTTCCAGTGTGTGGTCGTTGTTCATCCCGGCTCTCCTCTGGAGCTACATCCGAATCGCCCTGAGAAAGATCCGGCGCCAGAAGGGCTATTCCTTTATCAATATCGCTGGGCTGGCCGTGGGACTTGCCTGCTCTATCCTGATGATGCTTTGGGTCGTGGATGAAATCAGCTTCGACCGATTCCATGAGAATCGGAACTCGTTGTACAGAATCATCACAGAGTGGAAGACGGAAACCGGCACGATGCTGGATGCCCGCACACCCACCCCCCTCGGCCCGGTTATCGCAGCGGAAATCCCCGAGGTTGCGGACGTTTGCCGCTATCAGGGGAATGAATGGTACGGGATCAGCCTGGGTGAAAAATTCTTTTTCGACGTGATCGTGGGGATAGCCGACCCGTCATTTTTTAAGATGTTTACCTTCCCCCTGTTGAAAGGAAATCCAGACACCGCCCTTGTCGAACCCCGTTCGATCGTGGTCACAGAAAGCCTAGCCCGCAGGTTTTTCGGCGACGAAGACCCGATGGGGAAGATCCTGATGATTGGCACCAGACGAGATGCGTACACCGTGACAGGCCTCATTCGGGATGTGCCGGAAAACTCCCACCTCCATTTTGACTGCATGATCCCGAGCGTCAATATGCGTGAGTACCACCACGTCGATTTCGAAAACTGGGAGAGCGCGTTCTTCTACCATTACGTGCAGCTGACTCCACAGGCCTCCTCCTCCGAAGCGGCCATGAAGATGACCACTCTCGTTAACGAAAAAAAAGGCAGGTCCGATATCGCCCTCCGGCTTCAGCCTCTGGGGGACGTTCACTTAAAATCGAATTTTGCCTTTGATAGGGATAACTATGCCCAGGGCAGCCTTTCCACGCTCACCATATTTTCCATCGCTGCGGCAGCCATCCTCCTCCTGGCCTGTATCAATTTCATGAACCTGTCGACCGCTCGCTCGTCCAACAGGGGAAAAGAGGTCGGACTGCGCAAAGTTACAGGCGCCCGCCGGTCGGATATCATCAAGCAGTTTCTCGGGGAATCGATCGTCCTATCCTTCGTCGCCCTGATCCTGGCCCTTCTTCTTGTATGGCAGTTCCTGCCCCTCTTCAATTCCCTTGCCGGAAAGCAGCTTGCTCTGATCCGGGTGTTTGGTGCGGGGATGCTCCCCGCATTACTGGGGATCACTCTGTTGACCGGGCTCTTTGCAGGCAGCTACCCGGCCTTTTTTCTTTCATCGTTCCAGCCCGCCAAGGTGTTGAGAGGAGGCTGGTTTTCCGGAAGCCGGGGACAATCCCGTTTGCGGAAAGGGCTTGTCGTCTTCCAGTTCGCACTGACCGTCTTCTTCGTGATCGGGACCTTAGTGGTGGACAAACAGTTAAGGTATATTCGGTCCAGAAATCTCGGCATCGACACACATTATGTCCTGACGACAGATAACCTGGCTCGGGGCCTGAAGGAAGCGATGCTTGCCGATCCCCGCGTGATAAGCATCTCCCAATCCTTGCCGCCTGGGTACGAGATACGCGGCATCTCCGACATTTCCTGGGAAGGCAAGGATCCAGAGGATCAGATCCAGTTCCTCCCCGCCCGTGTGGACGAAAAATATCTCGAGACTTTCATCCTCGAGATGAAGGAGGGGCGGTTCTTTTCCGAGGAAATGGCCACCGACCGAACGGATGCCGCAGTCCTCAACGAAACGGCAGCTAGAGCGATGGGTTTTGATTCCCCGGTCGGTAAGCGTATTTCGCTCAGGATGATGAATGGCGAGGGAGCCATCGTGGAGAGGAACTACAATGTGATCGGAATCATGAAGGACTTTCACCAGAACTCCCTCCACCGGCCTATCGATCCCATTCTGTTTATCAACGAGGGCCGCATGTGGCCGTGGCTCAACGTCCGCATCAGGCCTGATAATGTCGGGGAAACCGTCAAATTCCTGGAGAGTACCTGGAAGTCTTTCGTGCCAAATCGTCCCTTCACTTACGAGTTCCTCGATGACAAGATCAACGCATTTTATAAACAAGAAGCCAAGACCAAATCGGTTCTCGGCCTCTTCACCATCCTGGCCCTGTTTACGGCCTGCCTGGGTCTCTCCGGCTTGGCCTCCTTCATCGCTGAGAAGAGGACCAAAGAGATCGGAATACGGAAAGTCCTCGGCGCAACTGTCAGGGAGCTAGTCCTGATTCAAACCCGTGAATTCGCTGTCTGGATCCTTGTGGCCAATGCTATTGCCTGGCCCCTGGCCTATTATGCAGCCGGGCAGTGGCTCCAGAGCTATGCTTACCGCGTAAGCCCGGGTCTCGAACCGGCGGTCTTGGCTGCTATTTTTTCATTGTTGGTCGCTCTCCTGTCCGTCGTGTACAAGGCGGTCCGGGCCGCCCTTGCGAATCCGGTCGAATCACTGAAGTACGAATGAAAGATTGCTCCTAATGTGGAATTGACAATAGGTTCTTTTCCCCTGTGCGATTAATAGAGGGGCCTTAATTCTTTCAGCATGAAAAGCAGGTGAGATTCGTCGAGTGAATCATGATCCCGATCAGGATGTCCGATAATTCAGCATAGTGGCTCTTTGTCAAGCCATGGCGGTAAAGCATTTTTTATTTATCTTCTTTAACATTTCAATAGCATTTATATTAACGGGATTCGGCTCAAGTGACTGTTTATAATTCTTTTTCGCTTCATCGTAATCACCGTTAAGCATACACGCTTCTTCTCAACTTTTATTCTATTATTATTCATGTCATTTTATACAGGATTGCTAATATCGAGTATCTCCTGTACCGGTATTAGAGGGCAGGTCACATCCAGAACGACAAGGTCAATGACTCTTGAAGAGTACCGAATCAACCAAATTCTTCAAATCCTTAAGTTTAGGATCGATTCGGTCCTCAAATCAGTCAAAAATAACCCGAAAAATTATAAGAATTGGAATTCGCTTTTTTTATTTTGAATAATCAGATTATTGAACGATAAAGTTATCCCGTCCAGATATACTTATGGTTGCAGCATTCATGACCCTGCATCAGAGTTTTATCCCGAATTAGCTTAATCTTGGGATTAAAATCCGAAGCCCAATTATAATCGCCCCAGCAGACTGCTGCATAACCGATGTCTCCAGCTTTGTAGGGCAGAAAGGATTCGGCAGCAAGACAATCGGTCACCCGAATTTCAAAGACTGTATCCGTGTCCTCTATAATCTCCATGGTTAAACTCGCCACCATATTTGGGTCCCTGAAAATACTGATGTAAGATTTGAAATCTGATTTTCCAAGCCTTTTGAGATCTCTTTTTGCCTGCTCTTTCAGCCTTTGCTCTGTTTGTTTTTTGATAAGTTCTATCACTCGTTCCTCACCGATTTCTCCTTGTAAGAATCTGGCAAACCTGATGAAACTCCGGTTGCGCATAGCAGCCATTCTCCGGTATGTCATTTTAAGCCCCGGTATTTCCTTATCAAACTTATGCTCTTCCTGATCAAATACTGATTTGCCAATCCATGGAGAGCTGGCAAAGACCCTGTTTGCAGCAAGATATGATACTGCACAAACTGGTAAGGCTTTTGTTAAAAAATCTCTTCGACTGGACTGTTTTTTTTCGGATTCTTTCATAATTTTCTCCTATTAAGAAATTTTCGGTCAATAAACATTAACAAATTAACCGATATACTCATTTCAATGTACATTCCCAATTTTAATTATCCTGAAATATTCATAAAATTTGCCGACACTATGTATTATTTTCAATGATATGAGTTCTTTCGGCAGGTTTTTCTCAAAATTTAGATTCAAACTTTCTTTACTGTCCATTATTTCAATCTATGTCGGCATCTTTTACCCTTCGGGCGAGCAGATCTCACTGCATCTGCTTTGTTGCGACCCAATCGCGGTGGACGACCACAGCTTCATGGGCCGACGCCTCGCATCTACAGCAACCTCGACTCGTGAATAATCCAGGTTATTTATTTAAAATCATTCGTTGGATAAATTTAAAGATATAATCAAAGCTGGGTCTATCCATGGTTGATTGACTGATATATTTAAATTGGATTATTCCGTTTTTATCGATGATAAATATAGTTGGAACATTTTGCTCGGCTCGATTCAGATTCCATTCTGTTCTGAACAGTTCAAGCCCGATTGAGACTTTCCGGTCATCATCAATTAATATAGGGAAAAGTAATGGGATTTTACTATCACTGTAATCAAATGTTTTTGGCCAGGCGTTCCGGGCAGTATGCATCCAGGCTTTCATTCCTTCACTCAGTTTTTCAGGATTTTTTGGATATTTCCAATTCTCGATCTCACCTAAATTCCTCGGAAAATCCTTTACCCAATCTTTGACTTTCTCTCTGGTGTAGGGTAAAACCTGAATAATCTCAAGATTATATTTTTTTCTGATCTGTAGACGTTTTTCCAAATCGACAAGTTCTGCATACTGATAATGGCAATAACGGCACCATTGATCTATATA
>CAYFVQ010000072.1:0-2532 GCA_964346585.1 uncultured Eubacteriales bacterium | reverse complement strand
CTGGGCAGAGACTGCAGCGCCTCATAGGCCAGGGTCGTCGAGATCTCCGTCTTCTTCGTGTCCACAACAGGTGAAACAGCCGTGACAGTCACCTCTTCCTCGATCGCTCCCATCGCCATGGTCAGCGTGAGGTTGGTGTTCTTTCCGGTCTGAACAATGATCCCCTCTTCGATCTTGGTCTTGAATCCACCAAGCTCTAACCTGACAACATAGTCGATCTCAGGAAAGAGGGAGAGGAATCTGAACTTACCCTCCGCAGACGTGACCTGGGTTATGGCCGCGGTCTTGGAACCGGTCAATGTGACAGTCACACCAGGAAGTGGGTTTCCTTCCTCATCAGTAACAGTCCCGTGAATGTTTCCTGTTCTGTGCTGAGCGAGGAGTGGAGCCGCTAAAAAGAGCACACAAAGTAAAATTAAAGCTTTGCGCATTAAATCTCCTCCTTTTTATCCCTTCTTAAGGGAAAAAAGTTCGTCCAATACCCTGGAGTGAAATCTTTCACTCCACCCATACCAAATTTTTTTTGATAGACCTCTTCTCTTTTCACCTCCTTTTTCATGTTTCATATTTAAATTAAGAGTATACATTATAAATAATAATTAATACTGTATGCATTATTCATGCCAAGACGAGAGAAATTTCTAACTTGTGGAATATCAGTCGGTTAGAGAAAAAATCCGAACCTTTTCTCTTGGATTTTATCCAAGAAAATGAATAAAATCCAATAAAATGGATTTTTTAAGGCGATTAGAAGAGTTTTTTTATGGGAATAAGTGGAGAGCTAAAGTAAAGGCGGAATCCAATGTTCGTATACAACCGTCTCTAATTTGGCTTTGTTCTTTGCTTTGAGGGCCTCGATGATTTCCTTGTGTGAACTCATTGACTTTTTTATGATTTTTGGGTCTTTAAACGCACTTTTCAAAGGATAGGTGCACATTTTGATCTGATTGACACACGCACGCAATTCTTTCTGAAGATAACTATTCTTTTTGGACAAATAATCCCAAAGTCTTCCATGGATTGCATAATTCACATCTAAAAACTTCTCGACTTCGCTCATCATAAAGTATCGTTCCATTTTATTTGTCATCTTCTCAAACTTGGTCAACTCTTGAGGATCAATCTGACCAATTATTAGACCCGCTGCCAGCCTATCCAAAACTCCGATGACTTGGAAAATTTCCTTTAATTCCTTGTAGGAGACTTCCCTAACCAGAGATTCTCGATGAGAAATTACTTCAACAAATCCCTCAGCCACCAGCCGTGCGACTGCTTCTCTGACCGGAGTTCGGCTGACTTGAAGGCTGTCAGCGATTTCTTTTTCATTGATCCTCTGATTTGGCTCGAGTTCTTTATTCAGGATTGACTCTTTAAGACGCTCGTAGATCGATTGAGTTAGAGTCTTTGGTTTCTGAAAGTCATTACTGTTAAAGGCCTTATTATCCAAGACTTGTCCCCTTCCTGGATTTGAGTGGCTGTATTTTATAGTTAAAAATTTTTTTTTGCAAGCCGAATATTAAAAAATAATCCTCGCAGCCCTTTCCAGTTTCTATACGCCTTAAGGATTTCATTCTCATTGAATAAAGATACATTCTCTTTGGATTAATTGGGATATAATTCTAACTTATTTATTTTCTATATTATATTAAATATCTGAAGTTGAATAAATGAATCGTTAATCGAATAAGTTAAACTGTCGAACTCTAATATTTTTTCCCTACCCTATTTTCTACTTTTTTATCAACACCGGAATTCATATAAAAATATGCGAGTTTACAATTCTTTTTAAAAAAATTCTCTTTGAAATTGAAAATTGAGAATATGTTAAGTTTGACAAAGAAGACCGTTCGATTCAGCCTCCACAATTACGCTCGATTACCTTACCTGGCTGAGCTATGAGAATAGACCAAAGACATCGGCACCCTGTTCTCTAGACTCAGTATTCAGTTCTTTTCATTTTTTACGAACGAATAAAAAAAAGCCCCTTCCGCCTCATGGGGCGGAAGGGGCTTTTGAACTCGTACTCGAGGAACAGCCTTAGAACTGGAACCTAACTCCAAACCTGAAAACTCTAGGATTCAACACCTCGTTCGGCTCTCCAGAACGAGAAGAAGCGACGAATGTGTACGGAACGGCAGTGTCAGTGTAGATCGTTCCTGTGGTGATGTCGCGCTTTCTGTTCAGGATACTGCTGTTGAACACGTTGAACGCATCGATCATCAGATAGACCTTACCGACATCTCCGACTCTCAAGACCTTCTCTACCCTAAAGTTCAGATTCCAGAAGGTGGGCAGCCTGTTCGCACCAGCGGGGCGCAGCACGATCGAACCGCCCTGGTCTAACGGATTGTTAGTGTTTTGGTCTGAAATACTGACTCTTTCATCGATAATATGTCCCTCACGAGCGTTGAAAGTCATGGAGATGTTGAAATCGTACGGAAGCTGGTAGAGTGCTTGCGCTTTGAGCATCCAGCGGGAGAACGTTCTCATACTGTATTTTCCACTCGAGCCGCCCAGCTGGTAAGCATAGAT
>CAYFVQ010000071.1:0-4084 GCA_964346585.1 uncultured Eubacteriales bacterium | reverse complement strand
ATGACATACAGGAGAGTTGAAAGAACTGGGAATATATTCAGTTCTTTCGCTTTAATTTCTATATTCATATCCTGCCTCGGACTTGTCGGGCTATCGGCATACATGACTGTGATTCGCACAAAAGAAATCGGAATCAGAAAAGTTCTGGGAGCAAAATCGGTTAATATTTTTTATATAATTTCAAAAGAATTCGTAATATGGATTCTTATTTCAACTATATTTGCTTTCCCAATCGGTTGGTATTTCATGAATAAATGGCTGCAGGAATTTGCATACAGGACCGATCTGAGTGTCTGGATATTCCTTCTTTCCGGTCTGGTGGCTTTCTGTATCGCTCTGTTAACCGTCAGCTACCAGTCCATCAAAGCAGCAAGGGCCAATCCGGTCGATTCGCTGCGGTATGAATGAGTATTTACAGCTGAAAATCTAATCAGGATTTAAGAATAGCAGCCCAATCCACCAGAGTTCCTGTCTCCCCTTCACTAAGCCTGTTGCGCTTCGCTCGCAATGACGCCAAGCTGGGATTGCTGCGCGTCGCGCAATGAAAATTTAAGAGTTATTTTCTTCAGAGCGCCTTAATCCTATCTCTTCTGGACAAGCTCTTCGATTTATTTAAGGACGATCGTCTTTGAGTGTTTACCGCCTTTGGCGCAATCGAGTTTGACTGTGATGTTCCCTTTGCCTTCTACCAGGAAGTGATATTCGACTTCGCTCCTGCCTGGGATCCCGTTTGTCAGCTTCAGGTGCTTCAGATCCTTCTGGTCGATAAAGGTCACATCACTGTCTGCAGCTCCGCGGCCGCGGAAGAAGCGACGGAACCGGGCAGGTATGCCTGCGGGCATGCCCGTTGCCGCGGCACGGCCAGCGGCGAGAACTTTGACTTTGCCTTCGATTGAAAGAGTATCCGGCGGCTGAACCATGTTTGAGATGGCAGCCGCGGACATGGTCGGCATCAACCGCTCATTGTACAGAGTCACTTTTAATCGATAGAGACCTGAGGCGATTTTCTCCGCACTCACTTTTTTTATAGTGGGCAGCGGCATCTCGTCCGCATGGAGCAGACAAAAAGCCATGTTTCGATGACAGAGTTCTTCCAGCAGCCAGGAGGGGGGAACACGTCCGCTTAGTTTGGTGGTGTCGCGGTCGATTGTGACCTTTCCGAGCTGGGGATGGTCGATTTGGTGCATGGAAATGGCAGTGTTGTCCATGTCGATGTATTTATCGAAAAACTCTTCCTCTTCTTGGGTAATCTCTCCGTCATTATCCAGATCAGCCCGGGACATCCACAGTTCGTTAGAAAAAGAATAAATACCGAGCATGTCGTAGGTGAAGTCGATAAAACCGCCCCAGACCGTGTACAGATCCTTCCAGATGATAATGTACTCGTAGCCCTCTATTATTCTTTCGCCTTTCCTCCCGATTTCATCCAAAACCATAAGGTCGCTTCTGGGAAGCTCCCCATGGAGTTGGGCTCCGGGATTCCGCAAGATCATGCCGCCAGTGTTGTGAAAAGCCTGGACGCCGGCAATATTCGGATGGGTATAGAAGAAATCTCTGGTGGCTTGGGATTCCGGCCAGTAAAACGGATAGGATCCTGCGCCGCGCTGAATGTAGTTCGGCTGCCAGTAAGAAGGCCAGTCTCGGTTGGCGTCATAGCCGCCTCCACCATCCTCGTTGTAGCGGCCATCACCGTCATTATCGATTCCCTCGCTGCCGATGTATTTATAATCACCCAGTTCATCCGGTTTGCCCTTGATATTCTTCTGGATCGGGACCAGTCGGTCGCCGATATCGTTCAAGCGGTGTGTTCCCTCGCCGGGCTTAACCTTGATGTACATGGCGCCGACTTCTCCGTCGCCATCCATGTCTTCGGGACCATCCTCATCATAGAGACCATCGCTGTCGCTGTCCATCGGGACCTGTCCTGAGCGGGCACTGCCTCCGGAGTGAAGCCACAGGTCTCGGCCGTCGGGATTGACTGAGGGAAAGATGTAGAAGACACGTTCATCGACCAGTTTTCTGATTTTATCGTTGTAATTATAGTTTTCCATCAGATACCAGATGGTGTAGATCCCGACTTCACCTCCCTGAACCTCGTTGCCGTGAATATCTGCGTCCATATACATCGCGCATTTTTGCAGTTCACTGCCGGTATCAGGATTGTTGATCGTCATGTACCAGATTTCGCGTCCCTGGTAAGATTTCCCGATAGAGCGCAGTTTTAGGAATTTGGGATAGGCTTTTTCCAGCTTGCGCAGGGCCTCTTCCACTTCCTTCCAGTCATAGTAGTGATTGAAAGACAATTCGACCTTTCTCGCGTTCCACTTTCTTGGCAGAAATTTCTGGGCAAAAATCAGTGATGCGCTCATTGTGATCGTAAGGATTGCTAGTGCCAGTATCATCACTTTTTTATTTTGTTTGATTTTCATTTCATTCACCTCCGCCTTTATTTGAGGACAACCGTTTTCTTAGTTGTCCCGCCTCCGTTCATGGCCCATAGAGTAACATCGATCTTTTTTCCAGGAGGGGATATGATGACCCACTTGAATTCTCGTTCAGCACCAGTGTTTAAGGATGGCGTGTCATTCCTTTTATTCCCTCCGAAGAGCTTCATACTCTTATCATCTTCGAATTTCAGTCTCAACATGATCGAATTGATGTTGCGGGTTCTCTGCCCCATGGCTGTCTGGTAAGGGAATTTTCCCTTGTTGTGGATCTTGATTTTCAGCTCGAAAAGGTTGGAGGACAGCTTCTTCACTTCCGGTTCATCCATAGTGATCTCGGCGAACTGAGATGCCAGGTAAAGGGCGAATTCCGCATGGCTTTTGCTTAAGGCCGGAATCTGGTCAGCCGGCGGGTTGACACGCAAGTAGGGCTGGAATCCTCCGATTTCCACTTCGCCGAGCTGTTTATGATTGAATTTGGTCCATTTGACAAAACCTTTTCCCTCGTTTTTCTCATCGATCCATTTCAGCCATTTTTCATCATTGCTCGTGGTTTGGGCCTGGGTTGAAGGTCTTGCGCCCATCTGGAATTGACGGAACATCGCCGCCCGGTCTCTTGTTGTTTGCTGTTTGACTTCCGGTTGGGCTCCACTTTGCTTCTTGGTCGGAGGTCTTCTCTGCTCTTCCTGTCTCAATGACCAGAGATTGGCGGAGAAAGCAGGGACACCGAATTGAAAATACGCCCATTCCAGCAGTGAGCCTGCGGGCTTTTCTGATTCAGCGCTTTTAATACCTGTGATTTCCTTGTATTCGTTACTGACATTTGTGAAAAGGTTGACATCACCTCTATTCGTCCTCTTTGGCTGAGGGTCGGTTGGCGGTGGGAGTTGTTCCTCCTGGGCGCCCCTGCGGCGTCCCATAAAGAAGACCATGCCCATAGCTGCAGCTGGCCGTCCGACACTGGGAGGCTGAGGAAAAGTCGGGGTTCCGCATTCGATACCCGTCCCGGCAGCCAGATTGTCGAATTTTGAAAAGAGCAGGACTCCGCAGATGTTTTTGTGGGGCTGTGTCTTGAGTTCGGGGACGTATCTCGTCATGAAGTCGATGAAGGATTGAGTCTCCAGCTCTGATACCGGATAAACACCGAAGCCTTTGGGTTTGTACCCGAAGTTGTGAGGGAAATTCCGGTTGATGTTAAACCCTCCCAGACCGTCCTCATTATAGAGCTCATCCCCGTCGTTATCGATGCCTTCAGTGTAAATCTTGTAGAGCTTGTCTAGAGGGGTGTCATCTTCCTTCTTCTTCATCAGTCTTGGGTCTTTATCATCGATGAACCAGTCGCCTTCCTTATCTTTGACTCGCATCATCGTGATCATCCCGTCACCATTAAGGTCTTCAGGGCCATCCTCATCGACCCGCCAATCGTAATCCTCATCGCGAGGCTTGAGATTGCCGGAGTGTTCCTGGAGAGTCTGGTTAAAAAAGAGTTCTGCTCCATCGGGATTCAAACGGGGAATGATGTAGAATGTGCGCGTGTCCAGGACTTTGGTCACTTTTTCATCCTTGCCGTACTGCTCCACCAGATATTTGGCGATACCGAGAGCGACTTCGCTGCCGATCACATGGTCTCCTTCCAGGTT
>CAYFVQ010000070.1:0-10003 GCA_964346585.1 uncultured Eubacteriales bacterium | reverse complement strand
TTCCCAACGTGGTCATTGACGACTCTAAAGAGAAAATGTATTTCAACACCGGAGAGGAGTCTACAGCAGAGCTGGAACGATTCTATGAGAGTTATATGGAAGAAAACTTGGATCATTTCAAGATCTCTGCAGAATTCAGCCGCGGGATCTACGCCATGGAAAAAAGATTGAGCTCAGACAGACCTTTGTCTATTCAGTTTTTTAAAAGCCAAGTAACAGGTCCGATTACGTTCGGCCTGGCCACTGTGGACGAAAACAAAAGAGCCCTTTACTATAACGAAGTCTACAGGGATGTTGTCATCAAGGGAATTACGATGAAAGCCAGGTGGCTCCTGGATAAATTTAAAGTTCTTGGATACAAGCAGTTATGCTTTGTGGATGAGCCTGTCCTCACAGGCTTCGGCTCTTCAACTTATGTCAGTGTCCAGAGAGAGGATGTGGTGCACGATCTGAATGAGGTGGTGGAAGCGGTTCATGCGGGCGGAGCCCTAGTCGGAACCCACTGTTGTGGGAACACAGAATGGCCAATCCTGATCGACGCGGGTGTGGATATCATAAGCTTTGACGCTTTCGAATTCGGGGAAACCATTGCCTATTACTCTGACCGAACAAAAGAGTTTTTGGAGAATGGAGGTGTATTGGCCTGGGGTATTGTTCCTACTTCGGAAAAAATTGCTGAGGAAACGGCTGACTCTTTAATCGCCAGACTTAAGGAGAGGATAACACATCTGGCGAGTAAAGGAATCAACGAGAATCTCATCTGGGAGAAATGCCTGTTGACGCCAAGTTGCGGGACAGGTTCTCTCCCGGTTGAGCTTTCGGAAAAAGTCTTTTATACATTAGCTGACGTAAGCCGCAAACTCCGCGAGTGAAGATTCCGCGGAAGCCAGCATCATAAGGTGAAAATTCTTGAGATATGTTATTAGAAATTTGAGACATAAGAAGGGGCAATAAGTCATGGATGACAAAAAAAGAGACAAGACAGCCCATCAAAAGCTGGAAAAAAACTTAAAGGCAGGAATCGAAACGGTCTGGGACCGGTCAGACCAACAAAAACCCCGGTGCGGTTTTGGCGAAAGCGGGCTCTGTTGCGATAATTGTTATATGGGGCCATGCCGCATCAATCCCAAAGGGAAAAGCCCTCAGAGAGGAGTCTGCGGCTCTACGGCCGAAGTCATTGTCGCAAGAAATTTTGCCCGAATGATCGCTGCAGGAGCTGCAGCCCATTCCGACCACGGTCGGGATGTGGCCAAAACATTGCTGTTGGCCGCGAAATCTCCTGATTCGGGATACACGATCACGGATGCAAACAAGCTCAGGAAGGTAGCCAAGGTCCTTGACATCTCTATAGAGAACCGGAAAAAAGAAGATATCGCCCTGGATGTCGCTGAAAAAGCGTTGGCCTGTTTTGGAAGCCAGGCAGGAGAAGTGCCTTTTATTCGCAAGGCGCCTGAAAAAAGACAAACCTTATGGAGGGATTTGGGAATAGTGCCCCGTGGGATCGACAGGGAAATCGTCGAAGCGATGCACCGCACGAGCATGGGTGTGGACCAAGACCACCGGAATATTATGCTCCAGGGCGCAAGAGCAGCTTTAGCCGATGGATGGGGTGGTTCGATGGTGGCTACAGAACTCCAGGATATTCTTTTCGGAACTCCCTCCCCTATCAGAGGGCAGGTGAATTTGGGAGTTCTCTCTGAAACAGAAGTGAATATCGTTGTCCACGGTCACGAACCCGTACTGGCAGAGGCCCTGGTCCATGCATCTCAGGATAAAGAACTACTAGAGCTTGCTAAATCAAAGGGAGCCACAGGAATTAACCTCAGCGGTATTTGCTGCACAGCCAACGAAATCCTGTTGAGACATGGATTGTCCATTGCCGGGAATATTCTCCAGCAGGAACTGGCAATTGCCACGGGCGCAGTGGAAGCTATGATCGTCGATGTCCAGTGCATCATGCCGGCTTTGCCAGAAATCTGCAAGTGTCATCACACGAAGCTTATCACTACCTCTCCAAAAGGGAAAATTGAAGGAGCCGAACACATCGCTTTCTTCCATGAAAAGGCTCTTCAAACCGCCAAAGAGATCATAAAAATCGCTGTCCAGAATTTCCCGAGCAGAGGTAAATTCGAAATCCCCAAGGAAAAGATGGATTTGGTCGCAGGTTTCTCTCACGAGGCCATCAATTACATGCTTGGCGGAAAATTTAGGGGCTCATACACGCCTCTCAACGACAACGTGATCAACGGCCGGATCAAAGGCGTAGCCGGAGTCGTAGGCTGCTGCAACCCCAAAGTCACTCACGACCAGGTTCATATCGACCTCGTCGAGGAGCTCATCGCTAACGACATCCTGGTTGTCCAAACAGGCTGTTCAGCTATCGCCTGTGCTAAAGCCGGCTTGCTCATTCCTGAATCCGCAGAAAATTATGCGGGTAAAGGGCTTGCCGAGGTCTGTTCCGCAGTGGGAATGCCACCGGTTCTTCACTCAGGATCCTGTGTAGACAACAGCCGTATTTTGATCGCTCTCTCCGAGATGGTGAAGATAGGCGGCCTCGGTGAGGATATCAGCGACCTCCCTGTGGCAGGCGCAGCTCCTGAATGGATGAGCGAGAAAGCTATTTCGATCGGGCAGTATTTCGTTTCCTCTGGGGTCTTCACCGTATTCGGAGTAGGCCTGCCAATCTCCGGCAGTGACATCTTTTGCGAACATGTCTTCAGAGAGTTCGAACAGATCTTTGGAGGGATGTGGGGCGTCGAGCCGGATCCGGGAAAAATGGCCGGATTGATGATCGACCATATCAATAAAAAACGAAAAAACTTGGGGATCAGCAAAGCCAAGGAACGAGTTCTTTATGATATGGAAATGAGGAGAGATCTGGATGTTTAACGAAAAAAGAAGGGGAATCTGATGTCAAAACTCATCGCTACAAGAGCTATTCGAGGGGCCCACAAGCTGGTTGCTCGCGCTGAGAAAGAGCTACAGCAGGCAATCGATAAGAAGGGTCCGGACACAAAAGTCGAATTTCCAAATACAGGTTATTATCTGCCTATCTCATATGGCATGTCAGGCTTGCAAATAGATACCCTAGGAGGAATGACAGAACTCCTTCAAGAGGCAAAAAATCTTCTTCCTGATATTCCTGAGGGGAATTTATGGTTACCCTACCTTGGCCATACTCTGGATGCAGGTATGGCGACTCTTTTTGCAGACGAGATCATCGAGGCCATAAAATATACGTCGAATGCTCTTCCCTATCTCACGACGCCAAATCCTACTGAGGACCAGCTCTGGCTGGGAGCTGCAAACGATGTGATTATGAGAGAAAGAGGAATAGAGTTTGTCGACGGGACAGCTCCAGGCTTCGCCGCGTGCGTGGGTTTTTGTTCGACCAATGAGATTGCTGTCAAGATCGCACGCGAACTTCAGGAGAAAAACCTCTATGTCTTCATGTCTGCTGAAACGGAAGGAAAATCCATGGCGCAGCAGCTTCGAGAGGAAGGCATCCAGATGGGTTGGGAGACCCGGTTGGTTCCGTTTGGCAACGATGTCACGGCAACGGTTCATGCGCTTGGATTTGCCACACGAGTAGCACTCTCCTTCGGCGGCGCTCAGCCCGGAGACTTCGAACGTGTTCTACGGTACAATAAGAACAGAGTCTTTGCTTTCGTTCTCGCGCTCGGACCTGTGGATGACGAGAAACATGCCCAGGCAGCAGGTGCCATCAACTATGGATTCCCCACCATCGCCGATACAGACATCGATCAGATTCTTCCCACCGGGATATGTACCTACGAGCATGTCGTTTCCCCTGTACCTCATGACAAAATCGTCGCTAAAGCGATCGAAGTCAGAGGCCTGAAAATAAGCATCACCAAGGTTCCGATCCCTGTTCCTTACGGACCTGCTTTTCAAGGAGAGCGGGTTCGAAAGGATGACATGTATGCCGAACTCGCAGGGCAGCCAAATCCTGGCTTCGAGTACCTCACGACCAAGCGTTTAGAGGAAGTCGAAGATGGGAAGATCGAAGTGATCGGCCCGGAAATCGATGATATCAATGAAGGCTCACAAATTCCTCTCGCTATCTGGGTCGAAGTCGCCGGACGGGAAATGCAATCCGATTTTGAGCCTATCCTGGAACGTCAGATCCATGACTTTATCAACTGCGCGAACGGCGTCTTCCATATGGGACAGCGGGATATCAACTGGATCCGGATCAGTAAGGAGGCCAAGGCCAAAGGATTCAAATTCCGGGATTTCGGCTCTATAATTCATGCCAAGCTCCATGGAGAATACGGAAAAATCGTCGATAAGATTCAGGTAAAGATCTACACCAGGGAAAAGGAAGTCCTCGAGCTCATCGATATCGCTCGAAAGGTCTATCTCGAGAGGGATGCCCGCGTTGCGGATATGACAGACGAGGCTGTGGATACATTCTACAGTTGCACTCTCTGCCAGTCTTTTGCCCCGAATCACGTATGCGTTATCACTCCTGAGCGTTCAGGTCTGTGCGGTGCATACAACTGGCTCGATGGAAAAGCAGCTTACCAGATCAATCCCACAGGTCCCAACCAGCCCGTCAAAAAGGGAACCCCTCTGGATGAAGGAAAGGGCCAGTGGGAGGATATCAACAATTTTGTCTACAATAGCTCTCACAAGACACTGGAACGGTTCAATGCCTACAGCATAATCGAAGATCCCATGACATCTTGCGGATGCTTTGAGTGCATCTCCTGTATCTTACCCTCGACTAATGGAATCATGGTTGTCTACAGGGATTACCCGGGCATGACCCCGAGCGGAATGAAATTTTCGACTCTCGCAGGGAATGTGGGAGGTGGGATGCAAACCCCGGGATTCATAGGTCATAGCAAGCAGTATATCGGTAGTAAAAAATTCATCAGTGCAGAGGGAGGAGCCAGGCGCATCGTTTGGATGAACAAGGATCTTAAGGAAGAATTGGGTCCGATACTCAACGAAATCGGCAAACAGTACGGCATCGAGGATTTCTACGATAAGATCGCTGACGATACCGTGGCGACGACAGAAGAGAAGGTTCTGGAATTCATAACCAAAAAGAACCATCCGGCTCTGTCCATGGATCCTCTGCTTTAACTGAGCCAAAGACCAATGAAAACGATAGCTATCTCTGGAAAGGGAGGAACCGGGAAAAGCACACTTGCTGCACTTGTTATCCGCTGGTTGAATGAACACTGTGAGGGATCCATTCTGGCAGTAGACGCCGATTCCAATGTCAACCTCAACGATATTCTTGGCGTCAAAATCAAAGACACGGTTGGAGCCATACGAGAGGAGATGAAAAAAAGTGCAAACAACCTCCCCGCAGGAATGACCAAACAACAGTTTCTTGAATACAAGATTCAGACCAGCCTTGTGGAGACTCGATGTTTTGATCTCATTGCCATGGGCCGGCCCGAGGGACCGGGCTGCTACTGTTATGCCAACAACCTCCTGCGGGATATCCTCAAATCTCTTGGGGAAAATTATGAGTACGTCGTTATCGATAATGAGGCAGGCATGGAACACCTCAGCAGACGTACGACACAGACCATCGACTATCTTTTCAGCGTCTCTGACGCATCGCCCCGGGGCATCCAAACGGCCGCGCGAATTAGCAAGCTGCTCGAAGAATTGGATACACGTGTACGGACTAGATTTCTAATTTTGAACAGAGCTCCTGAAATACTCACGGAAACCGTCAGGAACGTTATTGAACAAGAAAAACTGCAGCTTTTGGGTGTCATACCTGAAGACACAAACCTCCTCAGAATGGACCGTAACGGAACACCGGTTTATAAGATTTCGATAAAGTCTCCCGCTTATAAGGCGATCGATCAAATCATGCATAAACTTAAGTTATGAAAGGACGCAACAGCACATGAATTTCAAGATCCCAAAAGATACCAATAAAGGCAAGGTGATCGAGGTCACGATCGGTGCGACCTCAGAACATGGAGGAACACGCACTCATACGGCAAGAATCGGTGGCAGCACAGCTTTGCCTTTTCATTTTTTCGAAGGATACTATCCCAATCCTCCTAAGGTAGCTATGGAAGTCTTCGATAGAAAACCTGAAAAGTATCCTGCTCTTCTTCTCGATTATTTCGGTGATGTCATCGATCATCCGGGTGATATGGCTAAAAAATGTGTCCAGGAGTATGGAGCGGAAATGATCAGCATCCGCCTCGATGGGACACATCCTGAAAAAGGAAATAGAAGCGCCGATGAAGCCGCTGAAGCTGTCAGGCAGGTGCTCGATAGTGTCGGCGTGCCTATTATTGTTACCGGACACAGTCATTATGAAAAGATCAATGAAGTGATGAAAAAAGTCTGCGAAGTGACAGCCGGAGAAAACTGTCTTATCAGCTATGTAGAGAAAGACAATTACAAAACCATAGCTGCGGCGTGTCTTGCTTACGGCCACACGCTTGTAGCACAATCGCCCATCGATGTCAATATTGCAAAGCAATTAAACATACTTCTGACAGAGATGAATTTCCCCCGGGAAAAGATCGTGATGGACCCCTTGACTGGAGCCCTCGGATATGGATTAGAGTATACCTATTCGATCATGGAGAGAATTCGAATCGATGCTTTCGCCGGGGACAGTATGATGACCTTTCCGATGTTGGTCAATGCGGGGTATGAAAGTTTTCGTGTGAAGGAAACACGCGCACTAGAAAAGGACTACCCCGATTGGGGCGATCTGTCGCCAAGGGGAGCCTATTGGGAGATCGGCACCGCTATGAGTTTGCTTGCCGCAGGCGCGGATTTACTCATTCTGTACCATCCATATACTGTTGCTACTGTAAAATCAAAAATCGAGGAAATGTCCGAAGCGAAGGAAGGAGAGTGATGATGGCCCTATCAGGACTGGATATTTTCAAACTGCTACCGAAAACAAACTGTGGCGATTGTGGCGTTCCGACTTGTATGGCGTTTGCCATGAAACTGGCTCAAAAAAAAGCCGAACTCAACGAATGCCCGCATGCCTCTGATGAGGCAAAAGCAAGTCTGGGAGCGGCAAGCGAGCCACCAATCCGACTGGTGAAGATCGGACGAAAAAATCCGTTGGAAGTGGGGAACGAAACTGTCATGTTTCGCCATGAAAAGACATTTTTCCACCAGCCCGGCATCGGAATCCAACTGAAAATTTCCGAAGGGGAAGAGCGTCTTAGAGAAAAAATTGAAGATATTGAAGGATACAGTGTGGAAAGAGTGGGTGAAGAGCTTAAACCAGATCTCTTCCTGATAACTAAGGACTCCCAAGATAAATCTCTCTTCCTCAGGATCCTCGGACTCGTGAAACAGTCATCGAAAAAGGCCGTCATTCTGGATTGTCCAGATGAAGAAGCGAGAAAAGCCGGAGTCGAACTCCTCAAAGATGAACGCACAGCCATCTATTTGCAGCAAGAGGCCACACAAAAAGATTTGGAGTTAGCTAAAACCCATGACTGCCCCGTTGTACTCACAGCCGCGTCTTATGATGAATTAGCCTCTCAAGCAGAAAAAGCAAAACAGGCCGGCGTTCAGGATCTTATCCTGAACTTGGAGACCAATAATACGGGTCTACGGTTACAACACAACACCATTCTGAGGCGCAGCGCTCTGAAGAAAAATTTCAAGCCTTTCGGATACCCTTTATTTACACAGATATTTTCAGAGAACGCCTATGATGCACTAGCCAGGGCCACAGTCTCACTGTGTAAATATGATTCCATCATCGTGCTTCCCGAATACGACAAGGCGCTGCTCTATGCTCTCCTCACACTCCGGCAAAACATATACACAGATCCTCAGAAGCCTATTCAGGTGGATGCCAAAGTCTATCCCATAGGCGAGCCGACACCTGAATCGCCGGTCTTTGTCACAACTAATTTTTCCCTGACCTATTTTATCGTTTCTGGCGAAATCGAAAACAGCGGAATCTCAGCCCACTTGGTCGTTTGTGATACAGAGGGTCAATCCGTGCTCACAGCATGGGCAGCCGGCAAATTTGTAGGGGAAACTATCGCAAAATTTATTAGAGAGACCGACTTTGAAAAGCAGGTCAAAACCAGGAAAATCGTGATTCCCGGATTTGTGTCTCAGATCAGCGGCGATTTGGAGGAGAATCTTCCCGGTTGGGAAGTCATAGTGGGCTGTCAGGAGGCATCAGATATTCCATCATTTGTTAAAAATGTGAAATTGACATGAATACGGTGCAGTCTCCACCATCCATAAGAATGAAATACACTGATGCAAAAGACAGGATTCTCGACTCCACTGACCTGATTGTAAAAAAGACTTAAATACTGATAAATTGGAGGAAAAAAATGGCACATTCTATCCTCGAACTCCTCAAAGAAAAGGGATTATACGGACGATTTAAAGTCATGGTGGGCGGAGCACCTGTCAACCAAAAATGGGCCGACGATATCGGTGCTGACGGATATTTGGAGAATGCTCTCACCGCTGTGGATACAGCGAAAAAACTGGCGGAAAAATAGTCGAGACGGTCGAGCAGTCTGAGATCGATCCATTTAATTCAATTTCACTGAATGAGGTTATGAACGATCTAAACGTAGGGAGAAATCATGCTATCCGATGCCCAAAGAAATGACATGCCTTCATTACCCGAGATAGACTTTCTCCAGAAAAAATAGACTAGTTTAGGCAAAAAAGTCTTTCTCTCTTTTCATTTAATCTTTTGCATTTACTAAAGTCATTGAAAAGAATAAAATATTAAGAGAAAAAAACTATCGCTACAAAAGAAGAGGAATCAATGAAAATAAATAAAGGGTGGAGGGTTATTGTCATCATATTGCTTCTATTCTCGACCGCCAATTTTGCCTTTGCTCAGGGTGGAAGGGGCAAAGGAAGGCTTAAAGGGAAAGTCTTAGATGAAAATGGCAATCCCATAGAAAATGCAAAGATTGTCTTTACGAGCCTAAAACATCAAGATCTAAGTTTTGAAACCACCTCGGATAAAAAGGGAAAATGGGCCTTTATCGGTTTAGGGACAGGAATGTGGAGAGTATCGGTTACAGCGGGAGGTTATTCTCCAGCTTACAAAGAAACAGATGTCAAACAGCTCAAAAAAAATCCAGAAATCAACTTTGTTTTAAAAAAGATCGACCAGACGGCTTATGCTTCCTCACTAGATAGGTCCTCCTTTGATCTTTTTGACCAAGGCAAAAAGTTTTTTACTGAAAAAAAGTATGATGAGGCTATATCTGCTTTCGAAAAATTTCTTGAGAAATATCCGGAGGCCCTTCAAGTTCATATAGACATTGGAAGCTGCTACGTACAAAAAAATGAGCTGGATAATGCTTTACAAGAATTCAACAAAGTCCTGGAAGGTATAAAACCAGAAAAAGAAGATTTAGGAGGCAATGAGATTGCAGCCAAAGCGATGACGGGAATAGGAGAAGTCTACCTCCTCAAAGGAGATGTTGAGAAGGCTCAAAAATATATTAAGAAAGTCCTCGACAACAATCCCGCGAATGAACACTTAGCCTATAATATGGGGGAAATATACTTCTCAAAAAACAAGATAGACGATGCCATTCACTATTACGAGCTCTCCAAAAAGATAAATCCAGAGTGGGGAAAACCTTATCTGAAACTGGGATACGCTTATCTCAATAAAGGGAATTTCGAAAAGGCCAAGGAAAATTTAAGGAAATTCATCGAAGTTGATCCTGATTCTCCCGAAGTACAGACTGCACAGAATATTCTTAAATATTTAGAAAAATAAAAGAAGCGAAGGAGCTTTTGTCCAACTTCGAGATGACTGCGAATTCTAGCTCGCGTTAGCTCTACTGACTATTGTCTTAAGGTTATCTTTTATCCTGGGGGGCAAAGATTCAGGTTCATGCTCTGACAGAATTCTGTCAACTTTGTCATTAGCCCGTTCAACGAGTGTTTTCCCGCCCTTTCTAATCCAAGAATCATACGTATCTCGCTCAAAGAGATTTGGATACCAACGTTCTTTGTAATG
>CAYFVQ010000069.1:0-66266 GCA_964346585.1 uncultured Eubacteriales bacterium | reverse complement strand
GAAGCAGAAAAGAGGAATTTATTTCTCCTCAGTTCTTTTGAAATCATTTTTTCATTGGAGGGATTGGCGTAAGAGTTAATAAGAGATAGGGCAACGGCCTCAACGTTCAATTTCTTGATTTTCTCCAGGATTGCTCGGAGTTCAGCTTGGGAGACTTTTTTCTCGATTTTTCCTGATGCCGACATTCTTTCATCGATTCCGAAACAGAAACGGCGGGGCAGGAGGAAATCCCGTCGCTCACCTTTGAGCCTGTAAAGCTCACGCCTTGTCTGACGTCCGATAAAGAGTATGTCCTCGAATCCTCTGGTTGTGATGAGAGCGATCCGCCCGCCTTTCCGTTCGAGGAGTGAGTTTGTGGCGACAGTAGTTCCATGGATGACAAGTGTAGAGCGTCCGAGAAGTTCCTGAATTCCACTGAGAATGGCAAGGGATGGATTATGGGGTGTTGAAGGAAGCTTCTTTATTTCAACTTTTCCATCGGAATAAACAACAAAATCTGTGAATGTACCTCCTGTGTCGACTCCGATTTTCACTGCCTTCATCAAGGATATATTTATCTTCAAGCCTGGAACAAAGTCAAGCGATATAAGAAAGAATAGATTCCAAAAGCATGATTCTGAAATATTGTTTTGGACAAGAAATTGA
Organism: uncultured Eubacteriales bacterium; assembly: GCA_964346585.1. Taxonomy (GTDB): domain Bacteria; phylum Acidobacteriota; class Aminicenantia; order Aminicenantales; family Aminicenantaceae; genus SOIA01. The sequence continues at coordinate 65,621 of CAYFVQ010000069.1, read as the reverse complement.
TGCTTGAACTTTATTTAATTTTCTGATTATAATAATGACTCGAAATAATAATAACTGGGAAAATTTGCATTAAAAAAAAGGGAATTAAACATGCCTGTCTTTTACAAATGTAAGATTTGTGGAGAAAAGCACCCCTCGCCGGTGGCTTACACTAAAGAGTCACTCGATTCCAGTACCATTACAGGACAAACGTTCAAGTGTCCCAACACAGGACAAGCGGCAAAATACGACCTCATTGATTTATTCTGGGAAGAGAAAGATAGGAATAGATTTTAGGAAGAAAAGGGGATTTTCTCTTTTCTATTTATAGGTACTGTGCTTTTTCGTTCCCTGCCTTCACCTCTGGAATACCATGGTTAGCGTCTTTCCAGAGGTTAGGAAATCTCAAGTCGTGTTCAATCCTTTTATTTCTTGGCTGTCTTCCCAAATATCTTCCAGACGCGTGACTATTATTTCTTTTTCTTCATCCTTTCGTCGACAATCTTCTTGAATTTTTCGTAGAGCCTGGTCTGCAAACTGGTCATAGGGATGAGTTTGCCCCTGATGATGACCGTTTCTACCCGAGAGCGTCCCTGTATGGGGCTGCCAGTCCAGATCACAACGTTGGCAGTCTTACCCTCTTCCAGAGAACCAACCTCCGATTCCATGCCGAGGATTCGTGCTGGATTGATAGTCAGAGCTTCCAGGGCTTTCTTCTCCTGCAATCCATGGGCCACAGAGATTGATGCAGGCGTCGGCATGTCGCGCACGTTGCGATTTCCAGGACCCCATCCGCCCGGGTCAAAGGCAAACAGGATGCCTTTTTCCGCTAAAACCGCTGCTGTGTGATAGTTCAGGTCAAAAGGCTCCCAGCGCCTGGGGATACCGGTCGTTCCAGCCCAAATAACCGGGATGTTTTCTTTGGCAATGCGGTCGGCGTATTTAAGAATTCCTGAGCTCGCTCGGATGATTCCTTGGAGTTTATACTCCTTGATGATTTCAAGAGCATTGCGAATAGTGACCTCATTAGAGGTGATAAAAATGACAGGCACTTTCCCAGTGACCACTGGTACGAGAGCCTCCATCTCCAGGTTCCGTTTGGCAAGGCTTTCCTTGTCTTTCTTATCCTTTTTACTTTTTTCTTTTTGACTCTTCTTGGCTGCCTCGCTCTGCTTTTTGGCATACTCCTTGGCCTGGTCGAACTTGGTCCGCAAAAAAGAGACGATTCCTGGCTGAGTAGATGGGTACTTGTTCTGCTCTCTGGCACCCATGTTGATGATTTGGGAGACATAGCGTTTGGCCACCATTTTGTCAGCCAAATCTCCTTCCAGGTGAAGGACCACAGATTTGCCATTGATCACACTCCGGGTTCCGCTCACTGTCTGCACGGTCGTGACTCCCCCCAGGCGTGTAACCTCAATGCATTCATCCTCCGGATTGATGGCATCATAAGGGTCCATATGGGGTGTGGAAGTCCCGACTTCATCGGTGTCGTTACCTGCACCAGGATAACCGGTCACCCCAACCGCGGTCATCACTGCCACCAGTCCGGGATACACATATTTTCCCGACGCATCGATGACCTTGGCTCCTGCTGGAGCTTGGATACGCGTGCCGATCTTGATGATCTTTCCGTTTTCGATCAGGAGGTCGCCAATAGTGTTTGTGCCACCTTTCACGGGAACGATGGTGCCGTTTTTGATCAAAATCGTATCGGCAGCCGCGATTACTTCTACTCCCGCAAACAGGATAAAAACCACAAGGACAATGTGTGTGATTCTTCTCATCGGCTTCCTCCTTTTGAGGTGACACTTTCTTTGCTATAATCAAAGAAGATTTCTCCTTCGATGATAGTCATCAAGCATTTGGTGGTCGTGTCCAAAGGATGCTTGTCAAAGACCGCGATGTCTCCATCCTTCCCTTTTTCCAAGCTTCCGATGCGGTCGCCAAGCTCTAGAGACTCTGCCGGATTCAAGGTGATCATTTTGAGTGCTTCGTTTTCCGGGATATCGGTATACTTCAGTACCTTGGTGGCCATGCGGAAAAGGTAGCGGCCTTCGACAGGGCTGTCGGAGTTGATGACGATTTTAACGCCGGCGTCATGCATGATTTGCATGCCATACGGGCAGCCATCATAGGCCTCCTCCTTGAATCCCCACCAGTCGACCCAACCTCCGTAGAAGACGTCTGCTTTGGCCATGATGTCTGCAACCTTATAACCATCGATGCAGTGGCTCAACTGCAAAAGATCGATGTCGAATTCCTTGCAGAAATTGATGATCCAGACGATTTCATCCGCGCGGTAGGCGTGGCAGTCGATGCTGAGCTTTTTCTCCAGCACCATCTTCAAGGTCTCCATCCTCAGGTCTTTTTTGGGAGGAGTCAAATCCTTTTTTCCAGAGGCTTTGTCCTTTTCGTACTTATCCCATTTCGCCTTGTATTCTTTGGCTTCAATAAACACTTTACGGGCGACATAAGCATTTCCCATTCGTGTTGAAGGGGTTCGTTGTCTGCTGCCGTAAACGCGCTTGGGATTTTCGCCCAAGGCCATCTTGAGCTGCTGGCGGACTCCTGGGATAATCAGTTCTTCCACCGGTCGGTCATATTTCAGCTTGATGGTGACGTTCACGCCTCCGATGACATTGGCACTCCCATGCATGGTCTTTACGGTGGTCACTCCGCCGGCCAGGGTTTTCCGGATGGAATCCGCCCCCGGCTCCAGGGCTTCCCACATCCAGATCTGGGGCGTGACCGGGTCAGTGGCTTCATTCACATCGGTCAGGCCGATATGTGAATGGCTGTCGATAACACCGGGCATGATATACTTCCCGGTGACATCGATCACTTTGACCCCGCTAGGGATTTTGACATTCTTTCCTATAGCCGTTATCTTGCCGTTCTGGATAACGACGGTGCCGTTTTCGATCGTGCCATCTGTGATTGTCAGAATCGTGCCGCCTTTTAAAGCAAGATCCTGAGCCCAAATACAGTTGGCCGTCACAACTAATGTGGCCAGTATCACGATGAATCTTTTGCTCATATTTACCTCCTTTCTATTTTTTTCCAAGCAGCTCCTCGAAAGGTCTCTGCCGGCTGGACTTATCCATAAAATATTTCTTTATTGGAGTAGCTGTAGAATTCTTTGATTTCTAGGGTCTTTCAAGAATTGATCGAATTCGATGTAGTATTCCGCCGGATCATAGGCCACAAAAGCTTTAACTGGGATATTTTCCAAGGCTTCTAAAGAATCCTTTATTTGGACTCCCTTTGCCTCTAAACTCGTATACCACTCGTCGATCTGGTCTGTCAGGAAAGAGACATTAACCGCCTTTTTTGGGGTGAACCGGTGCAGTCCCTGCGCCTCATCGACGAGTCCTATAAAACCTGAACGTGAAGAGGAATAAACTTTGGCAAAGCCCTGATCAACCAGGAGTTTCGAGCCAAAATTATCTTCATAGAAAGCCTGGGCTTCCGGGATATCCCGGTAGTAAAGCCATATAATATTGGCCATGATGCCGAGATTATCTGGACGGAAGGATTTCTGCTCCGAACGGGGATAGAGGATTTGAACACCGGCTAGTTGTTCGAGCAGAGAAGTGTTTTGGGGATGTTCCAGAAAGCGTTCGAATTCTAGAAAATATCCCGCAGGGTCATAGGCCACAAATCCGCGGGTGGGGTGATGCGAGGCATCCTTCAAAGGATTTCGTATCTCGATTCCCTGACTTTTGAGATACTGATACCATTGGTCTATTTCCTGAGTGACAAATGAGAGCGTAACCGTTTTTGGTTCTGTGGGATCGTGCATGCCTTTGGTTTCATCCACTAAGCCGATGAAGGTTGACAGGGATATCCGGTAAATTTTGGCAAATCCATAGTCTAAAACCTTCTCCAAACCCAGAACATTCCCATAAAACTTTTCCGCTTCCTCCAGATCTGGATAATAGAAAAACACAAGATTAGCCTGAATGGATAAAATCTCACTTTTGCTCCCCACCATTTCTCTTTGCTCCTGTTGACAGCTACTGAATAATAAGCAGACTGAGAAAGCCCAAACCCATGCTGTTTTTGTTGTCTTTCCCATATGGAGACGATATTAAATGCCAAATCGGATGGAAAGTCAATCAGATATCGAATTATAAAGAAAATGGGGACTGTCCCCTTTTTTATTAGCTAGAATAAGGCGTCGGCATATTTTATGAATAATTCAAGGTACATGAGTTATTCACGAGTCGAGGTTGCTGTAGATGCGAGGCGTCGGGCCATGAAGCTGTGGTTTTCCACCGCGATTGGGCCGCAACAAAGCAGATGCAGTGAGATCGGCTCGCCCGAAGGGGAAAAGATGCCGACATAAGATGATCAATTTTCCTTAAAAGGTTATTTTGAATAAGGTGTCGCCATATTTTATGAATAATTCATGTTACTTACATGTGTCACAAGTTTTCGTCGAACAGGTCGTGCACGCGTCAGAAGAAGCGCTGAGACGGCTGCTTCCGCCTCCTATGCCAAAAGAAGAAACAAGCTTCTGTATGCTGTGACTTCCGCAAGATATACAGGAAACACTTTTTTCTCCTCCGATTGAAACGAGAGTTTCAAAGTGCTTTCCACACTTTTTGCAGATGAACTCGTAAATAGGCATGACACAAGTATTTTAAATCATTTGAATGCCGAGAACAATCACAATGGAGGGTAGATTTTAGGTTTATAAAACCTGACTGAAAAAAACCAACCTTAAATCCTGATTCTAATTATCAGTTTTTTATTTAACTGCGATCGCCTCGATTTCGACTTTCACCTCCTTGGGCAAGCGGGCCACCTGCACAGCGGCTCGGGCAGGGTAAGGAGGTTTAAAGAACTCTCCGTAGACAGCATTCATCTTGCTGAAGTCATCCATATCTTGAAGGAAAACAGAGCATTTGACCACTTTATCGAACGAACTTCCTCCGGCCTCTAGGACGGCTTTCATGTTATTCAAGACGAGACGTGTCTGTTCTTCTACACTGCCCATCTTCAGCTCTCCAGTTTGAGGGTCGATCGCGATTTGGCCAGATGCAAAAATGAAACCGTTCGCTTCTATGGCTTGAGAATAAGGCCCAATCGCTTTGGGGGCTTTGTCTGTTTTGATTTCTTTTTTCATTCCTTGACTCCTTCGTTGATTGAGAGAAAAATGAGGGCCTATTAAAGCCATACCGCTCAAGGCCACCAGAGCTTCTCTTCTTTTCATTTGAAATGCTCCTTTATAAAGGATGGATTGCCTCTAATGAGTTTCTGTTTTGCTTTGAGATGTTTTTTCTCCCCAGCAGGCATGAGACCTCATTCTATAATAAACTACCGCAAAGTCAAGAAGAGCCAGGTGGAAGTATCTCTAAATCCATGATAACAAGAGGTGCTATAGATCAGACTGAGTGTATCAAAAATACGCAGGCTTTGCCCCAGAGAAATCAGTTCCCCTCTCCTGCGGGGCTTGCGGTTTTCTCAACACTCAGTCTTTTTTTTCTGGCCCTTCACCCTGGCTTTGTCCATCACAAAAATGGAGATGCTTTTGAGCGGAATGGTTGTTTTGACTTCCGATTAATCTCATGATATATGAAGGATTCGGGTCTGTGGAAAATATCATATTTTTAAATTCAAGGCGGTCTTAAATGATTGCCTTTTTGCCAATACATGTTCTGTGAATTTTTAAATCGGAGAGTTAAAGGAGGCTTCAGTGAAAAAATGTCTTTATGCTGTATTCATACTACTCGTGTTGGCCGTTGTCCCACTTAGACTCTTGGCCAGCGGGATCGACATCAACGACACCAAGTTGTTGAGTCAACCAGCTATCAGCCAGACGCATATTGCTTTTGCCTATGCAGGGGACCTCTGGGTGGCCGATGTCGATGGCAAAGGAGTTCGACGGTTGACATCAGCTCAGGGAACTGAATCCGACCCTGTATTTTCACCGGATGGAAAACTCATTGCGTTCAACGGGGAGTATGATGGAAACATGGATGTTTACATAGTCCCTGTAGAAGGAGGTGTTCCCAAACGGCTCACCTGGCATCCGGGTCAAGACGCTGTTCGGGGATTTACGACTTGCGGTGCTTCGGTACTGTTCATCTCTGGTCGCTACAGTTTCACCAGAGCGTATACTCAGCTTTTCACAGTGCCTGTAGAAGGCGGCGGTTTCCCTGAGTCTTTAGAGATTCCGAATGCGAGTCGAGCCACATTTTCACCTGATGGCAAGAGAATGGCGTACACGCCACTCCGGGAAGTCTTTCATCAGTGGAAGAATTATAGAGGAGGCACGGTCTCTGAGATCTGGCTGTTTACTTTCAGCGACTATGCTGTAGAGAAGATTCCTCAGCCTAAGGATTATTGTAACGATACAGACCCGATGTGGATGGGGGATAAAATTTACTTCCGGTCTGATAGGAACGGAGAGTTCAACCTGTTCTCGTTCGACCTTCGATCCAAAGAGATCAAACAGCTCACTTCCCACACGGATTTCCCTGTGATCAAGGCGTCTTCAGGGGCAGGAAAAATTATATATGAACAGGCCGGACATCTCCATATATACGACATCGCCAATGCCCAGAGCAAAAAGTTAGTCATCGGAGTGGCGGCAGATCTTCTTGAATTGCGTCCTCGCTATGTTAAAGGTTTTCGGCATATCCGCAGCGGCTGGATCTCGCCTTCTGGCGCCAGAGCCGTCTTGAATTTTCGCGGCGATGTGGTGACAGTCCCAGCTGAGAAAGGTGACCCACGCAACTTGACACAGACAACGGATGTCCATGAACGCTGGCCTGTCTGGTCCCCGGATGGGAAGTCAATCGCTTATATTTCCGATGAAAGCGGCGAGTACGAGCTTCACATCAGGCCTCAGGATGGCAAGGGAGAGGTAAAGAAATATAAGCTCACAGGGTCTGGTTTTTATGATGCTCTGATCTGGTCTCCGGACAGCCAGAAAATCTCTTATGCGGATAACTCGTTGACTCTTTACTGGATGGATTTGAAGACCGGTGTGAAGAAGAGAATTGCTTCCAAATACCTTTATGGCATTCGCCAGTTCCAGAGTGTTCCATCTGTCTGGTCGCCGGATTCGAAATGGATCGCCTACACGTTGAACACCGCTTCATACATCTCGAAAGTCTACCTCTATTCCATCGAACAAGATAAGTCTTATCCAGTCTCAGATGGAATGAGCGATGTCAGCGATCCGGTGTTTGATGAGAGCGGCAAGTACCTTTACTTCTTCGGGTCCACTGATGCAGGCCCGGTCAGGCAGTGGTTTGCTATGTCCAATGCGGACATGGAAATGACACGCTCGATATATCTGGCCGTGCTGCAAAAAGATGTCCCTTCGCCTCTAGCCAAAGAAAGTGATGAGGAGAAAGGAGTGGAAGAGAAGGCAGAGAAAAAAGAGGAAAAGCCGGCAAAGAAAACCAGAAAAAAGAAAAGCAGACCAGAAACAAAGGAAACGAAACCGGGTTTTTCTGTTGATTTAGAAGGACTCAACTACAGGATTCTGGCCTTACCAATTCGCGCCGGTTCTTATTTTGGTCTCCAGGCAGGAAACGAAGGGGAGGTTTATTACCTCGAATCTCCCGCTGGAAGCCGAAGCCCTTATGCCAGTGGGACAAAGCTCAAAAGGTTCACACTCAAAGACAAAAAAGATGAAGAGATGATGCCCAATGTCAATGGATTCATGATTTCAGCCGATAAGAAGAAACTCATGTATGAAACAAGAAATAGTCTCGGCATTATCCCTGCGGGCAAAAAAACGAAGCCCGGTGAAGGCAGACTCAATACAGACGCTATTGAAGTCCGGATCGATCCCCGAGCTGAATGGAAGCAGATCTTCAACGAAGCCTGGCGGATCAACCGTGATTACTTCTATGCGACGAATATGCACGGTGCGGACTGGAAAGCCATGAAAGACAAATATGAAGTTTTCCTCCCGCATCTCTCCTGCCGGAGCGACCTGAACCGAGTGATCCGCTGGATGTGCAGTGAGCTGGCTGTTGGCCATCATCGTGTTGGTGGGGGTGATTATCTTTATCGGCCCCAGCGCGTTGCCGGTGGTTTGCTCGGTGCGGATTACGCTATCGAGAATGGCCGTTACCGTTTTAAAAAGGTTTATGGTGGCCTGAACTGGAATCCTCAGCTCCGCTCTCCGCTGACTGAACCAGGAGTGGATGTGAAAGAAGGAGAATACCTCCTGTCTGTCCAGGGGAAAGACGTCCGTCCACCTGAGAATCTATTCCGTTTCTTCGAGAATACAAACGGAAAGCTCATTGAGATTACGGTGGGCCCGAATCCGAGCGGGACAGGCTCCAAGACAGTGTCAGTTGTTCCTGTGGGGAACGAGTATTCCCTACGGAACCGGGATTGGGTGGAGGGAAACCTGAGGAAAGTCGATGAGGCCACGGAAGGCCGTGTGGCCTACGTTTATGTGCCCAACACGTCGACTTCAGGACACACCTATTTCAAACGCTACTTTTTTCCTCAAATCCATAAGGAGGCCATCATCATCGACGAGCGCTTCAACGGTGGAGGACTGGTTGCCGATTACTACATCGATATCCTGCGTCGTCCGTTGACCTGTTATTGGCACACACGGTACGGCCAAGACCTCAAAACACCGGGGGCATCCATCCAAGGACCCAAGGTTATGCTCATCAACGAAAATGCGGGTTCTGGCGGAGACCTATTGCCCTGGATGTTCCGCAAGTTCAAACTCGGCAAGTTGATCGGAAAGAGAACCTGGGGAGGCCTTGTCGGGACTCTCGGTTTTCCTGAATTGCTGGATGGAGGTTATGTATCCGCTCCCAACCTGGCTATCTGGACCGAGGATGGCTGGATAGTGGAAAATGTCGGAGTGCCTCCGGATATCGAAGTCGAGCAGTGGCCTGCAGATGTGATTGCCGGGAAAGATCCTCAACTGGCAAAGGCCATTGAAGTCATCATACAAGAGCTTGAGAAGAATCCGCCCAAAAAGCCCAAACGTCCTCCTTATCCTGTGCGGATCAAGAAATAGAGCTTTGGATTCGGTCGCTGATTACATTTAGAGGAAGCTGGATACACAGTCTGGATATTAAGAGAGTAGCCCTAAACGTAAAGAACCAATACAGAAAGAATGAAGGGATAGCTGTAAAGAAGGGCAGTGAAGGAATAAAGAGTTGCTCTCCAACACAGCTTTTCCTTAAAATGAAGTTTATTATGGTTGACTGATGAATGCATTCTATTTATTCATTTTGAAACTCAAACGAACAGCAGAGTCATTTTGTGTTAGTCTTTTAGATAAGAATAGAGAATACAGGTATGGCTAAAACGCGGAAAGACAAAACTGCGAACGAAAACCAGAAAATAAGTCTGTCTCGGGATTTGGGCTTTTTTGCAGCCTTGTCCGTCGGAGTCGGGACAATGGTCGGAGCCGGCATCTTTGTTTTGCCCGGAATAGTTGCCAACATGGCCGGCCCGGCGGTTCTCCTTTCCTTTGCTATCTGCGGATTGATCGCCGTGCTGATCGCGCTGTGCATGGCTGAGTTATCGACGGGAATGCCCTATGCTGGAGGCGGTTATCTGTTTATGGTTCGAGCTTTTGGACCACTCGTGGGGACCATAATGGGCTGGAGCTTGTGGCTGAGTCTTGTCTTTGCATCTGCTTTCTATATGATCGGGTTTGGCCATTATGTGAGTGATGCTCTGGGTGTTTCACCCACTGTTATTGCTCTTGTCATAACCGCATTACTCGGTCTTTTAAATTTTATCGGTGCCAAGGAGACAGGAGGTACTCAGACTGTTATCGTCGGCGTGCTGCTTTTTATTCTGGCTGCGTTCGTTTTTCGTTCTCTATTTAATGTGGACGTTCAGAGATTGACTCCTTTTATCCCTCCGGAAATAGGGTATTCGGGCATTCTTGTCACCCTCCCGATCCTCTTCATCACTTTTATGGGATTTGCTGAGATTTCTGCCATTTCAGAAGAGATTCGCAATCCAAAGAAAAATCTTCCCCTCTCTCTCGTCGGTTCGGTTGTGATTGTGACAGTACTCTACTGTGCGGTGGTGTTTTGTATGCTGGGACTCCGAAGTTATAGTGATCCGAACATGGCCAAGGAGACGGTGCTCATGGATTTAGCCCGCCAGATCATGGGCAATGGGGGATACATCCTGGTTCTTATCGGAGGAATCCTCGCAACGGTCTCTTCCGCGAATGCGAGCGTGCTCGCCGCATCGAGGGTCAATTTTGCCATGGGCCGAGACCAGCTCATGCCCGATTGGCTGAATCAGATTCATTCCCGCTTCAAAACGCCTTATCGTTCGATTGCCACCACCACTGGTTTAACCATGCTTTTGTTGGTGCTTCTTGGAGGGCACCTCGAGCTTCTCGCTGAAGTGGCGGGTTTTCTGAGCCTTGTCCTGTATTCTCTCATCACTCTGGCCTGCATCATAATGAGGCACGCGAGACTCGACTGGTACAAACCCAACTTTCGGGCACCCGGATATCCAGTTGTTCCCTTGCTGGGATTGTTCGGTTGTATCTTTGTCATTGTCAACGCAAGCCGGGTATCGCTCATCATCGGGAACATGATCATTGCCGCAAGTTTTATCTGGTATATGCTGTTCCTGCGCCGGGGAACCCAACTTGTCGGGGCATCGAATATATTGTGGAAAGATAAGGTGATGAAACCTCTCATGGTGAGAGCCAAGGAATACCTGGCCACGCGGCGTGAGGAAGTGCCTGTCATCCTTGTGCCCCTTGCCAATCCCGATACTGAATACTCTCTTCTGATGCTGAGTACAACTTTGGCGAAGAGAAACAAAGCCCATTTACAGTTGATTCATGTTGTGGATGTTCCCGGGCAAACTCCTCTTGAAGCGGGCGGCCTGGAGTATGAGAAGCAACGGTGGGAGGAGAAAACCCTCCTGGAGACAGCGTCCTATCATGCGGCCGAACAAGGAGTCAGGGCGCGAGCCACGGCTATTGTGGCGCGCAGCGTCTCCTCAGCCATTCTCAGCGTGGCTGAGATGGAACAGCCTGAATATATTATCATGGGCTGGAAGGGGGAGGTCCGCATGTCTCGCACCGGTCGGACCAATGTGGCAGACGTGCTCAAGATTGCAAGAGGAAACGTCCTGGTTCTCAAAGACCGAGGCCTGCAGGATGTTCGCCGCATTATTGTGCCAGTCAGCGGAGGTTCGCATGCGCAGCTGGGACTCAGGCTTGCACAGGACCTGGCTGATGAATGGAAGGCATCAATCACTGCGCTGAATATCCAGATTGGCCGGGGCCCTTCTGCCGCACATACTGAATTCGATAGGCAGAGCATTCAGCTCTTTCAGGATAAAGCCAGGGAATTTGTCAAAGATACTCTTGATGCAGTGGGTGTCTCGGCGAACGTGGAGGTGGTCATCGAGACGGATATCGCGCGCGCCATCGCCAAAACCGCACAAAAGCAGGATCTTATCGTTATTGGGGCATCAGAAGAATGGGCTCTCCGTCGAAGGCTTTTCGGTTCGATTCCGGATAAGGTGGCTGATCAAGCCGAAGCGTCCGTGCTCATGGTTCGCTCCAAAACTTAACGGGGTCAGACCTTAGTAACTTCAGTAATTTCCTAAAGATAATCAATTCTTGAAATTACTGAAGTTACTAAGGTCTGACCCTGTAAATCGTCAATTTTTTATCATGTCTGTGCGGATCAGGATATCAAATCCATCAAAGAAATAACGACGGATTCCCTCATCCTCTTTATACTCTCCTTTTCCCTCCAATATTTCTTCAAAAGCTTTCACCACACGGGCGATGACCTCACTCTTGACCCAGGGGTCATTGTGTCCGGAACAGAGATAGTCATACTCATCCATCCGGTCTTTCAATTTACGAAGAGAGGCCATATAGTCGTCGAGATTAACATCTTCAGGATAAGCGTATAAAGGTCCAGGAAAGAAAGTATCACCTGTAAAAAGTATCCGGTTTTTTTTGTCGAGAAGACAGATTGAACCCGGTGAGTGGCCGGGCGTATAGATGACTTCCAGGGTCCTCTCTTCAAGGTCGACCTGATCACCGTCTTCAAGAAGAGATGAGGGCTCGACCGGAGGGATTTTCCATGTGGATGCATCAAATCCTTCAGGCAGCGGCTTCCAGATTGAATCTCCTGTGACGCTCGGCAGGAGCCGCGCATTATTCGCTCCCTCATGCAGCTTCCGGATACAATCTTCATCGTTGAAGCAAGCGGTTTCCTCAAACTGGAAATTGCTTCCGATGTGGTCCCAATGAGTATGGGTGTTCACGACGGATACTGGAAGTTCGGTCAGCTCGTTGACAACCTGTCTGAGGTCTCCGATACCTGTTCCCGTGTCGATCACAATCGCTCTTTTTTTTCCGACAGCAAGATAAGAGATGGCCTCCTCAAACTGATAAGGTTCATAGATGGCGAAAGTATCGGGAGTGAGTTTATAGACCTCGAACCATTTCTGGCTGGTCTCCACTTTATCCAGAGTGGAGTACACAGGACGAGGAAGTATTTCCCACCATTTTGCAGGCTGAATGAGCTCCGATCTTTTTTCTTCAGCAGCTTGTTTCTTTTCTAGAGAGCATTGTGTGATCATCAGAACAAAAAATAAGAGAAAACAGAAAAATGACACACTGCTCTTGGCCAGTGTGAATTTTTTTCCTTTTTGCATTTTCAACTCCTCTTTGAGTGTCTTATATCTCAGAGAAAGGGTGAAGTCAATTCGCTTTGATTGACAACGAGTTTAACCAGTGATATATGCTAAAGGCTGAGAATCTCGAGTAGCACGACAAACCACTCATGATTAATCTTTAAAGAGATGCTGGTGTGAAATATTTAAAAAGGAGGCGATAAATGACTGAAAATAAGGAAGAAATGAAGATTCAGGATCCTTGGTCCAGAGTGATTGGCGGATTGATACTCATTCTGTTAGGTGTTCTTTTCCTCCTGGCAACCATGGATGTCATTTCCTGGGGGATTTGGTGGGCCTATTTCTTATGTGGGTTGGGAGTCATCTTCATCCTTGAAGCTATCATCAGAAGCTCGAGCCCTTCTTTTCGCCAACACCTCACAGGAAGGCTGATCGCCGGAATCGTTCTTATGCTTATCGGAGGCTCTTTCATATTGGGTGTGACGAACTGGTGGCCGTTCATCATCATTGGCATCGGAGTCGCACTCATTATTTCCACTCTCTGGGGGCAAAAAAAGCCGGAATAACTGAAAAAGAGTAAGGTTAGTTATTAAAGGTTTAATTGATCTTTCTTTTTTCAACTTGGCCGTTAATGGTATCCTGGACAACGAGCCACACAGATTCATTAAGAAACAGGTAATGAGATGGGGAAACTAAGGAATTCTTCTGAAGTCGTCATCGTGGGTGGCGGCATAATGGGAACGAGTACGGCTTATTATCTGGCCAAGCGCGGGGCTTCAGATGTTATCCTTCTGGAAAGAGATCTTCTTGCTCAGGCCACGACCGGTTTGAGTGTCGGGGGCATTCGGCAGCAGTTCTCCCATCCAGCGAATATTCGACTCTCACAGAATTCTGTACGCGTGTTTGAAAACTTCAAGGAAGAGTTTGGTGTGGATATATACTTCCGCAAGGCAGGCTATTTGTTTCTGGCTCAAAAAGAGAAAACCTGGAGTGATTTTTTATCCAGCGTTGAAACACAGCGCCAGATGAATGTTCCTGTAGAAGTTCTCACTCCCGATGAGATCAAACACCGTTGGCCTTATTTGCGTGTCGATGATTTAGAAGGAGGAACGTTTGGCCCAGAAGACGGCTATGCTGACCCCTATCTTGTGGCCATGGGTTTTGCGGATCAAGCCAGAAAACTCGGAGTCTGTGTCGAAGAAAAGACAGAGGTGATTGGGATTAAAATCAAAAAGGGAAGAGTGGAGGGTGTTGAGACGACCAGAGGTCCGATTACAGCACCCGTAGTGGTCAATGTGGCTGGACCCTGGGCTGGAAAGATTGCCCGTATGGCCGGGGTGACTCTGCCTGTAAAACCTTTTCGCCGCCAGGTGTTCGCGACAAGCCCTTTTGCTGCAATCCCCAAGCCCGTTCCGATGGTCATCGACCAGGATCCGACTTTTTATTTTCGAGGAGAGGAGCCGAATATTATCATGGGAATGAGCGACCCGGAAGAGCCATCCAGTTTCAACACACATGTGGACCGGGATTTCATGGAGAAGGTGAGCGAGGCAGCCATTCATCGGGCGGCGATCCTGGAGAAGGCGGAGATCATTCGTGGATGGGGAGGGCTCTACACGATGACTCCGGATTATAATCCGATAATCGGAGCCGCTCCAGGCGTTGAGGGCTTCTTCTGTGCTATCGGCTTTTCGGGTCACGGTTTCCAGCACGCCCCAGCTGTCGGATTAATCATGAGTGAACTCATCCTGAGCGGTCGCTCAAGCTTTGATCTAAGACCCTTTGCTTATGACCGATTTGATGGTATAAAAAAGGAAGGGGAAGGGAGAGTCGTGTGAAGCCATGAAAATCAAAATACTTTCTCGAAGTGATGTGGCCCAGGCTGTGACAACGGCTGATGCCATCGATGCGGTCAAAAAGGCATTTATCCAGCTCTCTTCTGGGGAGGCAGAGGTTCCGCTGAGGATTCAAGTTCCTGTGAAAAAGCGAAGCGCGACGACACTTTTTATGCCTGCTTATTTAGTGAAAAGCGATACCATGGGAGCCAAGATCGTCTCGGTCTTTCCGAATAATCGGAGAAGAGGCCTGCCAACGATCCATGCCTTAGTGATCTTGGTCGATGCCAAGACCGGCCAGCCTCAGGCCGCTATGGATGGCACTTATCTGACTGCTCTGCGCACGGGAGCGGCTTCAGGATTAGCGACTGACCTCCTGGCCAGGAAAGATTCTCGAGTGGCGGCTATTTTTGGAGCAGGGACTCAAGCCCGAACTCAACTCGAAGCGGTCTGTACGGTCAGAGATATCGAGAAAGCCTGGGTGTATGATGTGAGGCCAAGGATTGCGCGGACGTATGCAAAGGAGATGAAATCCCGCGGCCGCCCGATTCCTGATGATATTCGTGTGGCGCAAACCTCCAAGCAGGCACTACGAGAGGCAGATGTGGTCTGTACAGCGACTACTTCCTTCCGGCCTGTGTTTGCCGACGGCCACCTGAAGCTGGGTGTGCATATCAACGGAGTCGGCTCTTATACGCCTGAAATGCAAGAAATTCCTGCGCGAACCGTTGTCCGGTCCAAAGTGGTTGTGGATTCAAGGGAAGCCAGCCTTGCAGAGGCCGGAGATTTGATCATTTCCATAGACGGAGGGCTCATTTCCAATAAGAATATTCATGGAGAAATCGGAGAGGTCGCTTCAGGTAAAATTCCGGGCCGTGAATCTGAGGAAGAGACAACATTCTTCAAGTCGGTGGGACTGGCAGTCCAGGACGTTGCCGTGGCTGAGCTCGTTCTGAAGCGTGCGGAAGAGTTGGGACTCGGCCTTGATGTAGACGTCTAATCCAGGCTGACAACGGAATTAGTCGCCATTATCCTCCAAAGTCCTTTTGCGCTCCTTGACATCCAATTTTTCCTTTGGTATATATCGCAGAGCATTGAGCACTCAAGGAGAAATCAGAAAGACCAAGTTTTGGATTCACGCAAAAAGGCAATCCGTCTTTCTATGAAATATCCTAGGAATTAGGCCCTCACACAGTTGAAGAATGAGTTTTCCTGGTCTCGATTGCTTTGAGAGCCATTCAGAGATCAGGTGAGATTGATACAGGATTCAGAAAGAAAAAGGAGGTGATGAATAAAGAAATCGATTATTTAGAAAAAATTTTTTGTGAGACATAAACAGGAGGGAAATCATGAAAAGATTTTTTGTTTCAATTGGCTTGATCTTCCTCGCTCTCGTTCTTTTTTCTTCTCAAGCCTATCCCTGGGGTTCACTCACTCACGCCTACATTGCTGATCATATCGGGAAAAAATGGGGACTGAAGAACATCAATGAGATATACGGAGCGATGGTTCCTGATCTGTTTAATTATGTGTTCGGGTTGGATCCCTACGTCGATAACTATCTGCGTGGCTATACTCACGGCATTCCTGCAGCGAATGGGAATCCTGCGGTGGAATCATTCATGGATGTCTGGTATTCGGCAAGATGGTGGGGGTATCAGAAGGCTCTTGCGTATGGCTTTATCGCTCATAATGATGTGTGGGCAGCGGATTTCACGGCACATGGAAGCGCCTGTCTGAATCCGGGCGAAGGATACATCATCACAAGAGCAGAATTCCTCAATGGAGAGCTTGTAGACTATCTGGATTCGATAGGAATAACTATTCCCCCAGAGATAGCTATGGAACTTACCCATAACCTTGTCGAGGGAGCTGGAGACATTGTTATCAGAAGGTATGATGCAAGCTTAGGACAGAAGGTTATCACATCTTCACTTTTTCGCAGCCCCGCGTGTCCCAATCTTTTAGTCAGAGCTGTAGGAGAATTCTACAGAGATCTCGTCGTAAATGCGGAGAAAGAATTCAGAAAAACGATGATTCTCTACGGAGCCGCATTCCTTCCTCAGGATGAGGAAGATATTGTTTTGTCTCTTTCACAGCAGATGGCGGAACTGGGCAGAGCTTATCTAGCATCCCAAAATATACCTCTTCCAATATCTGATGAAGAACTCTTTGAGCTTGTTGTTTATTTCATGAATGAGGCTATCCAACTTATTGAGGGTGATTATATATTCGAGATCGAAGCCACGATTACAAAAATCAAGATTCAACTATGGTCCCGCTGGATATTTTACTGGTAAAGATAGAGAATTTTGCTCAAGGAAACTTGAGTTCATTTGAAGCAAAAGAACGAGGAAGACTGAAAAAAAGGAGTCTTTGGATTTTAAAAATCTGTTAGAATCCTTATAAACAAAATTAAAATTCTCTGAGATTGTTGTTTCTTTTTTTCTCTAAATCGTACTCCCTCAATCTAAATGATTTTCTTCCATTTTGTGTGGGTGATACGCAAATTAGATAACTTTGAAGAGTATTCAGGGATGGATGAAGCGACATCGGAAGATTTAGCCTTACCGAGTTGACTTCGAGGGAACCCGACGGAGTAGGGCCCGAGGACTGTGTGAGCACGATAGTATACATCGGACGGTGCTTGGTAAGACTGGGGAATATCCAGGCGTGAGATTTGATAGACACGCGGAGTTCCGCAGGGCCGAGAAGGTTGATGAGGGAATGGCGTGAAAAATCTGACTGGAGCAAGGACATCCCTGAATACTTTCTAATCATTTACCAACACTAAATGGAAGAAAACTATCAAAATCCACCGAACAATATGAAGTGATATTCATCCATCAGTTGATTCATCTGTCTTGTTCTTGATCCATTTCGAACGATCCGGGTCTTCGGGCTTTTTGACTTTCTTAGGAGGATTCTTTTTCAGTTCTTCAAGAAGCACTTCCACAGCCTTTTCCAGACTCGGGTCTTTCCCTTGGGACACAAGCTCGGGCCTGTCGATGACTTCGATATCCGGCGCAACGCCGATGCCCTCTATTGTCCAGTTGCCCTCAGTATCCATCAATCCGATAGTCGGAACAGCCGTATAGCCACCGTCGACGAGTCTCGGATTTCCGGACAGGCCGACGACGCCTCCCCAAGTTCGGGTTCCGATCAGAAGCCCCAGTTTTCTCTTCTTGAAAAAGTAAGGGAAGATATCGCCGCCTGAAGCGGCATAATGGTTGATGAGCATGACTTTTGGCCCTTCATGGGCAGCGCCAGGTATTTGAACCGGCAGTATTCCTCTTCTTCCCCAATAGCTCAGGATTTTTCTGGACAAAAGCTCGGTCATGACATCCGGCATAAATCCGCCTCCGTTGTATCGATCATCGATGATCAAGGCCTCTTTTTTCCTGAAGGCATAGAATCCCTTGAACAATTCCCTGTTGCCTTCAAACGAAGTGTTGGGGACATGGATGTACCCGATCCTCCCCCCTGATAATCTATCCACCATCTCTCTCCGTGAATTCACCCAATCCAGGTAAAAAAGTCTCAGTTCACTCTTGATCGGCTTGATCCAGTATTCTCTTCCCCCAACCTTTGAGGGCTTTTTGCTCACCACGATGGGGATCTTTTTTCCGACAGTGTTTTCCATATATCTGTAAGGATTGTCTCTTGTTTTTATATCATGGCCGTTGAGGCTGATGAGATAATCGCCCTCTTGGACATCGATTCCCTGTTCGGTAAGAGGAGACCGTGTCTCTTCATTCCAGTTTTCGCCTTTGTAGATCTTTGTGATGATGTACCTGTTCGATTTTTCGTCTGCTGTCAGCTCAGCCCCCAAAAGCCCGCCTTCGATCCGTTCGACTCTTGGAAAATCGCCCCAATTGATGTAGCAGTGGCCGGTATTCAATTCTCCGACCAGCTCGCCGAAAATAAAATCCAAATCAGCTCTATGACTGAGATAGGGGACAAGCTGTCCATATTTTTCTTTCATTTTGTTCCAGTCCACGCCATGCAGATTCTTGACATAGAACCAATCTCTGTAGATTCTCCAACCGTCTTCAAAGATCTGCCTCCATTCTTTTAAAGGATCGATCTTCATTGTTAAGTCGGATAAATCCAGCTCTCCAGCTCCAACTTTCTGGTCGGGTTTGAGGTCGATGATGCCGAATTTCCGTTGAGCCCGATACAAGATTTTTTTCCCGTCAGCCGATAGAGTTCCGCTAGCTATTCCCTTGAGGATGGATGTGTCTTTTTTATCCTCGATGTTATACATGTGCAGTTCATTATCTTTAACATAGAGAATTCCGCCTTCCACAGCGGCAAGGTTCGAGTAGTTCCCCGCTTCGAGCGGAAAAGACACGATCCTTCTGTTTATACGGTCAAAATCAATCTTTACTGCGAGTTTTTTTTCTTCATTAGTCTTTGGCGCAGCCTTCGATCCTTTCTTCGCGTCCGATTTCTTGACCTCTTCGACATCATTTTTGTCCTTGAAAAGGGGAGGAATCGTTTTGGTCAGAGCAATGGCATAGATTTTGGTGGAATTCTGATAAATGTAGTCGAATTCAAAGCTTGAAAAACTCAAGTTGAAATCCCTATCTGAAAGGAAAAAGAGGTATTGGCCACAGGTGGAAAAAATGGGGGAGAAGTCGATGTAGACATCGTCTGTCACCTGGAAGGATTTGCCCTGCTCAAGCGAGTACACCCAGACCGCGTCCTGTGTATTCTCACCGAGTTTCGAATAAACAACCCATTTTGAATCTGGAGACCAGTCGTAATATCTAATGTCCGATCGCCGGGCTTTATCGACAGTAGTAGTTTTCTTTGACTTGATATCCAGAATCTGGAGGTTTTGATCTCTGTCCCCGAAAAGGAGCTTTGAGCTGTCAGGAGACCATACAGGAGGGAAGCGCCATGCTTCGCTGTTTTCTGTGAGAGAGGTGATTGTACCCTTGTTGCTGCGATCGATCAAGTAAATTTCATACTCACCGCTCACATCTGAATAGAGGGAGATGTATCTGCCATCCGGCGACCACACCGGATACATCTCTCTGATTCCCTGCGTGTTTGTCAGGTTGTAGGTGATTCCTTCCTCGGCAGGAACGGTGTATATATCGCCTCTGGCCTCGAAGACCGCCCTTTTTCCTGTGGGAGAGATGTCCATGCTTGCGATATTTTCTTTCACGTTTTTGATGGTCGGCATGACATACGGGCTGTCATAATTGATGTTGACTCTGATTCTTTGGGTTTCTTCGGTGCTGAGATCAAGCCTGTAGATGTATCCTCCGTTCTCATAAACCAAGAGGCCGTCCTGCCCTGACAGCCAGAGAACATCATACTCTGTGTGGGTGGTGACCTTTTTGATCTCTTCTGTTGTCAAGTCATAAGAGTATACATTTAATGTTAAATCCCTGTCTGAGACAAAGTAGATCTTGTTCTGGAACCAGATGGGATGCTGGTCGGTTCCGGGAAAAGTAGTCAGTCTTTTGGACTCGTTTTTCTCAAGGTCATACATCCATATATCCTGGGCCATCCCCCCTTTGTACCGCTTCCATGTTCTGAATTCTCTGGCGATGGGTGTGTACACGATTTTTTTTCCATCTGGAGAGAATGTGCCTCCACCCGCCTCAGGAATTTGAAGAGGTGTTTCCAGGCCTTCATTGATACTGACAAGAAAGTATTTTCCACGTCTTTGCCCGTAGGGAGTTCTGTTGGCCCTGACCAGGATATTCTGGCTGTCAGGAGTCCAATCGAGAACCTGATAATCGAAACCTCCTCTGGGTGGCATCATTCCCACGTCGTTGTAGTAGGTGAGCTGAGTGGGAATACCTCCATAAATGGGAATGATGTAGACCTGGCGGGAACCTGAATATTCGGCCGAGAAAGCTACCCATTGTCCGTCGGGCGATATCTTGGGGAAAAGTTCCAGGCCTTCATGGGAAGTGAGCTTTTGGGCGACTCCGCCCAGCGAGGAAACTGACCATATATCTCCTGCGTAGACAAAAACGATCAGATGTTTGTTGACATCAGGAAACCGAAGCAGCCGGGAATCATTGATCGCAAAGGCTGATGTGACCAATCCGATGCATAGTAAAAATGTTAAGATTATTTTTTTCATACGTCCTCCTTTCGATACGAGTGAGTATCGAGGAATATATGAATAAAAGGAGAGAAGACTTAGACTTCTGCTCCACTGGACTATTCCTTATGGGATTGAGCGTTAAAAAGGAAAAAATTAAAAAGAAATCTTTGAGGTACACGACATTCAATTTTTATATTTTTTCAGAGATTTTAACAAGCATTTTTTAGGGGACGTTCCCCAAAAAAGGGGACAGGCCCCTTTTTTCAGGGACTGTCTCTTTCAGTCCTTTTATTGAGAGAGATAGGGACTGTCCCTCTTCTCCAAAAAAAGGGGCCTGTCCCCTTTTTTGCTTTTTTGGGGAACGTCCCCATGTTTGACAATTCACTAACTCAGAGTTATATTTGTTTGAAATTAAGAAATAGGGGACATTCCCCCTGGAGAAAAAAAGATGTCAGGAATTCTTGGGACCAGACTGAGAAGAGAAAGAGAAATCATGGGAATCACTCAAGAGGCATTGGCCAGATCTGTGGGGCTTTCCAGTGAGTTCATTTCTCTCCTGGAATTAGGAAAAAGAATGCCAAGCCTCGAAACTCTAACCACCCTTTCAGATTTCTTTAAAAAAGATGTGTCTTTCTTTTTAAAAGAGAAAGAGGAGGCTTTCAATGTGCTCCTTCAGGATGAACGAGTGGACAAGAAAGCCAGGGCCGGGCTGAGAAAGTTCAAGAGGTATTGTGAGGAATACATGCACCTTGAAGACCTGACTGGACGCCGCATTGAGCTGGCTCCTTTCTACAGCCATCCCTCTGCGGAGGCCATGGCGGATGAGGAAAGGCGAAGATTAGGAATCGGATATGAGCCCATTCGGGATATCTTCTCTCTTCTCGAACTGAACGGCCTGCGCATTTTAAGACTGCCCATTCCAGAGGAATCAAAGATATCGGGTGTTTTTATTTTTTTTGAAGCGGAAAGATCCGCATTCGCTCTGGTGAACAGCGACCAGCCATTTGAGCAGCAGGTCTTCATCGCTGCTCATGAGTACTGCCATTATCTCAAACACAGGAACAGCGGCCCAGTCATCGATCACCCCGATATTTTCATCGAGGAGTATCTTCCTCTTTACCATCCCCGCGAAAAATTCGCTCAGACGTTTGCGGTCCGCTTTTTGATCCCTCCTGAAAAGATCAAAGTCGTCGTTGAAAAAGACCTGCATTCAAAAAAATTGAGCTTTGCGGATGTCTTATACTTGAAAGGGCACTTTGGGGTGAACACTCCTGACATGCTTCATACCCTGAAAGATTTGGAATACATTCCCAACTCTAAATATGAAGCGTACCTCAAGGTCACGCCATCTTTAGATGATGAAGTCTATTTTAGTGATCCTGGATGGGAGTTGCGACCATTGAAAAAGAGAAGTAAAGCCATTCCCTCAAAGAGGTTTATGAGTTTGGCTCTCGAAGCCTATCAAAAGAGGAAAATCAGTGAGGAAAAGCTCTCTGAGCTCGTCGGCCAGAATAAGGAGAAGGTCAGGTCTGTTATAAAATCAATCAAAAATAAATGACGAACTTGGGAAGAAAAAAATCCGAGTTCGCAAAAAACGAAGCGATAATCGAATCTGGCCCTTCCCGTATTCACGTAAAGGAGAAATGAAGAGAGTCAAACTCTGGAGGGAATCAAGAAGACAGCAAACCCTCTTCTTGCGCGGCCTTTTTTAATTCCTCGTCAAATGTAAAGAGGGTCAATTCAGGAAGCTGTTTTAGGAGTGTCTTGGCGGATGCCAAATGCCAGAGACTGGACCCCTTTAACGGCCATTTCTCAGATAAGGCGATAAGAGTGTTCCATTCTGGCCAAATGTTCAGACGCCTCCATGGCCCGGTTTTCAGAGTGTCAAAGGCCACATCTATCAGAACTTCATTCAGTTTTTTTTCTTTCCTGATTCGCGCCAGCACTGAGTGAACTTCTAGGTAGCAGAGAGTCGAAAAAAAATGGGTTCCCGCTTTTTTTGACATTCTGAGGGCTTTTTCACTGTTCGAATCCTTGAAGAGTGCGGACAGAACGCACGTCGGACCCCAGTAAACCGCCACAGGCTTTCCCGTTTTCATGGGTTCTATTTCTCCTAGAGCAACTTTTGGGCCAGTTCCTCCGGTAATGGGATAGGGGGGTGCAGTTCTCTTGATTTTTTCTTTCGCGGCTCGATCCATCCTTGCCTTTCCATCTCGTTTATCCGGTCGGATAGAGGCAGCGAGCCTTTGGGCACAGGGACGATCTTCCCCACGGGCTTGCCACGGTCAGTGATGATTATCTCTCTTCCTGCCTGGACGCCTTTAAGAAGTTTGCTTAAATTGATTTTTGCCTCGCGAATGCCCACGCTTATAGGCTGCATGGTTTCCCTCTCCTTAAGTAGTTACAATGACCACATATGGATTCTATCTATTGCCCTCTTTTTTTGTCAAGCGGATTTTACAAAGTGCTCAGAATATCCAGCCTGAAACACAGTGTGGACTGAAGAGCCATCCGCGGCTTTGAAGAAGAGTCCCTTCCTCGTGTGGAGATTGACATTAAACCGAGCATTTTGGTATATTCTGGGCGGCATCAGGGAATAAGGTGGCATGAAAAGAATACCTTTTTTTCTCTCTCTATTCGCTGGTTTTGTGATCATTCTTGTGAGTGTCTATGGATTTTTTCTGCTTCGCCAGCGTCCCGGCCTTCCACTGGATGTGTCCAAATCCCTTGAGAAAAAAATCAGAGAGGGAAAGCTCGTGCGGATTCAAGGTGTCGAGATTAAAAACCTAAAAATGGATTTGGAATTCTTGGCGATCCAGAAAACCATCGGGGATTCTGTGACAATCATTCTTGAAGAGGAAGGAGTATCCGAACAAAGAGAAGTCCAACTTGTATCGTTCTATGATAGACCCCTTCCACTCTACTATCTCCTTGTCGGTCTTTTCTGTTTCCTTACAGGTTCTGTGGTTTTTATTCTGCGCTCGGGTGATAGAAGGGCTCGGACCTACTATTGGGCATTTTTTGCATTAGGGTCTGCCACTGTTATCAGTGGAGGATTCTACTGTTTGCAAAAGCACTGGCTCTCTTTTCTTCCGGGAGTGCTGTACTATTTGCTCTATCCTTTAGCCTCGGCCATGCTTCTTCATTTTTCACTGTATTTCTCGAAACTCGAGATTAAATTGTGGAAATATATCATTTATATCCCTTCGCTCATTTTTGTCTTTGTTCTTGAATGGCTGTTTTTCCGCAGTGGTTTGAGTTTATCGATTGAAATCCACCGCATCTATCAAGTTGTTTTTGATTTTCACCGTTTTTATCTAGTGGTGTATGTTTTTCTTTCAATTGCTTTTCTTATTTTGGGCTACAGGAAAGCGGATCTTGAGGAAGAGAAATCTCAGATCAAATGGATTTTTTATGGACTGATTATGGGGTTGGGACCATTCATTCTTTTCTACCAGTTACCCCAAGCGCTCGGTCTGAACGAATTGTTATCAGAAGAATTTTCCACTATGTTCTTTATCTTCATCCCTCTTGGTTTTGCTTTTTCCATCGTGAAATTTAAGTTGATGGATGTCGAGTTGGTCATTAACCGGAGCTTGGTGTATTTCACTCTCACCGTCTTTACAGTGGGTCTTTATCTCTTTTCTGTGAATCTCATTCAGAATGTCGTCTCACGATTTTTTGCCGCTCCCATAACCGCCATCTCTGTATTTGCGGCTCTCCTGGCTGCTGTCGCCTTCCATCCGGCCCGGAAGAAAATTCAAAATTTTGTGGATAAGGCTTTCTTCCGGATGAGTTATGATTACAGAAAAGTCATTCTTCGTTTCAATGAAAAAGCTTATGAGGAAGTCAACCGTGGGAGGCTTATCGACTTGTTCCTGCAGACAATCAAGGAGGCGTTACCTCTCGAGTCAATCGGTATTTTCATTTTTGCTCTTGATTCCGGGCAACAAAAGCTTTTGATTGCCAAAAATGAAGAGAAAGACCTTGTTTCTCTGGCTCCCTTGAGTCTGGAGATGGATAAAGTCTTTGCCAGAAAAAATGCCGTGCGCACAGAAGAAAACATGGATTTTTCCAGGGAGAAGCTGCTCGAAGAAAAAGGGATCGATATGTGCCTGCCGCTTTCATTTAAATCTTCAGATTTAACAGGATTTATCTCTTTAGGAAAGAAAAAATCAGGGGAGAGATTCAGCCGAGATGACATCGAACTTTTTCTGGCCGTAAGCCGAGACCTGGCTCTGAACCTGGAGAGAATCAGATTGCTGGAGGAAGTGATTTATGAAAGAGTGGAGAAGGAAAAGCTGAGTGATCTCATCAAGATGAAAACAGAATTCATCTCGTCTGTATCCCATGAGCTTCGCACTCCCATGAGTTCTATTCGAGGGCTGGCCGAGATCCTCCAGGAAGGAAAGATAAAGGAGAAGGCTAAACAAGAAGAGCTCATCCGCCTGGTTGCGACTGAAAGCAACCGTCTTTCCCGGTTTCTTCATAATATCCTGGATTTCGGGAAAATCGAGCAGAATGTAAAAACCTACAATACCCAGAAAGTGGAATTGCAATCTATGATTAAAGAGGTTGTCCGACTTTTCCAATACAGGTCAGATTCCGATGAATTCGTTCTCAATACGAAGATGCCCGGAAAGCCTCTCTTCCTGAAAATGGATCGAGATGCTGTGATGCAGGCATTGACCAACCTTCTCGACAATGCTATAAAATACTCGTCAGGCGAAAAGGAGATTGTAGTCGAGCTTGTCCAAAAAGAAAAATTGATTGAAATAAAGGTTAGGGATAAGGGGATCGGGATTCCCGAAGGAGAACGGAAGAAAATCTTCGAAGGATTTTACAGGCATGCGGAAGCGAACCGGCACAGCACGAAAGGAGTCGGTCTGGGATTAAAGATTGTCAAACACATCATGAGCGCCCACGGAGGAGAAATTCAAGTGGAGAGCCAACTGGGTGAGGGGAGTACCTTCAGTCTCATTTTTCCGGTGAAATGAAAAAAATATTAATTGTCGAGGATGATTTAGCTCTTCTTGAAACATTGAAGACTTTCCTCGAGGTAGAGAATTTCGAAGTACTCACGGCTGATGATGGAGACAAAGGATTTCAACTGGCTCTGCAAGAAAAGGCTGATTTAATCGTTCTTGATATCAATCTTCCCACAATAAACGGGTATGAGGTCTGCCGCAAGATTCGGGCAAAAGGCATCATGACTCCTATCATCATGCTTTCAGGGGAAAAGAGAGAAGAGTTGGATAAAGCCTTAGGGCTCGACATCGGCGCTGATGACTTCATCCTCAAACCTTTCGGGACCAAGGAGTTTATAGCCCGTATAAATGCCGTGCTCCGGCGATCAGGACTGAAAGTTGAAGAGACTGGTGAATACTATTCCAGGACAGAAACCCTCGAAATCCCTTCCAAAGCGTTGCCAAGGGGAAGCACTTTCGCTGGCCGCTACGAAGTCGTGGAAGAGCTGGGAAGAGGTGGTATGGGCAAAGTCTACAGAGTCACAGATAAAAAGATAGGCGAAGAAGTGGCTCTCAAGCTTCTCAGTCCGTCGATAGCGGCCGATAAAAAAACTATAGAGCGTTTCCGGAACGAGCTGAAGTTTGCCCGGAAAATATCCCAGAGGAATGTTTGCCGGATGTTTGACCTCAGCGAAGAGGACGGAACACCCTACATCACGATGGAATACGTTTCCGGAGAAGATTTGAAGAGTCTGCTTAAAAAAACCGGCCAGCTAACGATAAAGAAAGCCATTGCCATAGCTAAACAGATCTGTGAAGGACTCGCCGAAGCCCATAGACTCGGAGTTGTCCATAGAGACCTGAAGCCGCGTAACATCATGATCGACAAGGAGGGGAATGCCCGGATCATGGATTTTGGGATAGCCCGCTCCATGAAGATGAAAGGGATCACTGAGGCGGGAACTGTCTTCGGTACACCGGAATACATGTCTCCGGAACAAGTGGAAGGGCAAGAAGTGGATCAACGGTCCGATATTTATTCTCTAGGCGTGATCCTATTTGAAATGGTGACCGGTGAAGTCCCATTCAAGGGCGAAAACGCATTATCGGTGGCTTTGATGCATAAAACAGATACGCCGCCGGTGCCCAGGAAACTCAATCCGCAAATTCCTGAGAGCCTCAACCGAGTGATACTGATGTGCATGGAAAAGGAAAGAGAGGAACGTTATCAGGATGTCGGAGAGCTTAATACAGATTTGGAGAAATTGGAGAAAGGTGAAACTGTTTCTGAGCGGCCCAAAAAAGAAAAAAAGCCCGAAGCGGTGATAAAAAGTGGAATAGAATGGAAGAACTCGATTGCTGTGCTGCCTTTCGTGGACATGAGTTCGGAGAGAGACCAGGAATATTTCTGTGATGGGATGACTGAAGATATCATCACCAAACTCACTATGTTCGGAGAATTGAAAGTCATTTCCCGGACTTCAGTGATGCGCTATAAGAACACAGATAAGGACATCAAAGAAATTGGGCAGGAACTGGATGTCGCCACAATTCTTGAGGGGAGTATCCGCAAAGAAAAAGACAACATTCGTGTCAACGCCCAGCTGGTCAATGTGGAAGATGACTCTCATCTCTGGGCTGATACATATGACCGGAAGGTGGATAGTATTTTTGAAGTCCAGGACGAAGTGTCAAAGGCCATTGTTGAGGCCCTGGAACTGAAGCTAACTCCGAAAAAGATTGAATCGCTCAAAGAGGGCCGCCCGAAAAATATCGAGGCTTATGAGTATGCTCTGAAGGGAACACATTTAATCAACAGCAAATATGTAATTTCACAGAACGAGAGTGATTTTAGGGCCGCAATAAAGATGTTTCGAAAAGCCAAAGAGGCCGACCCCGATTATGTCTTGACTCATACGGGCTTAGGTTGGGCTTACGGTCACCATCACCAGCTAACAGGAAACAGGAAAGATCTCGCGCAGGTCAAAAAAAATATTGAAATGGCTTATAAATTAGACCCGAATATGGGAGAAACAAATGGAGCGATAGCTTGGGTTTATCATGGTCAGGGAAAGTATGAAAAAGCCTATCAAAGCTATAAAAAGGCGTTAGAGATCAACCCGAATACCCCATCTCTGAATCATATGGTCGCTTTTTTCTTGAAGGATCTCGGATTGTTTGATCTAGCTGTAGAATATTCAACCAGAAACATCGAGCTTGATCCTTTTTTTCTCCTTTCTCATTCTCTGCGGACGAGATGTCTGATGTACATTGGACAGTTAAAAAATGCGTTAATCAACATTAAAAAGGCATTAGAGATAGAAACGGATAATTTTTGGTCTTTGCTCGATTACATCATTCTTTCAATAATGAAAAAAGAAATGGACAAGGCCGATGAGTTATTAGATAGAATAGAAAAGATCAATCCAGAATACCCCAGTATTCGATTTTACAGAGCAATGATCTATGCTGTTAAAGGAGAAAAAGACAAAGCTCTTGCCATGAGCGAAAATGGAGTTATTTATTCACTCCTGGGCATGAGAGATGAAGCGGTCAAGTATATCACGAATGAAGTCAAAAAAGATTATGAGCATTTTCAGTACACCTATCAACCTTTGAATACAAGCTCATTCTATGACAGCTTGCGGGACGACTCTCGTTTCCAAGAGATTGTTAAAAACCAGAAAAAAAAGTATGAAGAAAGACTCAAGAAATTTGGAAAATTTTAAGGCGACTGGGATAATACAAGATTCAATTTAAGATAAACAAATAGGGGAAGAAGATTCCGCGGGATGGCTTTCCATGAAAAAGATATTGATCGTTGAAGATGATAAGTCGCTGCTTGAGACTCTGACATCTCTCTTGGAGGCGGAAAATTTTAAAGTTATTTCGGCCACAGATGGAGAGGAAGGATTCAGGTTGGCTTCCCAAGAAAATATTGACTTGATCATTCTTGATTTTGGACTTCCTTCTCTGAACGGGCTTGAAGTGTGCAAGAATCTCCGGGCAAAGAACATCTTGACGCCCATCATCATGTTAACCGGCGAGAAGAAAGAAGAGATTGATAAAGTTCTGGGCCTTGAGTTTGGAGCCGATGATTATATGATCAAACCCTTTGGGGCTAAGGAGCTTCTGGCCCGGATAAAAGCCGTGTTGCGCCGCACTAAACCAGAAGCGGCTGAGATCGAAGAATATTCTTTCGGAAATGTTTATATCAACTTTAAAAAACAGATAGCCACTAAAGGAAAAAAAGAACTCTACCTGACAGCCAGAGAATTTGGACTTCTTAAACTTCTCATAACTTATGAAGGGGAAGTCGTGAGCCGGGATTCCATCCTGAATGAAGTCTGGGGCTATGACAAATTCCCCACAACGAGGACTGTCGATACATTTATCCACCATATCAGACAGAAAATTGAGGATAAACCTTCAAAGCCCACTCATCTCATAACTGTGCCATGGTCCGGGTACAAATTTAAAAAATAGATTGTCCTTTGATCCCTTTTCCTCTCATTCTTCTGCACACGACTCAGACTTTGAACCTATTCAACATTACAAATTCTGTGTCCAAACATTGGATGAAAGAATTATTCGACATTGCAAGAAAAGCCTAGATTTGATAGTTTAATGCGTGAATTTTAATCACGATTGGGAGAAAATAAATGCTGAAGGGAAAAGTCACGATTATCACAGGAGCTGCAGGGGGAATCGGCTCTTCTACCGCCCGCCTCTTTGCCCAGCAGGGCGCTGTATTAGTCTTGACTGATATTCGGAATAAAGAGCTTCAAGAGTTGGGTGAGACCATGAAGGATTCGGGAACCAAGATAATGATTGTTGAGCAGGATATCAGAGACCCGGAGTCCTGGAAATCTTTGGTGGAGAAAGTCAGGAAGAAATACGGAAGAATCGACATTCTCATCAACAATGCGGGCGTTATCCAACCGGGAGCTGCGGAGAAAATCTCCCTGGATGAGGTCCAGCATCAGGTTTCGGTCAATTTTTCAGGGACTATGAACGGATGCCGTGCTGTTCTCCCCGCAATGAAGAAACAGGGCTCTGGAAAAATAGTCAATGTTGCTTCTTTGGGGGGGATTGTCCCCATGCCCGGTGAAGTGGTCTACAGCGCCACGAAATTTGCCATTCGAGGCTATTCTCTTTCACTTCATGCCGAATTACATAAATCTCCTGTAGGCGTGGCTGTTGTCTGTCCTGATTCAGTGGATACTCCTCAGCACGACTATGAACTCCAGTATGATGAAGCGGTGCTTTCCTTCATTGGAGACCCGTTGAAACCGGAGAAGGTTGCGAGGGGGATACTCAAGGCCGTGCGGACAAATAAAGCAGAGGTGCTGGTTCCTTTTGGAATGGGAATTTTTTGCCGGATAGGCATGGCTTTTCCCAGGCTTTACTTCTTCCTTTTGCCTCTGCTGGAGAAGATCGGGAGCCGCACGATCAAGAAAAGACGGCAGAAGAAAAAAGGATAAAGAGGCAATCTTCCATTTTATTTAGGTAGTTTAATGAATAAAATACACAGAAATGGCATCGCTCCCTTCAGATTTTTAACGCCATTCCCTCACCGTCCATCTCGGTATATAAGCGAAGGGCAGTGGGGAGAAAACCGTTTGAAGGTGGAGCGGGCATGGTTCCTCACCGAAGAGGTGAGGAGAGCGAGGCCTGAAACCGAGCCGCTTTTGACTCGCTGGGGCAAAAGTGGCGTGTTTTCGGAATCCACTGTCCTGAGCTTTCTCAAACATACTCGGCGGCCGATTTCATCGGCTTCCCTCGTTGGACAACATCGTTGCGCAGAAACGATGTTGAGGGGATCCAAGGGGGTGTGCCCCCTTGGTCGCAGGACGAGTTAAGGAGTCCGAGAAGGGGAGGCAGTGAGCCGTGAGAAAGCAGGCGAGCGTTGGAAGGGGGAAAGTGGAGCTGTTCCCCCTCCAAGGAGGTTCGTTAAGGCTAAATCTTCAAGGTCGCTTTTTCCATTCCCGTGTATTTTATTCACACTATCTAGAAGAGAACCGATAAAGACAACTGAGATTCAGGCAGATTATTGAATTATCTCGGAGGATGAAGAGGATGAACAACCGGCAGAGGAAACAGTTCATACTTGCGGCAGTGCTCGAATTGGTCTTGGTCGTCGGTATTGTATTGTTCTGGGTGCATTTCTTTTTGGCTGATGGGGGTCAAATAAGCGATCCCCGTCTACAAGAGAAATACCTGGCTTTTGAATCTGCTTTTCCAGTTCCAGATGCATATCTTTCCGTCGTTCTCATCATCGGTAGTATTGGGTTGTGGCGGAAAAAGTCGTACGGCCGATTATTCTCCCTCATTGGAGGAGCGTCACTCATTTTCCTGGGTCTGCTGGATATCTCCTTCAATACTCGACATGGCATTTATGGCCTTGGATTGGCAGAAGCGGCGCTGAATCTTTTTATCAACCTGATGTGTTTGGGTGTTGGCGTTTTTCTCGTCCTAACAGTCTGGAAATACAGAGAAGATATGCCATAGAACAGCTTTCTCACCATCTGAACAGGATGAAATGGGGAATACGATGAAGAATCGTAAGCGGAACCTGTTTTTTTTATTATTTTTCGTTTTCTTCAGCCTGGTCACCGGATATCTTGCGGCTGAAGAAGATAAAGATTCGAAGGATACAAAAAAGTCCATGAATGTATTCCCCATCATCATGTTTGACACAGATGTCGGATTTGGGTATGGAGCCAAAGCCAAATTTGTCAATTATTTCTCGAAGAATGAATCTTTTGACTTCTTTATTTTTAATTCCACTAAGGGAGAGAGGACGTATATATTCAATTTTTCCATTCCTGATACTGAAATTCGTCAAGGGAAGACGTATCCTTTCTCATTTGACCTCAAGGCCGAGTACAGTAAATACTTAAAATATTATTTTTACGGTACGGGAGCTGACTCAAGAGAAGAAGATCAGACCGAGTTTACAAACGAGAAAAAAGAGCTGCAGTTGAAATTGGGGAGAGGTTTCTCTAAACGCTTTGTGGTTGAATTATTCTATTCCCTCAAGAATGTCTTTTATTTTGATATCGAGAGAGATCGGCCTTTTTCGGACACTCTGGAAGCAGTCGGGGAACAGTTTTCTCCTTTTGCCTCTTTGGTTTTCCGCTATGACACCTCAGACAGCCAGATTCACCCCAAAAAGGGATTTCGTCTGATCTTCCAGAATGATGTGGCATCGAAACTCTTGGCAAACAAAAATGCCAGTTTCCATCGTTTGACTCTGGATTTCAGGAAGTACACTCTCCTCTTCGGACAGAATGATGTCCTGGCTTTTCGGACATTGATACAAAAGATCTCAGGAGAAGAGATTCCTCTTTTTGAGTTGTCTTCTCTCGGTGGAGGGGCAGAGATGGACGCGATGAGAGGCTATCAGCTGAACCGTTTTAACGACAAAGGAAAGTTCCTCATCAACGCAGAGTACCGTTTCCCGCTCTGGAAGAAGTTGGGCGGAAATATTTTTCTGGATGGAGGCTTAGTCTGGCCTTCCTGGTCCAGGATCGCGCTGGATAATGTGGCTGTTGATGTCGGTTGGGGATTGAGGTATTATTTACGGAACTTTGTCGTCAGGTTTGACATGGGTTTCAGTGATGAAGATGTGGGAATCTATTTCAATTTTAATCATGTCTTTTAAAATAGAATGTGATGCGCAACCAGAGCGATAATCTCTGTTTATGGCTTTTTTTCTTTGGGATTTCTCTGGCTTTTTTCCAGCTTCTCCCCCCATTCCTGACCCGGTTTTTTCTTTGGCCTTTGAGTTGGGGGGATACGCTTGATTTTCTCACTCCTTTTGCAGTCATTCCCTTTGCCTATGGGCTCTATTCCCGTCTGAATAGAATTTCACAGTCTTCCCCTAGTCAGAAATCCAATACTCGTTCTTTAAACAGGACGGCGAAAATTGTTCTGGCCGTTGGCTTTCTCTCCTATGTGGAGGGCCATGGTCTGCATCTCGCGGCGAATTCCATTGCCAGGTTGCTTAAAGGGATGGAAGGGACGAATGTGTTTAAGGCCACTTATCTTTTCGATGAGGTCATCAGCCATTTTATCTGGATCATTGGCCTTTATCTAATCTCTTTCGGCTTGATTCTTTTGGCCTGGAGGCTTTCCTTCCAGCCTCTCTTCCAGAAGAGTATGGTCCTTCTTTCTGCTGGAGCCTTTCTGTATGGGTTCACTTATACCTTGGAAGCGATCGAAGGGCAAACAGTGATTTTTGCCTTTCCCGCCGCCATCCTGGGTTTTCTTTTTTCTCTTATTCTGTATAGGAGAAGGAAGAGAGAAAATAGCCGGAATCCCATTCTTCTTTTTTTTATGGGCGCCTATTTGATATCCATACTTCTTTTTTTGGGCTGGGGAATATCTCAGTCAGGCTTTCCTCAATTCAGCGAGCTGGGCTGGGTTTAAGGAGTTTTATGCGATTGGAATTCGACATTAGACATTCCTCTTATGAACAGTTAGAATTGGATTTCTGAAAAATATCTCATGTCAAGCCCAAACCCGAATAGCTGATGAAAAAAAAGAAATTTGATATCTCGATCATCCGTACTGAAATGCGCCTCTCAGATTTCAAGTTCAGGGGGAAAGAAATGGCCCCGGAGAGGTTAAAAGCCATCAGGAGAGGACTGAGAACCCTGCATACCCTGGAAACCATGGCTGTCAATATCTACAAGTTCCAGATCGGCAAGAAGACGAATGAACTGAACCTTCAGATTATCGCGGCCATGAATAATGAGATGACACATCTTCAGGATTTTCAGTCCAAGCTTTTTGAATACGGATTCAAACCGAGCAAGATCAGGGTTGTGTACTGGATTGTGGGATTCATTTTCGGCATTTTTTCCCGGCTGATGGGCCAGAAAGCCATCCTCAAGACAGGTATCTGGGTTGAAACGAAGGCTGTCCACCATTACGATGAACTTCTCAAGGATATTGAGTGGGACGAGGAGACGAGAAAGATCGTTGAAAAAGACCAGGCTGATGAATTCGGCCACATCGAGCGCTGGAAATCATTCCTCAAATAAAAAAATTGGGGTCAGACCTTAGTAACTTCAGTAAATCCCGAGTCAGACCTTAGCAACCTCAGCCATTTACATCCCTGAAGGATTTATATAATTCTATTGACTGCAAATTACTGAAGTTACTAAGGTCTGACCCCAGTCTTTTGTTTTTTATTTTTATCCTAATTCGGTGAGGGTTGTGGTCAAAAATATCCAGAATTTTTCAACAGAGCCCACATGAACCCTTTCTTCGGGAGAATGAGGGTGCTCGATGGTGGGCCCAAAGGAAATCATGTCCATCCCAGGGAATTTTTCTCCGATGATTCCGCACTCGAGACCGGCATGAACAGCGCCCACTTCTGGCTCTTTCTGGAATATGTTTTGGTAAACTTCTTTCAAAGTTTTGAGAAGCGGGGACTGAAGGTTTGGTGTCCAGCCTGGGTAGCCTTCAGGCTGGTTGATTTCTGCTCCAGCGTCTTGGCTCACTGTGGCAATCGTAGCTCGCGTAGACTTCAGGGCTGAGGCATCTGAGCTCCGGCTGCTGCAGATGATTTCCGCATTATCCTGATGTGTATGGATGATAGCCAGGTTAGAAGAGGTTTCCACAAGGCCTTCCATTTCAGGATGCATGGCGATCACACCATGGGGAAGAGCAGTCAGGAGATTGATAAGGGCTTCTTGAGTTTCGGCTGTGAGCGGGTCTTCTTTATCCCCATCAGATTTTTCAAAAGAGAAATTCGCCTCTTTCTCTACTTGCTGGTATTCGAGCTTAATTTTCTCGAAAGCTTCCTGGAAAAATGAAGAAAGATTTTGTTCCTGGGAAGGGTCGATGTACAGGTATGCCCATGCTTCCCTGGCAATGGCGTTTCGTTTGTTCCCGCCTTCCATGCGTGTCAGCTCGAATGAGAAGCTCTTCATCGCTTGCAAGAGCATATGGGCAAGCAGTTGAACGGCGTTTCCCCGTCCCTGGTTGATGTCGATTCCTGAGTGTCCACCCCTGAAACCGAAAAGTTTTAGCTGGAAAAGTTCTCCTTGACTGCCTGTGTTCCTTTTCAGGGATAATATGATTTCAGAATCTGCGCCACCTGCACAGCCGATCGTGAATTCCCCCTCGTCTTCGCTGTCTAGGTTGAGGAGTCTTTTTCCCTTGAGAAAACCTGTCTCAATTTTAGTCGCTCCAGTCAAACCAGTTTCTTCATCCACTGTGAAGAGAAACTCCAGAGGGCCATGTGTTAATGCGGAATCTTCCATGACAGCCAGCGAAGCGGCCACACCGATTCCATTATCTGCTCCGAGAGTGGTTCCTTTCGCTTGAACCCATTCTCCCTTGACTTCAGCCTGGATTTCGTCCTTGGCAAAATCATGGTCAACATCAGAATTCTTTTCGCCGACCATGTCCAGGTGACCTTGAAGAATGACGCCCTCGGCCTGTTCATGCCCAGCCGTTGCTTTTTTTCTGACAACTACATTTCCGACTTTATCCTTTTCCCACTCCAGGTTCGAATTTTCCGCCACTGATATGATGTAATCAGCCATGGCTTTTTCGTCCCCTGAGCAGTGGGGGATTTTGAGGATTTGTTCGAAATGTTTCCAGAGGAGAGGTGGTTTAAATCCTTCGAAGGTAGATGACATTATTAAACCTCCAGTTTGATGCGATATGATCTTCCCAAAAAATGAGGAGAAATAATGACATAAAAAAAGGTAGGATTCAAGGAAAATTATGATTTAGCCTTAAGGTTGTTGCTCCATTTGACTTTTCTTTTTTGTTTTCTTTACAATTCATGTGCTTCGTATGGAACGCACTTTAATCCAAGCCTTTGAAAGAGTCTTCGGTACACCTCCTGAAGTCTTCTCGTTCGCTCCTGGCCGGATAAACATCATCGGTGAACACACGGATTACAACCTGGGTTATGTCCTGCCTGCGGCGCTGAACTTGAGGAGTTATTTTTTCCTCTCGAGAAGAATGGATGACAAAGTCAGTATCTGGGCAGAGAATTTTAAAGAAAAGGAAGAGTTCTCTTTATCCGAGATTTCGTTCACGGAAGACGGCCGATGGGTGAACTATATTAAGGGAATTTTGTGGGCGCTGGAGGAAAAGGGATTCGAGCTTCGAGGAGTGAACGGGCTCATCTGGGGAAATGTTCCTTTAGAGGCCGGCTTGAGCTCATCGGCGGCTCTTGAGGTGAGTGTTGTTCATGGGTTACACGCACTATTCAAACTCGACATCGAACCGCTGGAGATGGTCAAGATCGCCCGCAAGGCAGAAAACGAGTTTGTCGGTGTTCAATGCGGCATCATGGATCAATTCATCTCTGTTTTCGGACAGGAAAGCAAGGCCCTGTTTTTGGATTGTGAGACACTGGATTATGAACTCTTCCCGCTGCGCATGATAGAGGAGGGACTCCGGATTGTGGTTTATGAGACTGGAGTCCGCCGGGAACTGGCCAGTTCAGAATATAACAAGAGGCGGCAGGAGTCTTCCCAGGCTTTGGAGGTTTTGAAAAAATCTGGAGTGAGGAAATATAAAGAAGCGACACTGGAAAAACTCGAGGGGATGAAGAATGAGATGAATGATGTGGTTTTCAGAAGAGCCAGACACGTCATCAGTGAGAACCAGAGAGTGAAGGACGCGGTCCAGGCTCTAGAGAAAGATGATTTCAGTCGGCTAGGGGATCTCATTTTCCAATCTCATGAGAGCCTGAGGGACGATTACGAAGTCTCCTGTCCTGAGCTTGACCTTCTGTATGAGGTTGCACAGGAATTCCCCGATTGTTTTGGAGCCCGTTTAACCGGAGCCGGATTTGGAGGGTCAGGAATCGCTCTTGTTAAAAAAGAGGGGATCCCCGCATTCAAGGAGAAGCTTCTCGAAGATGCAGAGAAAAAAGGATTCCCTCAGCCGACATTCTACGTGGTAGAGGTCGGAAAAGGAACCCAGGCGTATCTTCTGAACGAGGAGAAAGAATCATGAAAAGGATCGCACTCATTCTTTGGGTTGTCTGTTTTCTTTGGTATCCTTCTTTCGGGAATGAACAATCATCTCTTGAGAAATTCGACCTGAGAGGTGGAGATCTTCGTTTGAGCCGTGCTGTCCAGCCCCATAGCTATTTTGATGTTCTGGGCCAGAAAAGCGCGGTTCTGGGTAGAGAGAACGGAAATGCGGAGATCTGGATCTATCCTTACAAAGTCCTTCACAACTTCCAGCTTTATTTTCTGATCGAGGATGAGAATGAGATTATTGAGGGAAAAGACGCGGCGAAAAGGATTGACGTTTATCCCCACCAGACAATCATTCACTATGTCCATTCCTCCTTTAAGGTTGAAGAGGTCTTCTTTACACCGTTAAGAGAGGCGGGTGCAGTGATCCTTCTTTCTGTGGAGTCGATCAAGCCCCTTTCTGTAGTGGCCAGCTTCACGCCAGATTTGAAGCCTATGTGGCCGGCAGGCCTTGGAGGACAGTACAGCTACTGGGACAGTGGGAAGAGATATTTTGTCATTTCCGAGGGGACGAGGAAGAATGTGGCCCTTGTGGGAAGTCCGGAGGGAGAACGGTTCTCTTCGGGACCCGCGCACGCCCTCCCAGAGGGAGACATGAAGATCAAAATCAAGGTGGAGCCTGAAACGGCGAAGCGGACATTTTTTCCTATCTTTATCTCAGCCAGCCACACGGGAAGAAAGCGGGCTGATGATCGATATTCCCACCTTGGCAATGATTTAGAGAAGCTTTACAAAGAAAAGTCCAGTCATATGGACAGATTGCTCTCCGAGAATCTCTCTATTCGGACTCCGAATGCACTTTTGGACCAGGCCTTCCAGTGGGCCAAAGTGGCGGTGAATGATGCCCTTGTCTGCAATCCTCAATTGGGATGCGGGCTGGTGGCTGGATATGGGATATCTGGAAGGAGTGAAAGGCCTGGCTTCGCGTGGTACTTCGGAGGCGATACATTTTTCAATTCCTGGGCCATAAACAGCTACGGCTCATTCGATGTGACACGACAGGCGTTGGCCCTTATCCGAAAAAACCAGCGGGAGGACGGAAAGATCATGCATGAACTTTCCCAGGGCGCAGGTTTCATTCCCTGGTTTGATGAGTACCCCTACGGATATTACCATGCGGAAACGTCTCCTTATTATATCGTCTCCCTGTATGATTATCTGAAATCCTCCGGTGATATGAACTTCATAAGAGAATCCTGGCCTTCGATTAGAAAAGCGTATCAGTATGTGTTGAACGCGGATACGGATGGAGACGGTATTATGGAAAATACAGTGGCGGGTTTAGCCGCTCTGGAGCTTGGCGCCTTTCTGAAGAACACCAAGTCAGACATCTATCTTGCGGCATTGTCGACAGAAGCCCATCGTGTGTTTTCAGAACTTGCACTCCTGATGAAAGATGAGGCTCTTTCGAACAGTGCCAGGAGAACCTTTGACAGAGCGGTGAAAGCCCTGCGCGAGAAATTCTGGGTGGAGGAAAAGAAGAGATATGCGCATGCCGTCACAACTGAGGACAAGCCGCTCATGGAAACAACAGTCTGGCCGTTCATGCCCCTCTTTTTTAGGCATCTTCCCCCTGAGCGCGCAGATTATGTCCTGGACCTTTTGGCCTCGTCTGAGATGAGCACAGATTGGGGAGTCAGGTCTCTTTCTCCCGAGAGTTCTTATTATGACCCGCAAAACTACAATTACGGAACTGTCTGGCCCTTTCTCACCGGTTATGCCTGTCTAGCCGAATACAACTACGACCGGTCATTATCCGGATACTCTCATCTTATGAGCCTGGCCCGTAACACTTTTATTGGGGCCTTGGGGGATTGTGATGAGCTTTTTTCAGGCGAATTTTTCACACCTCTCGAAACATCAGTTCCCCATCAGGTATTTTCGTCTTCGCCTGTGATCACCTGTCTGGTGCGCGGACTCTTTGGCTTGGAAGGGAACGCCATAGATCGGGAAATTGAATTCAGGCCCAGCTTTCCGGGAAGCTGGGATAATGTGGAAGCCAGGAATTTTCGAGTCGGAGAGGATATTTTCCATTTTGATCTCCAACGCTCCATGAGCCGATTGGTTCTTCAAGTCGAACCTCAAGCCAGGGAACCTTATCGTTTGCATTTTTCGCCCTCTCTGGGCTTTGGAACGCAGGTGAAATCTGTGAGAGTTAACGGCGAGGAGATAGAATTCAACACTGAAGAGAATAAAGGAGAAGTACGCTGCCTTATCAGTCTGGAGGTGGCCGGAAAAACAGATGTTGAGATTGAAACGGAAAAGGTCATCTGTCTGGACTATCATCCCCATTTTCCGCAGGTCGGGGATAAGACAACCGGGCTGAAAATTATTCGAACCCAGTACAGGGATGATGAATTGAAAGTCCTTATTGAAGGATTGGGAGGCAAAGAATACTCTCTGAATTTGAGCACATCGAGGTCGGTGACGTCTGCGAGTGAAGCCGAGGTGGAAGACACAGAGAAATCTGATAAAAAGATAAAGATAAGCTTCAAAGGACAAAGAGAGACCTATTCTCGAAAAGAAATCATCATCCGATTTAATTAATGGGGAACTCCCCGTATTCTTTTTATGGTTGACATCCTGATTCTTATGTAATAAAGATGTAGTAAAAGAGGATGGTTGTTCAGATCAGTGTAGGGTGTATTCTCACGTATCTTCTTGGATCGATTCCTTTTTCCTACATAATTGCCAAGAAAGTCAAAGGCATTGATATCCGCGTTGAGGGAGAGGGGAATGTCGGCGGACGGAACGCCTGGCATCTAGTCGGAAAAAAGTACGGAATATTAGCCGGCCTCCTGGACATATCCAAAGGATATGGTGCTTACTGGATTGGTGTTCTCCTCGGTCTTTCGCCCTGGTGGATATGGCTCTGCGGATTTTGTGTTGTCCTGGGACACAACTTCCCCGTGTTTCTCAAAGGAAGAGGCGGAAAGGGGATGGCGGCTGCCTTGGGATTTCTTCTGGGAATGCAGCCCTTGATCATCCTTGTTTCAGGACTGCTCATCGGGATCATTTACCTTCCTTTTCGGAATTTTCATCTGGCCGTCAGCATCGGGATGGCCAGCATCCCTGTTCTCTGGTTTGTGGTTTTGAAAAAGCCCTGGCAAGAAGTCTTACTCCTCGTTGCCTTACTTTGTTCTCTGGGAGTGAAAAGGATCATCGATGAGCCTTACATGAGAAAAATCAAACAGGAATCTGGCTGGTAGCGAACATGCATTTTATTCAAGTGTTGATTCTATTCTTTCTTTTCCTCATCTTACTCAATCTCCTCCAGAACTTGAACAGGCTTCGCAGCCAGAAGAAGATTAGACCTAAAAAACCTCTCCCATTTGTATCTGTCCTTGTTCCCGCACGGAATGAAGAGATAAACATTGAAAATTGTGTATCCTCGCTCTTGAAATCCGACTATCCTCACCTTGAGATTATTGTTCTCGATGACAATTCGGCTGACAGAACCTATGAAATAGTAAAAAAGATTTCTGTCTGCCACAAGAAGTTAAAGGTTATCAAAGGAAAAAAGCTTCCACCCGGATGGAACGGAAAGAACTGGGCCTGCCACCAGCTTTCTCAGGTGGCTAGAGGAGATTGGTTTCTGTTCACCGATGCTGACACTATTCATAAGCCATATTCGATTTCCACCGCTCTGGCTGCGGCGCAGAGGCGGAAGTCCAATTTTGTCTCGTGTATTCCAGGATTCATCACTAAGACCTGGGCTGAAAAACTGTATTTTCCTGTGATTCACTTTGTTTTTGTCGCTCTTTTTCCTTTTAAGATGATGAACTTCTCGAAAGATACCCGACTTTCTTTTGCCATGGGACCTTTTCTCTTCATCGAGAGGAATTTTTACTTTTCCTGGGGCGGTTACGAAGCGATCAAAACAGAGGTTGTCGATGATATTGCTATGGCCAAGAAAGTGAAGGAAAATAACGGAAGGATAGCCATCATCGACGGCACTCCGTTCATGGATGTGAGGTTCTATCGGAGCTTTAAAGAGGTGTGGAACGGATTCTCGAAGAATTCATATGAAGCCTTAGGGAAGGCACCGCATCTTCTTTTTGTGCTTCTTTTGGCTTGCTACTACTTATTCATCTACCCCTATATTGCTCTTTGGGTTGCTTTTGAATCCCATCAGAGTGTGACATTGCCTCTTCTCCAAGTCATGACGCTGGCCCTGATCAAGCTCATCCTCTCCATAAGGTTCAAAACCGGTATCATTGCCGGACAGCTCCATCCTTTAACCGTACTCTTTGCTGTTTTGATACTCCTCAATTCATTCAGACTCTCTCTGTTCAAAAAGAAATTTGAGTGGAAAGAAAGGCTTTATCCTGTCGAATGAGCAAGAGGAATCTTCCTTTTGGTAGATGGAGGCCTCCGAGATTTAAGTCCTCTTTATTAGTTGCTTTCGTTGTCATCCTCATACTGAGTCAGGCTCCTTTTTTAGCCTCTGCGCGCAAAATCCGCATAGTCACCAGTGTTTTTCCTTTGATGGAGTTTGCCCAGACTGTGTGCGGGGAAAGGGGAGAGGTTCATCTTCTTATCCCTCCTGGTGCAGAAATTCATACCTGGCAGCCAAGGCCGAGTGATATTGTCAGGCTTTCAGCGGCTGATCTTTTCATATTCATCGGTTCCACCATGGAGCCATGGCTGCAGGATATCCTGGATGCTGTTCAGAATCCGAATTTGAGGACTCTCGAAGCCAGCCAGGGGATTCCCTTGATCGAGAGAGAATCCACCCGCGGCGAGCATGAAGGCGAGCACGAAGAAGAGCATGCGCATGAAACCGAAGGAGTGGACCCCCATATCTGGCTGGACTTTCAGAATGACCAGATCATAGTCGACAAGATCGTTGCGGCTCTTTCCGGATTGGACTCAGAGGGAACCTCAATTTTTAGAAAAAATGCCTCTGTTTATAAACAGAGGCTTCGAGCTCTGGATGAAAAATTCAGAGTGAGTCTTCAAGAATGTGCCCATAAAGTCTTCATTCTCGGTGGCCATGCGGCTTTTGGCTATTTGGCGAGAAGATATGGCTTGCGCCAGATTTCTCTTTATGGAGTGAGCCCTGATTCAAGACCAACCCCGAAAAAATTAATCGAGATTGTGGAACTGGCAAAGAAGTATAAAATTAAAGTCATCTTTTTTGAATCCTCGGTGAGTGATGAGTTGGCCAGAGTTATGGCCAGGGAGGTGGGGGCCAGAACCCTTGTCTTGAATCCCGGCGCGAACCTGACAAAAGAAGAGTTGGAGTTAGGAAAGACTTTTTTTGATATAATGGAAGAAAATCTGGAGAATTTAAAAGATGGGCTCATCTGCCGCTGATTCAAAACCGTTGATCAACGTCAACAACGTCTCCTTCAGCTACGGCTCTATCCAGGTCCTGAAGGATGTGACCTTTGCCATTCACCCAGGAGATTTTTTAGCCATTATCGGTCCTAACGGTTCCGGGAAAACCACTCTTGTCAAGATCATCCTGGGACTTCTGAAGCCTTCACATGGAGAGACTTGGATACTGGGAAAGTCTGTCGATGAGTTTTCGGATTGGAGACGGATCGGCTATGTTCCTCAGAAGGCCACTCACATCGATCCCCTGTTTCCCGCTTCGATCAAGGAAGTGGTGGCCATGGAGCTTCAGGCCAGCCAGAAATTTCTAGGAATGAAGAAAAAAGAAGAGGGATTTTCAATAGAGAAAGCGTTGAAGCAGGTGGGCATGGAGGATTTTAAAAACTGGAGAATCGGGAGTCTTTCAGGTGGCCAGCAGCAGCGTGTGTTCATCGCCAGGGCCATTGTCAATCAGCCTCATATCCTGTTTCTGGATGAGCCGACAACAGGCGTCGATACAGAAACGCAGGAGCGTTTTTATGACATGCTCGATTCTCTGAATAAAAAAGAAGGCATCACGATTGTGATGATCACGCATGATATTGGGATCGTGAACAAGCACGTGAATAAGGTGGCCTGTCTCAACCAGAAACTAGTCTACCACGGAACACATGAAGAATTTTGCCAGTCGCAGGCTTTTAAAGAAATGCTGGCCGAGGGACACCACCTTGTTTCCCACCGTCATTAAGCTGTGACTTAAAGCATGTAGTTTGAAATGGACGCTTTTTTCACTTATGGATTCCTCCAAAGAGCACTCCTGGCAGGAGTCTTCATCGCTGTCGCCTGTGCGCTCTTGGGTGTGTTCCTCATCTTGAGACGGGATTCCATGATCGGCCATGGCTTGGCCCACATCACTTTTGCCGGAGTAGCCTTAGGCATCTTGTTAAAGATTATCCCTCTGGGTGTGGCCCTTGTCATCGCTGTCGTTGCGGCTCTGGGGATCATGAAATTAAAGGAGAAGGCAGGTCTCTACGGAGACACAGCTATCGCGATCTTTAGTAGTGTGGGACTGGCTGTGGGAATTGTGCTGGCCACTCTTGCTCAAAGCTTTAATGTGGATCTTTTCGGTTATCTTTTTGGAGATATCCTGGCCATAGAGCTTTCAGAAGTGTGGCTCTCGGTGGCCTTAGCCGCTGTTGTCGTTTCTGTCGTCATCCTGCATTACCACAGATTCATGTATATGACTTTTGATCGTGAGGCGGCAAAAGCGTCGGGAATCAAGGTGGGACATCTGGATGTTCTTCTCACCATTCTGACAGCCGTGACAGTGGTACTCGGCATGAAAGTCGTGGGGATTCTTCTGGTCTCCGCCCTAGTGGTTATCCCTGCTGCG
Organism: uncultured Eubacteriales bacterium; assembly: GCA_964346585.1. Classification (GTDB taxonomy): domain Bacteria; phylum Acidobacteriota; class Aminicenantia; order Aminicenantales; family Aminicenantaceae; genus SOIA01. Next base: position 22,392 of record CAYFVQ010000069.1, on the reverse strand, counting down.
GCAGGCCTTCAACTGGCATCCAATTTCAAAAAGGCTATCATCTTCTCATCTTTTATTGCCGTACTATCTGTCTTGCTAGGGCTTTTTCTGGCCTATTATTTAGATTTTCCCGCCTCTGGGACTATCGTCATCCTTTCTTTCCTCTTTTTTGTGCTCTTGTTTTTCATAAAAAAAGTCAGAAGAAGTCCGTAGGTTGAAGAGTCTCAAGAGGTGAATTTATCCAGGGTTTGTTCAAAGACACTGTAAGATTCCTGTCCGTACAAACAGAATATGATTTCCTGGGGATAGTCATGTGTTTCCAGGAATTCCATGGCCGTTTTGAGCATGATCTCGCTGCATTTTTGTATGGGGAATCCGAATATACCGGTGCTGATCGCGGGAAAAGCAATATCTCTCAGTTTGTTTTCGTTGGCAATTTTCAGACTATTTAGGGTGGCGTTGTGCAGTTTATTTTCTTCCTGACCTTCTCCCTGGACGGGTCCGACGGCGTGGATGACATGTTTTGCCTTGAGGTTTCCCCCGTTTGTCATCGCCGCCTCTCCGACATTGATGGGACCGATTATGTTGCATTCCTCCTGGATGGAGGGTCCTCCGGCGTTCCGTATGGCTCCAGCCACACCTCCGCCCAGGATCAAATTCTTGTTTGCTGCGTTAACGATGGCTTCAACATCGAGAAGGACGATGTTTCCCTCCACGAGCTTAAGCTTTTTTCCTTGAGTTTTCCATTCTTTCATAGTTCCCCCACAATTTATTTTTTCTGATCAGAGGTCATGGAATGACCAGCTATATGATCTTGGCTCCGTAGGTTTTCTCCATCCTTTCGAGGGAGAATGTGTGGGCGTTCGGGTCAAAATCAGCCACTCCTTTTTTATAGACGATGACTTTGTAATCTCTATTCCTCAAGTCTCCCACCGTATCCATGACACAGATCGATGTGCACACGCCCACGACATGGGCTTCACTGATCGAGCTCTCTTTCAAGACAACATCCAAATTCGTGGCATAAAATGCGCTGTAACGTGTTTTTTGAATGACCACATCCTCCTTGCCAACCGGAAGTTCGTCGATGATTTGGGCTCCTTCCGAGCCTATGACGGAGTGCTTGGGGAACATTTTGAACTCCAGGTCATCTTCTTTGTGAGCATCACAGAGGAAGATGACTAAATCTCCATTTTTATGGAATTCCTCAATTTTTTCTCTGATAAAAGGGATGATCTCTCTGGATGTCTCGCCGCAGTAGAGTGCGCCATCAGGATTGATGAAGTCTTTGAGCATATCGATGACCAAAAGAGCTTTCATTTTTTTTCTCCCATTATTTTCTCAATATTCAAGGCCTTGTGATCCATTCAGAAACTTTTTCGAGGATAGACTCAAAATTATCTCGGTTGAGACAAACCAGTGTTACATCCGATCGGCTCTTGATCCTATCTGCAAATTCATTTCTCCGTTCCATGATTGAGGCCAGAACCTTTTGGGGCGAGTCCAAAGCCTTGAGCAGAGAGTTTTTAAATTTTTCTGAAAAAAGCTCCATCTTTCCTATCTCATCCACAACGACAGTTTTTTTTGAGTCAAGGGCGTCCTCGATGGACGAACATCCGATATCCTCTAAATCTTTAAGATTCACTCCGTATTTTCCCACACGAAAGGGAGAAGAAAAGTTTTTCTTTGCCAGAAATCCTTCTTTTTTATCCGGCAGAGAGATGATCTTGAATCCGATTCTCTCTCCCTTTTCTCTCACTTCCTCAGTGATGAATCCACCGAACTTACTCGAAAGGAGCCGCTCCTGGGTGACTTTTAGGACCAGTGTGGTTTTCCCGCAGCGTGGCGGCCCGGTGATTAAATAATTATTCAAGATTAAGCCTTGTTTCCAAAGTGACAAGATTTTATTTCATTTCGAGCTGAATGTGATAGCTTCCTGTATGTGCTCATTCGGGAAGGACGAAGCAGTTTCTCCTCTAAATCATTGTGAGCGCTGCGCAACAATATAACGTCTATTTCATTGCGGGCACAGCATGGTGATTTCACTTCTATGTCATTGTGAGTGCAGCGTGGCAATCTCCAATAGATAAATAAGGCGATCCTTTTAAAAAAATTATAAGAAAACATTCTTGAGTCTATCTAACCCATATGTAAATGCTGTGTTCAGAATTGGATAGATTTGTGCCATGAACGAAGAAATTCCACTTCTTTAATCTTGATGACATTGATAAGGTTGAGATTGCCACGTTGCGCTCGTAACGACATCTCTTATCTAGCTTTGTAACTATTCACTTTAGTTCTTTTTCGACAATTTCTCTTAGTTCATCCCCGAGCATCCGGGCTTTTTTCACGAGTGTGGCGGCTTGCTTTTTTGTCTTTGACTTGAAATCCGCATCCTCGAGACCGGGCAGGTTAATCTTAACATTATAATAGGCGCCTTCTGCTGCGGCTTGAGCCATGAGCCCTGCCACTCCGGCATCGCTCAAAGAATTCTTATTCCCTTTGAGAACAACCTCTTTGGCCAGCTTCAAGGTTTCGATGCTTTTTTCGAGCACGCCCAGAGGCACTAATGTTGCTTCCTGGGATGCTTTTTCTATGGCCCGGGCCTTTTCTTCTTTTTGCTCATCCGTTTTCTTGGGCAGCCTGAGTGCATCCATGACCTTGTTGAAGGCCATGGTATCCAGATCAACAGCTCTGAGGAATTCATCTTTTAAACCTTGAGCACTCACAGCGAATTTTTTCACATCCTTCTGAACATCTTCGTATTCCTTTTTACCGACCGTGAGGTTGGAGACCATCGACGAAAGGGCAGCGGATAAGGCTCCACTCAAGGCGGCCGTGCTTCCTCCTCCAGGAGCCGGGGAATCCATGGAGAGTTCGTTAGCGAATTCCCTCAGGTTGAGGTCGATTAGCGAGTTTTCGACTTCCTTGAACTGGTATTCGATGATTTTTTTCTCGGTTTCGAATGGGGAGACATCATTGAGGCCGAGAGAGAGAACGGCGGTTCTTATGAGTTCCTCCTCTGGCACTCCGGCGCTTTTTCCTTGTTTTTCCAGATAATGCCTTCCGGCCATGAGCATGGCTTCCTTCGGGATGAGTCCCACCAATTCACAGCCCGTTGCTCTCAGTCCGAGCTTTTCCGCTTCTTTCTGGACTTCATCGAAAACAATGTGTGGAGGCGAGATTTTATAATTGGTGAAATTTATAGAGATTTGGGCGATGCCATAATCCTCGATGTACCATCCGACAGCCTTAATCTCCTTGAACTTGCCGGGAACCTTGATGGCCTTTCCGTTTTCATCCCTAATTATTTTTCCCTCTTTATCCCTTTTGGCTCTTCCTCTCTCTCTTATGTTGAGTGCGATCTCATGGGCGAGTTTCCGATCTCTGGTGTTGAGGTTGATGTTGTAGGCAATTAGAAATTCTCTTGCTCCGATCACTGTGGCTCCTGTTTTTGGGTTGAAAACCGGCTTGCCGTAATCAGGCGCCCATTCGGCATCCTTGAATTTTTCCGGAAGACCCTCGTATTCTCCTATCCTGATCGTCGCCAGGTTTCGTCTCTCTGGTTTCTGAGCGGCTTCTTCATACAGGTAGACAGGGATGTTGAGTTCCTTGGCCACTCTTTCTCCGACTTCATGGGCAAACTGCACACAATCTTCCATAGTCACACCGGATACGGGAACGAACGGACAAACGTCTGTGGCGCCAATCCGGCTGTGGGCTCCTGTGTGCTGGCTCATATCCAGGACTTCGGAAGCCTTTTTGATCGCTTTAAAAGCAGCTTCTTTGGCTCCTTCTGGGGTTCCGATAAAGGTAACGACTGTCCGGTTAGTCGATTCGCCCGGATCCACATCGAGAAGTGTGACTTGAGGGGTAGATTCAATCTCTTTGGTGATGGTGTTTATTTTCTCCCTGTCTCTTCCCTCGCTGAAATTGGGCACGCACTCCACAAGTTTCATTTTTTATCTCCTTAATCAAACTTATACGTTCCTAAGTAAATTCCCTTTTTATTGTAAATATCCACTTCTTTTATGAATTCTCCGAACTGGTTCAGGACGATATCCCCAGCTCCTGCGACAACAATGACCGGAGTTTTCAGCGGAAGCTTTTTGGCTAATTCAAAGACTTTCTCTGAATTGATGAGCATGATGTTTTCATAATATTTATTCCAGTGCTCATCCTCTAGATCAAGGGCTTTGTGCTCAGCCACTTTTGAGGACAAGTCATTATGAGTTTCGATTTGTAGTGGGAAATTTCCGATTAAATAAGATTTAGCTTGCTCGATGTCGAAACTCGGAATTTTCTTGCTTGTGATGAGGTCTATATCGTTGAAAATTTCCTTGATTGATGATTCGACGACTTCCGGCCTGACACGTGCATGGATGGAAAAAACACTGCAGCTCTTAAAAAATTCGATTTCGCTAAAAGCATTGTACGCATATTGTTTGGATTCCCTGAGATTCATGAAAAGGCGGCTGTTTGGTGTCCCGCCGAGCACTTGATTCATGACTATAAGAGGAAAGATGTCGGGGTTGGTTGCAGGCATGACAATGTTTCCCATAAAAATAGTGGCGTCTTTGGCTCCAGGAGTTTCGATGAAGCAGACTTTCATGCTCTCTTGTGGCTCAGGAGAGGGAGGAGTCGAGTGATTCATTTCCCTTCTCTGCCATCTATTAAAAAAACGCCGGGCCTCTCTGAAGACAGTTTTGATGTTGAGATTGCCAGTGAAAACAAGATGAGTATTATTCGGTCGATAGTGGTTGGTGAAAAAGGATGCGATGTCCTTCTGAGTGATATTCTTTAGTCCGTCTTCATTAAATGCGCTTTTCTCATAAGGGTGGTTATTGAAGAGAGACTGAAGCAGTTGTCTTTTTGCAAAAAAATCAGGGTCACTACTCTTCTCCAACAAATCGTAATAGGCGGTCGTCCTCACGCTGTCGATTTCCCGACGGGTGAATGTGGGTTGAATCAGCATTCGACTCAAAAGGTCTAAGGCCTGGTCAAAATATTCTTCCAAAAAAGAAAAGGAGAACAGAGAATAATCAGGATGGATTTCAGCGGAAAGATTTCCCCCCATAAATTCTATCTTTTCTTCGATTTCTGAGGCAGAAAAATCCGAGACTCCTCGACTGATCGAGTTGGCTGTTAGAGTCGCCAAGCCAGGAAGGCTCTCGGGGGATGAGCTTTCTCCGGCGAACACAATGATCTTGAGACTGATGATCGGAATATCATTCTGAGGGATTACCCAGAGAGTGAGACCATTGTAGAGTGAGGTCTGTTGGATTTCTGGAAGTTGCAGAGTGGAAAAAGGCCCTGGAATTGGAGGTGTCTTGCGGAATCTTTCTTGAGAAGGAAGAGGAGAATTCTGGATTATATGGAACAATAGGAAAAAAATGAGGATGATTACATGGCGGCTTTTCACTTTCATTTTGTTTTTACGTCAACAATAACGCTCTCTACACCGAAATATCTGTTTGTGACACCGATTATGTCTCTTGGCGTGATAGCCATATATTTTTCAATTTCTTCCGCAGGATTCAGGAGAATGTTCCTGGAGAGGAATGTCTCTGTGAGAAAAAGAGCTTTGGGCAAAGATGTGTTGTATTGGTTGATGTAATCTTTGCGAAACATATTTTTCACTTTCTTTAATTCTTCTTCAGAGATGAAATCTTTCTTTAGCTTGTGTAGTTCCGAAAATATCGCCTTTTTGCATCTTTGCACCATGAATTGGTTGTTGTTCTGGACAAATATTTTTAATCGCGCCTGGTCTTGCCGTTTCTCGATTCCGCCGTTCAATTGTAGGACAAGCTTTTCTCTTTTGATCAGCCTTTTGTTAAGCCGGGAAGACATCCCTCGGAGAAGAATGTATTCGATAATGGACAGAGCATAGAAGTCGTCAGAAGAGGGAGATGGCAATCTGTATCCTAAATGAAAGCCTGGAGATTGAACAGAGGGGATTTGCAGGGATTCGACGATTGATTTTTTCTCTGGAGACTTTGGTAAGGGGACTGGGGGGATGGGTTCTCCTTCCGGGATCGTTTCAAAATATTTTCGGATGTCTTCTAAAGTTTTTTCCCGGTCGATATTTCCGACAATCGAGAGAACCGCATTATTGGGCGTATAAAACTTATTATAGAAATTTCTCACATCCTGGACTGTCAGGTCTTTCAAGTCATCTTCGCTCCCAATGACAGGATGGCCGAAAGCAAAATTGCCGTAGAGAAGCCGGTCAAAGAACCAGGAACTTTCCAGATAAGGATCCCTTTCCTTTCTCAAGCTGATTTCCTCGAGAATTGCCTGTTTTACCTGCTCCACATTAGAGGCATCGATCTGGAGAGATTTCATCCTATCAGATTCAAGCCAGAGCACTCGAGTCAACTGGTTAGAAGGTACTCTTTGAAAAAAGATTGTTCTGTCTTCTGTCATGGTCGCGTTGAACTCTCCTCCGCCTCTGGTAATGATGCTGATATGCTGCATTCGCTCGACATTTTCCGATCCCATGAACATCATATTTTCCATCAGGTAAGCGAGCCCTGTTTTTCCCGGTTCTTCGTTGATGGAGCCGACTCTGTAGGCCACCACAACAGAAACAAGGGGCAACGAATGGTCTTCAGAAAGGATGACGTTCAGGCCATTCTCGAATTTGTATGGTGTGACAGGAAACGGGAAATCTTTTTTCTCCTGGGGAATAATATGTGCGCTGCCTACAAAAAAATACAGAGATAAACAGAGGATGAGAAGCTTCGTCTTAAACCTAAAGACTTCATTCATAGTTCGATGACATGGACAATAAAATAAATATCATAAATAATGTCTTAAATTCAAATTTGAAGTGGGGAGGGATGGTCTCTTTCTTCTGGTCGCCTTTCTTATTTTATTTGAAAATAGGTCCCTTTTATGTTATTTTTCCTTGCTACACGACTCACCTGCCTGTCAGGAAAAATGAGGTGACAAATGAGTAAAGACGGAAGACATTTATTCACATCTGAATCTGTAACTGAGGGCCATCCGGATAAGATTTGTGACCAAATCTCAGATGCCATACTCGACGATCTCATCACTCAGGATCCCAGAAGCCGTGTGGCGTGCGAGACTTTAGTCACCACTGGGCTGGTTCTCATCGCTGGAGAGATCACGAGTGAAGGTTACTGTGAGTTTCAGAAGGTTGTCCGGGAAATGGTCAAGGAGATCGGATACACCAGCGCCAAATACGGCTTTGATTATGAGACCTGCTCTGTCATATCTTCGATCCACGAACAATCTCAGGATATTGCCAGAGGAGTCGATGAGACCGCAGGCCATGAACAGGGAGCTGGAGACCAGGGGTTGATGTTTGGCTACGCGTGTCGAGAGACAGAGGAGCTCATGCCCTTGCCTATTATGCTGGCGCATAAGCTTGTGAGGAGGCTTTCCCAGATGCGAAAGGAAGAGATTCTCAATTATCTCAGGCCTGACGGGAAGTCACAGGTAACGGTGGAATACGAAGGACAAAAGCCCGTAAGAGTGGATACTGTCGTGATTGCTGCTCAGCATGATTCAGAAGTCCTGATGGATGACCTGAAAGAGGGAATCAAGCAAGAAGTCATCAGTCAAGTCATTCCTCCGGAGATGATCGATAAAAATACGAATTTTTTTATAAATGAGACAGGCCGTTTTGAACAGGGAGGGCCTTTGGCAGACACGGGAATCACCGGCCGCAAGATCATCGTCGATACGTATGGTGGCGTGGGGAGCCACGGAGGCGGCTGTTTTTCAGGTAAAGATCCGACAAAAGTGGACCGCTCAGGCTCATACATGGCTCGCTATGTGGCGAAAAATTTTGTGGCCGCTGGTGCAGCCGATAAATTGGAAGTTCAAATTGCCTATGCCATAGGCGTGCCTCATCCTGTCTCGATAATGGTTGATTCTTTCGGGACCGCAAAAATCTCTGAGGATAAAATCAAGGAAATGATCCGTTCCCACTTCGACCTCTCTCCCAAGGGAATGATTGAAACTTTAGACCTGCTTCGACCTATCTATAAAAAGACGGCCTGTTACGGGCATTTTGGCCGTAAAGAAGAGGAATTCACATGGGAGAAGCTGGACAAAGTGGAAGAGTTGAAAAAAGACGCTGGCATTTAGTTAGAAAAGAATAAAAAAGGAAGAAAAGATGGATTACGATGTTAAGGATTTGAAACTTGCAGACAAAGGCAAACTCAAGATGGAATGGGCAGAGAGGTACATGCCTGTCCTGAATTCAATAAGGGAGGAGTTCACTAAGAAGAAACCTCTCAGGGGAAGCCGGATTTCTGCCTGTTTACACGTGACCAGTGAAACGGGCAACCTGATGAGAGTCTTGAAACTTGGAGGGGCAGAGCTGGCTTTAACGGCCTCTAATCCGCTCAGTACTCAGGATGAAGTGGCTGCTTCTCTGGTGAAACATTACGGTATTTCCGTTTTTGCCATAAACGGAGAAGACAAGAAAACGTATTACCGTCATATCAATCAGGCACTTGACCTGAATCCGCAAGTCACAATGGATGATGGAGCTGACCTTGTGTCTACGCTTCATTCTGAGAGAAGAGATCTCATTGAAGGAGTCATTGGCGGAACAGAGGAGACGACCACAGGCGTGATCCGCTTGAGGAGCATGGCCAAGAATAAAGTCCTTTGCTATCCGATCATCGCGGTCAATGATGCAAACACCAAACATCTTTTTGACAACCGCTACGGAACAGGACAGAGTACTGTGGATGGGATCCTTCGAGCGACGAACATCCTTTTTGCCGGTTTGAATTTTGTCATTGCCGGATATGGATGGTGTGGCCGGGGGATTGCAATGCGGGCAGCCGGAGCTGGAGCCAAAGTTATCATTTGTGAGGTGGATCCTCTCAGGGCTCTGGAAGCAGTCATGGATGGTTTTCAAGTCATGCCATTGAAAAAGGCAGCTAAAATAGGTGATGTGTTTGTCACGGTCACAGGAGACAAGAGTGTCATCACCCGAGAATGTTTCTTGCTGATGAAGGATGGGGCAATTGTCGCTAACTCAGGTCACTTTAACGTCGAGATTGAAATACCCGCCCTAGAAGAGCTTTCACAGAAGAAGAGACAGATGAAGGATTTTGTCCAGGAATACACGCTCAGAAATGGAAAGAGGATTTATCTTCTGGCGGAGGGTCGATTGGTCAATCTGGCTGCGGCTGAGGGGCATCCAGCCATGGTCATGGATATGAGCTTTGCCAATCAGTCTCTCTGTGTGGCCCATCTTCTCAAGAAAGGCAAAGATTTGAAGAATAAAGTCTATCCGGTTCCGGAGAAGATCGATAAAGAGGTTGCCCGGATGAAGTTAAAAACACTCGGAGTGAAGATTGACAGATTAACCGCTGAACAGAAAAAGTATCTCTCTGGCTGGCTCGAAGGAACTTAAAAAAACGGGGTCAGACCTTAGTAACTTCAGTAAATATTTGAGGTCAGGCCTTGTTAAAAATCAATGTCAGGAAACCGGAATTAAAATCTGAATCTCAATAACTAAATTAGGCCTAGTCCCACCTTGCCAAATTACTGAAGTTACTAAGGTCTGACCCCAATTATTTAATGACTTTTAAATACTGCTCGATCTGCTTTTTCATTTCGGGGTCTGTGACTCTTGGATAGATACTCACAAAAATTTTCCTGGCTTTTTGGGGCTCGTTATTCTTGAAATAAGCGGATCCAAGATTGAAGTTAATCGTCACCCAGTAATCCACGGCCACGTCAGTGCCCACATTCGAGTCGGCTTGTAGGTTTCTGAGCGCCTTCTGGTAGCTTTCAATGGCTTCTGCATATTTTAGTTGTCTTTCGAGTATCATCCCTCTGAGGTTATGTGCCAAGCGGAAATTTTGATTAAACAGAAGAGCTCTGTCGATGTGATCAAGGGCCTCTTGAAGATTGCCTCTTGTCAAGTAGATTCTGGCCAGGTTGTAGTAAGGGAGTTCTCTCGATCTATATTTAGTATCTAAGATGGCAATTTTGAACTCTTTTTCAGCTTCTTCCAGGAATCCAAGTTCCTGGTAGGCCACGCCAAGGTAGTTATGGGCTTCAGTCATACTTGGGTCAACGTCCAGGCATTTTTTAAGATAGTTTAATGACGCCTGAAACTCGCCTTTCATGGAGTAAGCGAGTCCGAGCGTGCAGAGAGCATGGTTGTAGTCCGGTTTCAGGGCGATGGCTTTATTGAGGATTCTAATGGCTTCGTCGAAGTTTCCATTTCTTAAATGGACAAGGCTCAAATTATACTGGTATTCTGGATCGTTTTCCCTTGCCCTTTGAAGCTTTTTCTGAGAAGAAGCGCAGGCCACCAAATTTAAACATATAATAAGGATTAGAGCTGTTTTAAGCTTCATTTGACTCCTCCTGTTTGACTTAATATTCACTTTTTAATTTTCTTGACATCAAGTTTTGGAGAGCTTTCCTCGGATTTTTATTTTTGTAGAGCACCTGAAATACCTGCTCACAGATAGGCATTTCGATTTTTTCCTTTTTTGCCAGTTGATGGACAGAGAGAGTCGTTGTGATACCTTCGGCCACCATCTTCATCGAGGAGACTATCTCATCCAGAGATTTTCCTTTTCCCAACTCCAAGCCGACGTAATGGTTCCGGCTCAATTTTCCTGTACACGTGAGCACGAGGTCTCCAATCCCTGCCAATCCAGCAAAAGTTTCCTGTATTGCCCCTAATTGTACACCTAATCGGGTCATTTCGGCTATACCTCGTGTGACAAGAGCCGCGACTGAATTGCTGCCGAATTGGAGGGAATCTGAGATTCCTGCTGCGATGGCGATCACGTTTTTTAAGGCTCCTGCGAGTTCAACTCCGATGATATCATCGGATGTATAAGTGCGAAAAACAGGACTTGAGATGGAATGCTGGATTCTTTTGGCCTGTTTATGTTCTCTTGAAGCCAGAACCACCGCGGTCGGGTGGCTTTCAGCCACCTCCTTAGCGAAGCTCGGTCCCGAAAGGACAGCGATCCGCGGGAGGAAGTAAGGAGAAAATACATCCTTCATCACTCCGCTCATTGTTTTTAGAGAGCCTTCTTCAATCCCTTTAGTCAAGCTGACGATCATGTGCTGGGGAGACAGATGCGGAGCGATTTGTTCAAAAATCTTCCTGCAGAATTTGGAAGGCACAGCGATAAAGACGGTTTTCGTGGATGAGAGAGCGTCTTTGATATTGTGGAAGAAAGAAACTTCGGGGGGGAAGATGTATCCAGGTAAAAAAGTTCGGTTTTCCCTGTACTGCAGCAATTCCTCCACCACATCTTTTTCTCTGATCCAGAGTTGAGTTTCGATTTTTAACCGGCCGAGGTGAAGGGCAAAGGCTGTTCCCCAGGTTCCTCCGCCGATGACACTGACTTTCATCTTGCTTTCTCTCCCAATTTTCTTTCTTTGCCCTTGATCAGCCGGACTATATTTCCCCTGTGCATGAATGAAATCAGAAGGAAGAGGATGATCCCTAGACAGACAATTTCAATCTCATTTTTGTACAAAAGGTTGAATAGAGGATAACTCATGATCGCTAGGAGTGAACCCAGGGATACATACCGGGTGATTCCAACGATGAGGAAGAATACAGCCAAGCTGAGAAGCAAAGGCATGAAGGCGAGTGCAGCATACGCACCCAAAGCCGTTGCCAGGCCTTTTCCTCCCCTGAACTTGAGGTAAATAGGGAAACAGTGCCCCACCACGGCTAAAAGAGCACAGATTAGGGCAAAGGTGAGGTCTTCAAAAAACTTGAGGGCTAATATAACAGGGAGAATTCCCTTGAGAGCATCAAACAGAAGGACAGGGACAGCGTATTTCCAGCCTTTCAGGCGGAGCATGTTGGTCGCTCCAGTGGACTGACTTCCGAAATTGCGGATATCCTTTTTCTCACTGAGGTAAAAAAGAATATACCCCGAAGGGATAGCTCCGAAGAGATAAGAGAGTCCGGCAAACAGTATCTTCATTTGAATTCAAATTCTGATAAAGCAGAATATTCGGCTCCTGTGGGCTTGAGAACGCTCCTGAAAAAAGTAACTTTTTTTGCTTCCATTTCTCCAAAATTTTTATCTCTGTGTTTTTCAAGAAAATGCAAAGTTTCTTGGATATCAGAGAAAGTTTTGACTCTCCCCAGGGTGAGATGTGGATGAAATGTTCTTCGTTCTTTTTGGAATCCTAAACTTTCCATTTCTTCTTCGATGCTAGATTGAAGTCTCTTCAGTTCTTCCACCTCTTCTATAGCTACCCAGAGCACTCTGGGAGTTTTGCTCTTTGGAGGGAAGTAGCCCGTTCCTTTAATCCTCAAAGGAAAGGGCTTGAAATTTTCCGAAATCCTTTTCAGGATGCTTTCTATCGGAGGGATCTTTTCTTCGTTAATCTCACCCAGGAATTTTAGTGTGAGGTGCATACCTTCAGGTCGCACCCATTTGATACCTCTCTTCTCCTGGCTGTGGGTTTTGAGTTCACCAACGAATTGTGAGAGAGCTCTTTTTATCTCTGGATCAAGATTAATGGCAATAAAAGTTCTCAACTCAGTTCTCTTTACTTTTAGGGTTTTTTAAGAAGTATCTTCTCACCATGTCCAGGGCTTTTTGGGCGGACTGGAATTTTATCATCTCCCGGTTTCCCAAGAAAAGATTTTTCACCACATCTGTCTCATTATCCCCTGCCAGAGCTGTGTAGACGAGGCCTACTGGCTTTTCAGGAGTTCCACCTGTGGGGCCCGCTATTCCAGTGATGGCGAGCCCTAGGCTTGAGCGGGATTTTTCCCTAATGCCAACGGCCATGGCTGTGGCGACCTGAGGGCTGACAGCTCCGTGTTGTTCTATCAAGTCTGCTGAGACTCCTAGATTGTGAGTTTTAGCTTCGTTGCTGTAGACCACCATGCTCTGAAGAAAATAATCCGAGCTTCCGGAGATATTCGTGAGCCTGTGTCCCAGATATCCTCCCGTGCAGGATTCGGCCACCGCCAGAGTTTTTTTATGGAGTTGCAGCAGCCTCCCCACCACTTCCTCGAGCTCCTCCCCGGTTGCGGAGAAAACATTCTCTTTGAGCCTATCGAGAAGATTTTTCTCCATCTGCTTCATGATTTCCTCAGCTTTCTCCTGGCTCTCTTCGGAGAGAACAGTGATGTGGATTTCAATCTGGCCAGGATACGCAAGCGTCGTGAGTCGTGTGTGTGGCTCTTGTGGATAGAGGTCAGTGATCAGAGTTTCTATTTTTGATTCAGTCAGCCCTGTTATTTTCAGAGCTTTTCGGGCTGTGAATTTTTTCCTTAATTTCTGAAGAGATGGCCAGACTGATGTGTCGAACATGGGTTTGAGTTCCTGAGGCGGCCCGGGAAGAAGAATGACTATCTCAGATCCTGTGTTAATCAAGAGCCCGGGGGCAGTGCCGTTTTCATTCTCAAGGATCTCGGCTCCTTCGATGATATAGGCCTGCTTCTTGTTGACAGCAGGCATAGACATTCCCCTACGTTTGAATCTCCTTTCAATCTTCTGGAGAAGAGTCTTTTTAAAGATGAGTTTTCGTTCGAGAGCTTTGGCGACAGCCTCGCGGGTTCTGTCGTCTTTGGTCGGCCCAAGACCTCCCATGGCGATAACGATGCCTGCCCTGGCGAGCGCCTGTTTGATGCAGAGGACAAGATCATCCCATTCGTCTCCGACGATTGTTTTATAGGAGACTTCCATTCCCAGGTCATTGAAGCGCTCAGTTAAATAGAGTGAATTGGTGTCCTGAGAATAGGGAGTCAGAAGCTCTGAGCCTATGGCAATAATCTCGATTTTACTGTCTTTCTTTGTTTTCATCTCAAGAGTAAATAAAGATTGACGATTACTCCCGCATATATGGCAGCGACAACGTCATCCAGCATGATTCCCCAACCTGTTGGGAGGGCCTCCACTTTTTTGATAGGGTAAGGCTTAACGATATCGAAAACCCGGAAAAGGACAAAGCTGGCAAGGACGGGAAACCAGGCCTCAGACATCCTGAAGAGGACGAGAAGCTGTCCGCATGCTTCGTCGATAACGATCTTCCGCGGATCCTTTTTGTTGGCTGCTGCTGAGAATTTTGTGGATGTAAAGACACCGACGAGAAAGAGTAGAAAGAGGATCAAGAGATAGAGAGGCCAGTTGAGCTGATAGAGATAGAATTTATACGCCAGGATGACCACTAGACTTGTGATTGTGCCAGGAGCGACAGGGAAGTAACCCAGACCAAAAAATGTGGAGATGACCTTTGACAATAATTTCATCGGGCAAGTTGTCCGTATAAATCATATACATCCCATCCCGTGATTTCAACCTTTTGAATCGTGTTGACCACATTGGCCCAATCATCAGGCTTTTCGATGAGAATCACGCTGTCCACTTCAGGTGCTTGAAATTTTCCCCGTCCGATGAGCACGCTTGGATTGTCTTTGGAAGTCCCTTCAATCAGAGCATCTACATGCTGGTTGAGGTATCTTTCGTTCTTATGGAATGAAATATCTGCCTGAATTTCCATGATTTTGTCTCTTCTCCTGTTCTTGACTCTCTCTTTGATAGGGTCTCCGAGCATGAAGCAGGACGTGTCCTCTTCTTTGGAGTAGGAGAAGACACCCAGATAGTCAAACTTCGCTTCTTGCACAAATCTTTTAAGATGGTCGAATTCTTTTTTGCCTTCTCCCGGAAATCCGACGACCAGAGATGTCCGGATGACTATATCCGGGATTGAATTTCTTAATTTCTCTATGAGCGCCAACGCTCTTTTCCCATCCATGGATCTTTTCATTTTTTTGAGGATTTTTGAGTCTGAGTGCTGAAAAGGGATATCCAGATAAGAACAGATTTTATCTTCCTGAATGATCTCTATGATGGAATCGCTGATCTCCTCAGGATAGCCATAAAGGATACGGATCCAATCGATATTTTTTATTTTCAATAGCTCTCGAAGGAGAAGAGTTAATCCCTCCTCCATTCCTTTATCCCGGCCGAAATAGGTTGTATCCTGAGATATGAGGTTGACTTCTTTGACACCCTGGAGAGAGAGGGCTTCGACCTCTTGGATAATAGAGGAAATGGGACGGGACTGGTAGGGGCCTTTGATCAATGGGATGGCACAGAATGAGCATTCGTGGGAGCATCCTTCAGAGATTTTGACATAACTCCATGCAGGTGGAGTTTGTCTGAAGCGAGGGGACGTATGATCGTAGAGGAAGCTGTTTGTGGATTTTTCAAATGTTTTTCCTTCGATGGCAGGCACGATTTTATCGAAGTCATTTACTCCCAACCAAACATCAATTTCAGGGAATTTCTGTTCGAGTGAGTCTTGGTATCTTTGGACATAACATCCGACGGCAATGACTTTTTTCCCTTCTTCCTTTTTTTTAAAAGCGACGGCTTCTTTCAAGGCGTCACTAGCCTCTTTTTTGGCGGGTTCGATGAAACCGCATGTGTTGAGGACAAGGATATCGGCTTCCTCTGGATTGGTAACAAAGGAATACCCGGCTTTGTCCATGTGTCCGAGCATGACTTCGCTGTCGACGAGGTTCTTGGCGCATCCAAAACTGATGAGAGCGATTTTCTTCATATCAGTTCAATTGTAATTTGTTGCTTGGTATTAGTAAACCGAAAACAGGACAATGAGGTACATTCCCCAAAAAAAAGGGGACAGGCCCCTTTTTTCAGGGACTGTCCCTTTCGATCCTTTTGTTAAGGAAGATAGGGACTGTCCCTCTTCTCTGAAAAAGTGGACTGTCCTCTTTTTCTTACTTTTATTCTGAAAGCGGATTTATGTGCGGGATACCTGAGATGGAGGACTTGTCTTGATTCTTTGTTATTTGACGAACAAGATGAAGAGAATGGCAAAAAGAATGAGGAGGATGAGGAAATAATATTTCTCACTCAAGATACCGAGTATAAAGTTTGGTTTGACGGTGGGACCGTCTGTGAAAGGCCTAAGCCTTGGAATGAATCGTCGAGTCTGGTCACTATATTCTTTGTACATGGCTCCAAACTTTTTAGCTAAAAACTTTTCTTCGTAGGGGATGAGGATGGAATAGACTGTGATGTAATGGAGGATGAACACAACGTATCCATACCATTCATTGAAGGTTATACCTAGAGACAGCCCTATAATAAAGTTCCCCAGGTAAAGCGGATTTCTGATGTAAGCGAAAGGACCGGAAGTACAGATGTAGTCAGCATTAATAATGGTTGTTGTATGCCCACCTGAAAGATAGCCAGCAGAATATATCCTGAAGGTTATTCCGAACAGCATGAGGATGAAACCCGCAATCCATAGGGGCAGCGAACTCGTTCCGTTGAGAAAATACTTAATCGGCATGGGGATCGTGGCGGTGGCGATGTGGATAAACTTACGGTTTTTAAATACGAATTTTGAAACCCTATGGCTCATGCTCATGCTCGAAAGAGATTAACCTTGTCTAAAGGCACATATATTATAGTTTTAGGGATTAGAAATCAAATAAATTATAATTTTTTGGAATTAGGGATAGATTTTGTAGAGCAGGCGAGGGAAGGGGATGGTTTCCCTGATATGCTTTATCTTGCATATCCAGGCGAGCGTTCGTTCAATCCCAAGACCAAATCCAGAGTGAGGAACAGACCCATATTTTCTCAAATCCGCGTACCACTCATAGGCCTCAGGGGGTAGCTTGTGTTCTTTGATCTTCTGTTCCAGGAGTTTCAGGTCGTGAATGCGCTGTCCTCCTCCGATGATCTCTCCATATCCCTCTGAGGCGATCATATCCACTCCCAGGACGACTTCTGGCCTCTCCGGATCAGGCTCCATGTAGAATGCCTTGATCTTGGCCGGAAAGTGGGTCACTGAGACGGGAAGGTCGAATATCTCAGACAGGAGTGTTTCTTCCGGGGCCCCGAAGTCATCACCCCATTTCATTTTCGATCCTTTTTCTGTTACCTTTTTTACAGCTTCGTCATATGTGATTCGTGGGAAAGGCTTTTTTATTCTTTCCAGGGGTTGTGTGTCCCGTTCCAGGTCTTCGAGCTCGTTTTTGTTCTTCTCCAGTATCCGCTCCATGATGTAGACAATCAGGTCTTCCCCGAGCTCAACGATATCGTCCAGAGTCGCGAATGCCACTTCGGGCTCGACCATCCAGAATTCGATCAAGTGTCTTCTTGTTTTGGATTTTTCCGCTCTGAAAGTGGGACCGAAGCAGTAGACTTTTCCGAAGGCCATGGCTGTGGCTTCGTTATAGAGCTGACCGCTCTGGCTCAGGAAGGCTTTCTGGTCAAAGTATTCGGTTTCGAAAAGAGTGGTGGTTCCTTCACAGGCGCTCGGAGTTAATATCGGAGTATCCATAAGCCGGAAGCCTCTTCCGTCAAAAAAATCATGAATGGCTTTGATGAGTTCGGTTCTGATCTGGAGAATGGCGTGCTGTTTCCGCGAACGAAGCCAGAGGTGACGGTGTTCCATCAGGAAAGGCGTGCTGTGTTCCTTGGGAGTGATGGGGTAGTCCTTTGCGACCTGAAGAACCTCTATGTCATCGATGTTTATTTCGAATCCTCCGGGAGCTCTCTTTTCCTCTTTGACACGACCACGGATTATGAGTGAGGATTCCTGTGTAAGAGAGTCAAACTTTGTGAAAAGAGGATGATCCTTTTCAGGGCTGAAGACTGTGCCCTGGATAATACCGGTGCCATCCCGGATCAGGAGGAAACGCGCTTTTCCGCTCGACCTCTTGTTGTAGAGCCATCCACGGATTTCGACTTCCTGGTCTTTGAAATCGGCGATGTCTTCAATGTAAATCCATTTCATTTCTGGAAAATTATAAGAGATAAATAATATAAGGTCAAACCATAGTTATTAGAGTCCGGCCTTTGAGTCAGAAATAATCGAGATCAGACCTTATCAGAATCTCAAGGAGATGGCTAGAGTTCAGCCCCCGCCAACTGTTTCAATAAGGCTTGGCCCCAAATTATCTTGCTGAAGTTTTGGAGGCTAACTCTTCTGTTATGTCCATCCCTCCTCATAGCCGGTTTCATACATGGCAACGATATTCTCCGGAGGATTGACGGCTTGAATGTTATGACAAGGGGCAAGGATGTAACCCCCTTTATTTCCCAGAATACGGAGGTTCTCCAGCACTTCTTCCTTGACATCATCAACAGTACCGAAAGGGAGAGTCTGCTGGTTGTCCATCCCCCCATGAAAGATCACACTGTCTCCAAAATCCTGTTTGAGCTCGGTACGGTCCATGTTTACGCAGCGCCATTGAATGGGATTCAGGATATCAATTCCGGCTTCGATCATGTCCGGTATGATGCGGCGGATGCTCCCGTCGTTATGATGAAAGACGAATGCTCCGGCCTGGTGGATGAGTTCGATGACTTTCTTCATCCTCGGGATAAGGAACTCATGTATGTGCGCCGGTGAAAAGAGAAGGTCATCCTGAGCCCCCATATCCTCAGCGACATAGGAGAGCATCACTTTGTCTGGAATCTGTTCGAGTATGCGCCGGGTATTCTCGTAGCCCAGATGAAAGAGCTTCTCCAGGCAGTAGTGGACGATTTCCGGGTTCAATCCCATATCCATATAAGCCTGTTCCTCTCCCCGCAGCTTCTTGTAAAGCAGAAAAGGTTCATAGTTCCCGCCCTGTATGGGATATCTTTCGTTGCCCTTGAGCTGTTTTTTTATCTCGCTGTAATCCCACCAATCTGGGTCAGGCCAGGTATAGGAACGTTTGATCTCTTCGACAGATTCGAATCGAGCCAGGGGATGGAATACACATTCCTCATACTCTCCCGTTCCATAAGGAATGTTTTGATACTTGCATCCGAATTCATCATGCTGTCCAGGGATGGATGGGCCTTTGTATTCTGGTTCGACCTCCACCACAAAATCCACGTGGAGTTTCTCCAGCATCTCCCTCTCGCTGGGACGGTTGAGATAAGCCATGATTTTCTCAGTGGCTTCGGAAGTCGCCCAGTAGTCCATGGGGATGCGGTCGGGCTTTTGGCGGTTGAGGACAGCCAGCCATCTTTCCCGAGGAGTCATCGTTTCTTTGCGCATCGTATTTTTGCCAGGCGGAACCAGGTCTCGTTCTCCAACATTTGCTTTTATCATATTATACCTTTGCTTTCATTTGTTTTTTAGTCTGTCTTCGTGTTGACAGGAAAAAAGTTGTATAATAAGTGCAAATGAAATATTTGTTAACTGATTTAAAACAGAGGGATAGGATTTGACAAATTGGACTTTATGACCAAATTATGACTAGCTCAATGCGAAAAACGCACTAAATACAAACTGCGCACAATAATTTTCCCCGAGAGACTTTAATTCAAGAGGTGCTTTATCGTATGATAAGTGCAGAAGAACGGCCGTTTTTTCAATCCGATGAAAGACTCAATCTCAAAACGGTTGTGTTGAGGAGGGTCAGGAATGAATGCGGAGAAAATAAAAGACGCTTACACTTTTGCCAGGCAGAAATATGCCGATATTGGCGTCGATACAGATAAAGCCATTCAAAAATTAGAGAATATCTCACTTTCCCTCCCTTGCTGGCAGGGAGATGATGTGCGTGGATTTGAGATATCCGATTCGCCGTCCGGAGGCGGCGGAATCCAGGCCACAGGCAGTTATCCAGGGAAAGCAAGGACATTCGAAGAGCTCCGGATGGATCTGGATAAAGCCTTTTCCTTGATACCCGGACCGAAACGATTGAACCTGCACGCCATGTACGGAGATTTCGGGGAAAAGCCTGTTGACCGGAACGAAATAGAGCCGGAGCACTATCTCAGCTGGATAGAGTGGGCCAAAAAAAGGAACATCAAGCTTGATTTTAACGCAACCTGTTTTTCCCATCCCAAAGCAGAGTCCGGGTTCACTCTGAGCAGCAAGGACAAAAAGACCCGTGAATTCTGGGTAGAACACGTGAAGCGCTGCCGGGCGATCAGCGCCCATATGGGACAGTCCTTGAAAAGTCCATGCATCCATAACCTCTGGATTCCGGACGGCACGAAGGATAGCCCGGTGGACCGCTGGACACATCGTGCGCTGCTGAAAGAGGCTCTGGATGAAATTTATGCGGAGAAATACAGCCCCTCAGAGATGAAGGATGCAGTGGAGAGTAAATTATTTGGCATAGGCAGCGAGTCTTTTGTTGTCGGCTCCCATGATTTTTACATGGGATACGCGTTGTCGAAGGGAATCATGCTCTGTCTTGACTTGGGACATTATCATCCCACAGAATCGATCGGAGACAAGATATCGGCCATCCTGCAGTTTTCTGAAGAACTCCTTCTCCACGTCAGCCGGGGCGTACGCTGGGATAGCGACCATGTGGTCAGCTTGAATGATGAAGTGAAAAGCCTATCTGAAGAGATTGTCAGGAGCAATGTGCTGGGACGTGTCCACTTTGCTCTTGATTATTTTGACGCGAGCATGAATCGTGTCGGTGCATGGGTTATCGGGGCCAGAGCCACTCTGAAAAGCATCTTGATTGCTCTTCTCGAGCCCCGAAAAAAACTTCAAGAGTTCGAAGATTCGGGGAATTATTTTGGCCGTCTGGCCCTCTTGGAAGAGCTCAAAACAATGCCTTTTGGGTCTGTCTGGGATTATTTCTGTTTGATGATGGATGTCCCTTCCGGAGAGTCATGGATTGAGGAAATAGAGCATTATGAGACAGAGGTCACGAGCAAGCGAAGTTAAGAAAAGAGAGAAAATGAAAACAGGTGTTTATGCTTAGTAAAATAACAACTCTTTTGGTAATGATTTTAAAAGCAAAGGTGTCGTTGCGAGCAAAGCGTGGCAATCTCACAGGGAAAATGTATTTATTTTATGAGATTGCCACGTCACTTCGTTCCTAGCAATGAAAACACTATGGGATTGCCTCACTCTGTTCGCAATGACATTAGAGAAACATTGCTGAATTATTGAGCGAGTATAATCGAATCTTTTTTTCTGTTTGACTGGATTTTAGAGGCTATCCTATTTCTCCAGGTTAAAGACAAATGATCCCTTGTGCACAGCGAATCCGCTCTCATTCATTACAGACATGCGGCCAGGTTTTGGACCGCTTATTACGGAACAGCCGTACTCCCCCTTTCTGTTGATGGCGATGAAATGTTCTCCAGGATAGAATTTCGGACTGATTTTTTTATATTTATCGACGATCATTCGTAAAGCGTCTTCACAGGCTTGCTGCGGAGATCTTCCTTCCTTCATCCGCAGGACTATGTAGTATGAAGCGCATGATTTGATGACGTCTTCTCCTCTTCCCGTGGCACCGGCTGCACCGACTTCATTGTCGACATAAAGCCCGGCTCCGATAATCGGAGAATCACCCACTCGCCCGGGAATTTTATAACTCAGGCCGCTTGTCGTCGTCACACCGGCGATGTCGTTATTTTTATCAATGGCAAGGACATTGACCGTACCTGTGATATGTTCGATGTCGATAGAATGAGTGGCATCGTTATCTTTTCTGTATTCATCTCTCAGATGCTCTGGAGTCCCCCAATCGTCTCTGTCGCTCATTTGTTCCTTCCATCTGAGCCAGATCTCCCGGGCTTTTTCAGTGAGGAGATTTTCCTCTTTGAATCCCCACATCTTGGCAAATTCCAGAGCATCTCTACCCACGAGCATCACATGGTCAGTGTGTTCCATGATGATGCGGGCCACAGAACAGGGAGTTTTAATGTTTTCAAGGCATCCGACAGCCCCGGCTGAATAGGTCTTCCCATCCATGATTGACGCATCAAGCTGAACCACACCGTTCTCATTGGGGAGGCCTCCATAACCCACTCCAAGCCCTTCTCCATCTAGCTCAATAATATTGGCCGCTTTCTCCACAGCATCCAAGGCGGAGCCTCCTTCACTCAGGATTTTCCAGCCAGCTTTCAGAGCTTTTTTACCTGTTTCGCGTGTATGGCTGGAGGTAATCAGAGGAAATGGAGTGGATTTCGGGGATTTCTGGATGGAGAAATTTTTGAACATAAGAGCGCCAAAACCAAGACCAAAGCTTCTGTTAATAAAATTCCTTCTCGATATCTTTTCTGTCAATTGCATCCCTCCTTATCTAATATTTTTATAGTTTAAACGAATTAAAGGCCTGAATATATTACGCGGATTTATAGTGAACTTCCACCTGTCCCTTTGTTTTTACCATCTCTTGGCTTTCTTCGGTTCCATTTTTTTGAGGTCGAGCCCCCGTTCAAAGGCCCCGATGCGATAAAGGCAGACTTCACGCACTGAGGACGGATGATGAAGGACTTCGGAAAGGGATTGGGTTCCAACACCCCACACTCCACCTCCTCTTACGGTGACAACCTTGTAGTCATGGAGGAACCGCAGGAACGGCTCGAAGTCATGTTGGGGAGGAAGGACGGGGATCACTAGGTAGAGGAAGCTTCCTTCAGCATCAACCGGGACGATGCGGTCGATCGGAGTCGT
>CAYFVQ010000068.1:0-20514 GCA_964346585.1 uncultured Eubacteriales bacterium | reverse complement strand
GGAAGGACGAAGGAGAGCGAGAGGATTACCCAGATCAAGGGGAGAGTCACTGCGGTTATGGCTATAAGTCCCCGGACTCCGGTGAGAGTCATGATTTGAACCAGGATTCCCACACAGGTTAGAGTTCCGATCAGAGGAAGGAGCTGTTGGACCGTGTCTCTGGAAATCTTGAGAAAATTTAACTTTATGGGCGAAAGCAAAAGGCTGGCAAAGGCGGATGCCATAAACATCATCGGAAGCCCGATAACAGGGAAAAAATGAGGCCAGATTCTGCCAGCCAAAACTAGAAAGAAGAACACAAGGAAAGGGAGGGAGACACGAATCCAGTCCATCATTGGAGGAGCCTGGGGGAGTTCTTCCAGTGCTTTTTCAAGATTGACTGGTTTTCCTCTCCATCCCAGAATGAATATGGTAATCAGAGAAAGGAATAAGCAGGGGATGAGCAGGGGCAAGAAAAATCCGACATAGGGCATGTTAACTCCTGCCGCAGTGAGCATGGCCCACAGACTTACAGGAGGAGCGGCGGCACTCAATCCTGCCAGGATAAAGATGATGGCGGCGGTTTTCGGTTTAGAGATTCCCATATAATTCAGGACAATGTCGATCATCCCACCAGTAATCAGGACTGTTACACTTCCGGCTCCTGTCAAGGCGCCGGGAAGCAGCAAAAGAAGAGTGATCAGGATGAAAAGAATGGATTTTCTCCGATAGAATTTACGGAGAATCCCTCTTACCACATAAGCGACACCTCCGGATTCCTTAAGAATGTTCATGAAGAGGGTGGCAGTGATGAAGATGAGGACGATATCCAGGTAGGTGAAAGCGCCCTCCACGATATGCCTGGCCGGAATTCCGGCTCCGCCGGCCAGCGCTCCAGTAAGGGCGGCTGCGAACATGGAGAGTTCTGTCGAGACTTTCAGAATCCTGGCCATAATATAGGTCACGACCATCACGGCCAGGATAATCTCGGTGGAAGTGAACATGCTCACAGCATTTTCCATTATTTCAAATGTTGAAATCGGAATCTGGAGATTTAGCCTTAAGATGGAAGACTGGGAATTTTATTGATTGTTCGAATATCTGGGAGGAGCTTGGAAAGATTTGCTCCTGTCCTGTATTCAACATATGCGAGTTGGATAGTGAGAAGTCGCTTGCCTTTTATTCTTTTATTTTTTAAAGATCTTCTCGAATTCAGGGATAAGATCGAGCATCTTATCGGCTTCAATCATCGGGATGCCTTTATCCTTGGAGATTATAGTGAAGCGTCCATCCGTGTTTCCATCTTTGGTGATGATCAGAAGGTCTGAGTTTGGGCCGACAGCATCGATGCTGAGTTCATCTGTGTTGTCGCCCACGGCTGCACCCTGGGCTCTTCGTGCCATGCCCTCGATGTGGGCGCCGATGACTGTTATTTTTTGACGTCGAGCTTCCGCGATGAGCTTCGATGTCCTGTCGATTTCGTCATCAATGGATATTCCGGCAGCTCCCATGGCTTTAAGGCTTGATCCCATGACGATGATAATGGTTTTGTATGGGGAGCCTGTTTCCTTGGCTATCTTCAGGTCTTCAGCCGTGGCTTGATCAACCACCATATAAGTTTTCGGGCTGGGTTTGAGCTTCATTCGCATAAAAATAGCTTTGACTCGCACAGGGCCTGGGCTCTGGCCACAAGATGTAATGAGCACAGGAAAGTCGGTAGGGGGGAGTTCGGATTGGCCGTATGAAAGGGGGGAAAGGAGAATGGAGAGGAGAAATAAGGTCAATAACGTTGCGAATAGTGTATGAATTCTTCTCATGATTGACTCCTTGTAGCAAATCGTCCCGAATGAATCGTCTTCTATAGTATTCAAATCATACCCCATCGTCAACTTAAAAAGGGGACAGTCCCCTTTTTTGTTGAAGAAGGGGGACAGTCCCTATCTTCTTTAAAACAATGAGATAAAGGGACAGTCCCCCAAAAAAGGGGCCTGTCTCCTTTTTTGCGTTAATGAGTATATTTGAATCCTTTTATTCTTTTTTGAGAAATTTGCTGAGCTTCTGGCAGTTTCTCACAGCATACGCATGGTAATCGTTGTTGAAATAGATGAAGCATTCCTGAGCTTTTGTCTTTCTTATGGCTTCCGCCCATTGCTTCAATTCATCATCTGAGTAGTTATACTTGTACCAGCCTACCCTGCCGTGGAATCTGAAATAGGATGTCTTCGCTGTTTCAATAATTCTCTCGGGAAGTTTAGGGGAGGAAACCACGCAAAATATGACTTTATGCTCACGAAGAAGGTCATATATTTTCTCTGTGAACCAGCTCTCGTGGCGGAACTCGATTACATTTTTATGGTTGGAAGAAAGATTGGATAAGAAAGATTTGAGCAAATCCAGGTCAAACGTGAGGGAGGGAGGGAGTTGAAAAAGGATGCATCCGAGTCTGTCCTTAAGAGATTCAGCCAGGATATAGAAATACTTGAGGTCGCTTTTAACATCCTTGAGTTTTTTGTAATGAGTGATCTGGCGGTTTGCCTTGAGGGTGAAAGTGAATTGAGAAGTTGTTTTGTCCAGCCATCCCTTAAGAGTTTCTGGCTTGGGAAAGCGGTAAAAGGTCATGTTGATTTCGACACTGCTGAAATGTTCTGCGTAGAAAGAGAGCCATTTTTTTTGAGAGAGGCCTTCTGGATAAAATCTGCCCTTCCATTCTGAATAGCTCCACCCGGAAGTTCCCAGAAGATATACCATACGAGCATAGTATAGCAGAAATAAAAAATTGGAGACACGTGAAAGAAGGGGACAAGCTACTTTTAAAAAGTTGACTATCCCTTTTTTTCCTTTTGGCGTTTTTTTTCAATTGAAATTATAATTTAAAACTGAGGAGGTCCTATGAGATTTGATAAATCCACAAAGGTTTTGCTGAATTTAGTGCTTATTTTGCTTATAGCTCTTTTATTAAAGTCTTTGATTGGAGTTCCAAAGTATATTTATGCACAGGGAGGGAATGAGTATAAAGTATCTAGCATTGATCAAGAGGTTGAGATGATTATCAAAGATGTCGGGAGCAGAAAACTGGATTCAAGATGGTGGGAGAAGATGTCTTCAGGAGAGCAGTGGTCTTATGTGTTCAATTGGAATGCTCGAAAAGGCTGGAAATTCCACAGTTTCATAGCTTTTGATGAAGAGCTGTTACTCATCTTTGGACGCTAGTTTATTTTCTATTCTTCTGGTTCGACAGGGATGCCGTAAGGGCCGTCCGGAAGACACGCGATTCGAGGTTCTTGACCCAAACGAAGGCAGAGTTTTTTATAGATCCAATCGATTGATTGTGTCACCAGCTCCTGAAGGCCCTGGGCTTCAGGAATAATCATTCTGGCATCTCTTCCCGGAATCCATGAAAAAGCTTCCTCAGGAATTTCAAACGTGCAATAGATGAGATTTTCCATCTGGATTTTATTGAAGAGGCGAGCCCACATCTGGGCCTCCCACTGATCTGGGACAAAACTCCATGATGGGGAGAGGATCGTTTCTAGAAAGTTTTCAGAGCCTTTCTCCCTGAGAAGACGGAGCATTCTTTTATACTGAGTACTTCCTATCGGATCTGGGTCGGTGTGGTAGGCGACCAGGAGGCAGGTTCCCTCTTCTTCGAGTAGAGGAAGGCACGTCAGAGCGCCCTTGGCGGCCTGGTAGTGATTCACTCCCACAAAACCGGTGTGGCCAATGACTAAGTCGTATTTTTTATCGGTCGGGATAGCCGCATAGCTTTTCATTTTTCCAAACGCAGCCAAATGAGCGGATTCAAGGTCTCCGGCAAAGACTCCCGTGAGCCTGTATCTTGAGTCCAAAGTGACATTAACGATCATATCGCAACCGGCCATTTGCGCCACTCTGAGAGCTTCCTCGTGAACGGGATTTCCTTCGAGCATTAAGTCCCGTGCATTCGGAGAAGAAAGGATAGGACCGCTGTGGAGAAGGTGTGTAGAGTCTTCCGCGAGAAGCCCTGGACAGATCGATTTCCTTCCTCCTGAGACTCCTGCCATGAAATGACTCTCCACAAGTCCTGTTAGAATTTTCAGGTCACTTTCAACATACAAGCGATTCAGAAGAATTTCACCCCCGAGTTCTGTCTTTCCAATGGAGACGAGTTCATCAAGATTTCTACTGTCATGATTGATTATTTCAAGGCCGAGATTAATCACTCGGGAGTCGAGCATGTCTCTAAGTTCCTCCTCTTTCATCGCCCTGTGTGTTCCTGTGGCCACCAGAAGACGGATCTGAGAGGGTTGAAGGCCGGCATTCATCATTTCGTCGACAATTGGATAGAGGATGCCCGATTTTCCAGAATAAGGAACAGGGCGAGTATTGTCTGAAATGACAACAACTGCCTTGGCTTCGGGATTCGCTTTCAATTTCTCTTGGACCATGGATTTGAGAGACGGACTGTCTATCGGATTATCTAACGCGGCACGGATTTTTTCTTCAGAGTTAAACAGAAGGGAAGCCTTTCCCATAGGCAGTATGTCTGTACTATCAGGAACGTCTATCGGGATACTTTTCTGCCCTAAATTCAGTTCTATTTCTTTCATTTTTTGACTGATTTAATGAGTGAGAAATTCCCGGTCAATGCGGCCTCGAGAACCGGGCCCATGTATTCCTCCACCATACTGGATGTCAGGGGGATGGGCATGTTTTTCAGCTTCATCTCCAGCTCTGGACTTTTGGCAGCACGAAGGGCTTTCTCGATATGAGCTCTGCTCATCCCTTTAATTTCCTCAAGCTTGGTTGGAAAGCCCACTCTTTGACTCAATTTGATGAATGCTTGAGCCACAGCCAGTCCCAGGTCTCGACCTTCAAGATTCAATGACACTTTGTCCATCAGTCCGTGTTTAACAAGAAGAGGGGAGAGTTTCTGGAGCTGCCTGGAGATGGATGGAGAAAAGAAGACGGTGTAGTAGGGGTTCAGAAGAGCGCAGGCCCGGCCGTGGCTGAGAATATCCACCAGGGAGAAGCTTGTGAGGTGCGCTCCGTTTGTGCCGCCGAGCATGATTGCATAGCCACCGAGGTCAGTGGCCAAGCCTATTGCTTCTCGGGCCTCCATGTCAGACGGGTCTGCAAAGGCGTTTTGGAGAGAGGAGAGAATGAGTTCGATTCCAGTCAATGCGATTTCCTGGATCTTCTCGGATGAATCGGGGCTGGCTCCATAATAGACTTCAAGACAGTGAGCTAGACCATCAAAAGCTCCGTCCACAGTGAAAGAACCGGACATAGTCTGGGTAAGGCTGTAATCAAAAAGAGCGCGCGAAGGAACGATAGCTTCATCGACGATGAGATTTTTCTGGTTCGTCTCCAAGTCAGTGATATTGGAGTATTTCGTCAGATGGGCTGCCGAGCTTGAAGCTGTTTGGACTGCGACCAGTGGAACAAGCCTTGTTCCTCTTTGTTCGAGTTCTTCAGTCACTTTTCCGATTCCGAAGTAGTCTTCGATGTCCCCTCCTAATACGGCCCGAACCACAGCGGCTTTCGCCGCATCAATTCCAGAGCCGCCTGAGACAACGACCACACACTCAGGATTTGAGCGCAAAATTTCTTCTTTTATATTGTCAACATCTTCCTTGGGAGAGTTAGGCCTGGCAGATGGGGAAGGCCCTTCGATTTCAAGGCCAGAACTTTTCAGCGAATCGAGGACTTTCTGGAAGATCTCAGGGCTTCGGCTCTGGAGGTTTGTGACTAAAAGGACCTTTTTACCCAAGGGAAGAGTGAGCTCACCGATTCTTTCCAAGTAGCCGAGTCCATAAATATAGTCTTTTCCCTTGAATTCATGGATCAGCTCTTTCGCCTTTTGCTTCAGACCGGTCATCTTTTTCCTTCCCACTCTGGATTCAATAATATATCATAAGTGGGACGCAAAACGGAAAAGGATAAATTCAAAATTAACATGGAACGTCAGGGACAATTACTGGTTATAACCGCGATAATTGGACATCCCTTCACCAACTTTTTCTCTGGAAGCAAAGGTCTTCAAGACTCGCTGGGAGTTATAGCTTTGCCGAGAAAAGGCTGCCAAATTGACCAGCGGTCATAAAAATGAGTGAACAAGCATGAATTTTGGACTGATTGGAACCATAACCTATGATGAGATTACCTTTGAGTCCGGTCAACGAATCTCAGGGTTAGGAGGAGTCCTCTACCAGGCAAGCGTGCTTTGCGGCCTGGGAAAAAGTGTTTTTCTTCACACCAATCTTGGTGAAGAATTGGTTGAAGATGTCAATAATTCTATCCGGAAGTGGTCCACTCTCCAAAAAAAAGGTGTGCGGCGTGTTCCGGGTCCTGGAAACCGGGTTCACCTCCATTACCCTGAAAAAGGAGAGAGAGTTGAGGTCTTAAAATCTGTTGTCCCTCCCTTGGACCCTGGCCCAATAATCGAGGGTTTGCCTAAACTGGGAATGCTCATCTTGGTGATAAATTCGGGTTATGACCTTCAACTATCTCATTGGCGGGATATCGTGGAGTCTGCATCCTGTCCGATATGGGTGGATGTCCATTCTCTCTTTCTTTCCAAAGAGCTCAATGCCCCTCGAAAGTACCTCCCCCTTGATGAGTGGAGGGAATGGGTAGAGGGAATCAGTTTTCTCCAGGCCAATGTCAAAGAGGTGGCTTCAATGCTCGGGACTCCGGATGATGTCCCGTCAGAGTCGGATTTTTTCCGGTTTAGCGAAAAAGCCTTTGAGCTGGGAATCAAAGCCGTGTTTGTAACGCTGGGCAAAGAAGGTGTTTTAGTTTCAAAACAGAGTCAATCCTTGAAGTTTTCTGCCCTTCAGGCTGGAACGGTCGTCGATACGACAGGCTGTGGCGATGTTTTTTGCGGGGGTGCGGTTGTGAAACTGGCATTGGGAAAAGACGCTTTTGATGCGGCACGGTTTGGGTTGGAGTTAGCCACGCAAGCCGTTGAGGTCAAAGGTGTTGAAGAAACGTTCAGACTCGTCAAGGAATACCGAAAGACTGAAAAATAGACTTGAATTGAGCCATCAGCTAGACAAGAAAAACGGATTCTTCTGGGCTGAGTAAAGCCTCTCTTTTTGCGATGACGGAAGACTTTCTCCCTTTCAAAGATTGAGTCTTTTTCGAAGGAGAAAAGCCTTGAATTGAAAAAGGATTTTCAATTCTGTATTTTTATCTTTTGAGATTGTATTTTTTATGTTAAAATATCAGAGAAAAATATGAAAAGTTCTCTTAAAAGCTCACATTTATCCGATTACCTCAAGCCATCCCAAGTCATCTACGACCTCAAAGCCAAAGATAAGATTCAAGCCCTGGAAGAACTCCTCGGCATCCTTGCCAAGCAAAAACTGATCGATAATAAAAAACTCCTCCTGACCCGGGTTATTGATAGAGAAAGATTAGAATCCACAGCAATCGGACATGGTGTCGCGCTTCCTCATGCGCGAGTGAACACAGGGGGAAACATATCCGTAGCCGTCGGAAAGTCAAAAAAGGGGATAGATTTTGACGCCATCGATGATAAAAAGGTCCATATCATAATTCTAGTAATCTGGAATCCCTCTCTCCCCGGCCTGTTCAATCATCTCTTTGCCGGATTGGCTCAATTTCTGAGAAAAGAAGATTTTAGACAGAGACTTTTTGGAGCCGCGAATAAAACAGAGTTGTATAAAGTCCTTTCAGAGGTCGAACTGCGGCTTCCCCAGGAAGACCGGATCATTAGTCGCGCCAGCCTTCTGAAAAAGCTTCAAACCATTGAGATCAAAATAAGAAAAGCAAAAGGTAGTCAGCTGAAGCAGCTTAAAGAACAGGCGAATCTGATTCGTCAGGAACTCGATAGAGACTTTGTCGACAGGTTTGATAGACTCATGCAGAGATACGGATTTGCCGTGGCTGAAGTGGATGAAGGAGTCTGCCAGGGTTGCAACATCAATGTGGCCACGGGAATGGGCTCTGCGATTGAAGGAAGCAACGATATTTATATCTGCGAAAACTGCGGTAAATTCCTGGTTGCTTCAAAGAAAAAGAAAAAATAGCAATCAATTTCTCCTCCGTATCGAAATACCTAGAATTATCTTTTCAGCGAGTACTCTAATCTGAGAATCTGAATGCCCGGTGCAATTGTAAAAGACGAAGGAGATATCTTCGCTTTGAACATAATGGGCTTAGCCTTTTATCGATTGAGATTGTCATTGCGAGCGAAGCGTGGCAACCTCAAATGGAAAAAGTGCATTTGTTTTTACGAGATTGCTTCACTCTGTTCGCAATGACATTTTGTATTGTGTCATTGCGGGCGAAGCGCGACAATCTCATCCGCATGTCATTGCGAGCGAAGCGTGGCAACCTCATTAAAAAGAAAATTTTTCTCCAGGGATTTTGTTAATTTTGATCTGAAAAAACCAGGCTTTTTCCCTACCGCAAGATAAGCAAATAAGAAGCCGAACACACGCGATACTATCCCATCAGGATAGTCTCAGTTATTTTACACGCTTTTTGACAAGATTCGCAGGCTTGAGAAGCTTGTACACAGGATAGGGTAGAGCTCCCCGACCCCATTGGGGGACGACATAGCGGTCAAGGAAATTCCAGACAAGCAGTCCGTCATCGCTCTCCGGTTCGAGAAGATAGGCGGCCACGTTGGCAAGGGGTTGAGCTGTGGGGATAATAAGCGTTCCCACTGGAAATTCTTTTTCTTCAAGATTGTATTCGCCCTTCACTGAATTCATGCGGTGTCCTTGATAGAGCCTTTGCGCCCCTGTGATTTCTTTTATGCGGAAGGATTCCACTTCTAGCTTTATGGGTTTTGTCAGCTTCTCCACGAGCAGGCCGTGCTGGAGCAGCTTGTGGGTAATTTCAGGGTCTGCCGTCGGGATAAGATAAGCAAAGGGAAAAGAGACAGACCTTTTGGGAATAAAATCAGTGAAAAAGGGAACAGTATAGGCCTTTGGCTTGTCTGTCCTTCTGATCTGCGGCCGGCTGCCTTCCTTTTCAATCACTTCCATTTCATATCCCAGTACAGTGACTTTCTTTTTAAGGGGTTTCAGGTCGTATTCGACGGCTACAGTATCCTTTTCAGTCGGGTGAAGTCCTCTCTGGATAGTTTTTTGATCTGCCTGGCGGATGAGCTGTGTGATTTCCTCCGTGTGCGCATGACAGTATTCCAGGACCGAGTGGAGAAAATAATAGCAACCCAGCACCCTGGTTTTATACTCCGCATAGGAATAGTTTTCATTCAGAATGGCCATTCGATTTCTCAAGCCGATGTAGTTGGTGATATACCGGGGTTGTGGACCGGAAGGACGCCATCCCTTTTCAGGATCTCGATAATCCATAAAATTGCCGTAGGGAACAGAGAGAACGTTATATTTTTGCTTCAGGTTTTTGTTGATAGAGGGCATCATTTTTTCCCTCATGTATTCGACCAGAGGAAGGTCTCCATTCGGGTTGAGAGCCCAGATATAGGTGACAGGTTCCTGGTGGTAGGACCCGTTGGTGGTGTGGCAGTCGACGAGAAGGAAAGGATCCCATTTGTTCAAAACATTGCGAACTAAACCCTGAACTTCCGGGCTTTCCAGTTTCATGCCGTCCCGATTCAAATCAAGGTTTTGACCGTTGTAGCGAACTCCCACTCCTTTTTCAGGACCGGCCTGTCTTCGGCGGTTGTTGGGATTGATTTTTTCATTCCCGTCTGCGTTAAAGATAGGGGCGATGAGGATAACCAGCTTATCCAGATAGGGCGGTTTCTCCTGGAGGAGGATATCCCGGGCAAGCATGAGAGAAGCCTCTTTGCCTTCGACTTCGCCCGCATGGATATTCGCCTGGATGTAGAGAACGGCCCTCTCGTCATGGTTGAGAGCGAGTGGAGAGGAGGGGGCAGGCTGGCCGATGACAAGAAGGGGGACTTCCCGTCCTTCCGGGCTCACGCAGAGCGTTTCCACTCTGACGAGGGAACTCTTTTCTTGAAGCACTCTGATAAAATTCACGATATCAGAGTAGCGGGAGGTGGCCGTGAAATCGCTGGACTCAGCCACAGTGAGAGGGTCCTTCTTCTCCAAGGAGTGCAAAGGATAAAATGAAAGCAGGAACAGAGTCATG
Source organism: uncultured Eubacteriales bacterium (assembly GCA_964346585.1). GTDB lineage: Bacteria > Acidobacteriota > Aminicenantia > Aminicenantales > Aminicenantaceae > SOIA01. The sequence goes on along the minus strand of CAYFVQ010000068.1, from coordinate 10,443 downwards.
CACAGAAAGATGATGATGGATTTTTTTTCTTGTTTCATGGCGTCATCCTTTCTTGATTGATTCTTGCGTATTGTGGCGTGAAGAGTCTTCGAGTGTATAGAAATTTCATCCAACAGTCAACGAAATAAGGGGTCGCATCTCAACATTCGACATTTTACTGTTTTTCTTATTGCCTAATTATTTATTAGGGTCATATCCTGTAATCCAGTACTCTATAAGAAATGTCCAATGTCAAGATGCGACCCCAAATCATCGATTGTTGAGATGCGACCCCAATTCAATGTACAATTAATTTGAAAACTCAGACAGCCATCGAATGAATGAAAACGGCAGATATCGCTTTTTCATTCCAATGAAAGGATCAGGCTAAAATGAAAATTATTTGTATCAATGGGAGTCCCAGAGGAACAAACAGCAACAGTCAGAGAATAACTTCCGAATTTCTTGAAGGCGCTCGAAAAGCCGGAGCCGAAGCAGAGACTGTTTTTCTGGTGGAGAAAAAGATCGGCAACTGTAAAGCCTGCCTGAGCTGCTGGATAAAGACTCCGGGAAAATGCATCCAGAAAGACGACATGGCTGAGATCCTGGAAAACGTGATTAAATCGGATATCGTCATTTTCGCCACACCTGTCTATGCCGATAATGTGACTGGGATCATGAAGACATTCATCGACCGATTGATCCCGGCCGTGGATCCTCGGGTCAAAAGAGTGAAAGGCGAGACTGTTCACGTGAAAAGGTACGACAGGTATCCGAAAATAGTCGTGATTTCAAACAGTGGATTTCCTGAACAAACCCACTTCCAAACTCTCAGGCTTTATTTTAGGCGGCTCTCCAGGAACATGCATTCTGAAGTTATTGGAGAAATATACAGAGGCGGCGGTCCGATTCTCCAGGTGAAGAATCCTCTGCTGAAGCCGATTCTTCATTCTTACATGAAGCTATTACGGAAGGCCGGAGAGGAAGTCGTCCGGGAGGGACGTCTATCTGAAAAAACTATGGAGAAATTGGAAAAGCCTCTCGTCCCTCATGACCAATTTGCAGAGGGAATGAATAGATATTTCGAAAAACGCCTTTCGGAGCTATCTCGAAAGGGCGTTTCGGATTAATTAAAAATGGGACATATAAGCGTTTCTAAAGACAAGCAGGAAGCCTTGCGCAAAAGGATGGAAGGATTGGGTATCTTTGAGAAAGATATCGTCGAGAAGTTTATCCGCTCCAGCGGCAAGGGCGGCCAGAGGGTTAACAAAGCTTCGACCTGCGTTTATTTGAAACATCTTCCCACGCAGATCGAGGTGAAATGTCAGGAGGAAAGATACCAGGCGTTAAACCGCTACCTTGCCAGGCGAATCCTTACCGATAAGATTGAAGAAATGATTAAAGGTAAGGAGAGCGAGGAACAGCAGAGAATTGAGAAAATTCGCCGCCAGAAAAGGAAACGCTCAAAAAGGGCAAAACTCAAAATGCTGGAAGATAAAAGGAAGCATTCCGAGAAAAAAGAAGCGCGGAGATTCCGTCCCAAGCCGGATGATTATGAAGGGTAAAAAATCCACAAAAATTATCTGGCCAGCCTGATCAAGACCTGAAGAAGTAGGTTCGCTCCTTTTTCTAAATCCTCCCATTTGATCATTTCCTGAGGAGAATGGCTGATTCCATCCACACAGGGTATGAATATCATCCCTGGCTCTGCGATATTGGCTAAAATCAGGGCGTCGTGGCCGGCGCCGCTGGACAGGGTTATGGAAGAACATCCTAGATTTTCGCATTCTTCCTTCATGATTTCCTGGATTCGGGAAGGAATACTCACCGGCTCAGTATCATCCACGAGCTTGGAACCAAACTCCAGCCCTCGAGTCGATGCGATATCCTCGGCGATTGAAAAGAGATGTTTTTTCAGGTCTTCAATCGTTTTTTTCGATTGACTCCTGAACTCAAAGGAAAAATCCACCTTCCCAGGAACAATGCTGAAAGCCCCGGGCATAACGCTGACTCTTCCGATGGTCACCATGCTGCCGTAATGCTCTGTAGCCACATGCTGGGTGCTCTTCAGCGCAAAATCCGCAAGGCCCAGGAAAGCATCCTGGCGGAGTTCGAGAGGAGTGGTTCCGGCATGGCTGGCTTTCCCGACGAAGGAGCACCATCTGTAATGCTTGCCAGCGATGCTATCCACGATCCCGATAGTTTTATTTTCTGTCTCCAGCACGGGTCCCTGTTCGATGTGGAGTTCAATGAAGGCTTCGATATCGGGTCTTTGTTCATGAGCTCCCATGATGCTCTGAATCGTGAAATCCGTTCCCTCGAGGATTTCGGCGAGTGGGACTCCGAATTGAGTCAATCCTTTTTCCAGAATTTCCTTGTCCAGCAGGCCGGTAAAGGCCCGGCTTCCCAGATAGTCTCCAGATAAATTTCCTTCCTCATCAGTAAAGGCCGCCACTTCGAGCGGCCTGGAATGCGGAACATTTTCCTCTTTGATTCTCCTCAGACATTCGAGAGCGGAGAGAACGCCGACTGATCCATCGAACATGCCGCCGTTGATGACAGTGTCAATGTGGGACCCGGCCATTATGGTTTGTCCTTCTCCTTCGACTCGACCAAATATATTACCGGCGCCATCCTCGCGGAGAGTGAGGCCGGCGCTCTCAATTTTCTCTTTGAGCCAATCCCGTGCCTCAAGGTCGGCTTTGCTGAAAGACGGACGGGTTATCCCGCCCTGCGAATCGCGGCCGATCTGGGCGAGTGACTCGATTTCTTTTTGTAATCTCTCGAGGTTTATTCTGATGTCCATGTTGGCCTCTTTTCGTTTAATGGATTTTTTTCCAGAGTTGAGCAGTCCAAGCTCACTCTTTATCAGAAAAGAGAGGGGATGTCAAAAAAGGCTCCCTCGACTTGGAGAGAGAGGAAATGTGGTGCACTGTCCATCCTTTGAGCTTTAATGATTGAATGATAAAATTCCGGTGGCAGCGTGCGAAATCAGCTTCGGCACACATAAAAGTTGTCCGTTTTTCATGCGCTTTATCTTCTAACTGAGAGATTCCCGAGGCAAATTCATCTGTGCTCACCCATTTTTCGTAGCCGCCTTTTCTGAATCCTCCGAGTTTCTCTCCGAGCCAGAGGTAGTCAATTGAATTTTTTTCCAAGACTTTTTCAAGATGTTCTTTTCCAAAATGGGGAAATTTTTTAGAGGAAGGGAAGCGTCTCACATCAACTACAGCCTCGATCCTGTTTTTGTGGAGCAGAGCGATAAACTCCTTTTCTGTTCGTGTGGAATGTCCGATGTCCCAAATTTTCATTTTGAATTTCTTTTTGTCTTGAGATGAGGAAGGCTTTTGCAGGCTAATTTGTCTGGATGGCTAATATTTTTCGATAAGGTCGGCCATTTCTCTAACCGCCTTCTCTATCCCGACTATGGCAGACCGAGCCACGATGGAAAAACCGATGCTGAATTCTGTAATCTCGGGGATAGCGGCAACAGGAAGGACATTTTTATAATCCAGTCCGTGTCCGGCGTGAATTTCTAGTCCAAGATTGTGACCATGTTTGGCGGCTTTCTTTATCTCATCAAGAGCTTTTTGGCGTTCCTCTCCGGGCTTCAAATCTGCATACTTTCCTGTGTTGATCTCTATCAAGTCAACGCCGACCTTGTGGCAGGCTTCGATCTGCTTTAAATCTGGGTCAACGAAGATGCTCACTCTTATCCCTGCGTTACGCAGTTCCTTGATGTGAGGTCGGAGTTGCTTTTCATTGGAAATCACATCCAAGCCGCCTTCAGTAGTCAACTCTTCGGGACGCTCAGGAACGAGGGAAACGATATCAGGTTTAATCTTCAGGGCGATGCTTTTCATTTCTTCTGTCGCCGCCATTTCTATGTTGAGTTTTGTTTTAATGGCTTCTCGGAATAATCTCAGGTCGCGCTCTTTGATATGGCGTCTGTCACCTCTTATGTGACAGACAACACCTTCGGCTCCGGCTTGTTCGGATAGGAGTGCAGCGAGGACTGGCTCAGGCTCATTACTCTTGCGCGCTTCTCTTATTGTGGCGATATGGTCCACGTTAACAGCTAGCTTCATTTTTACCTCCTAAAAAAGGGGACAGGCCCCTTTTTAATAATTTTAAAAAGGTGCCAGTTGTATTTGCTCATTGATTCGGTAACATCTTACTAATGTCATTGCGAGCGAAGCGTGGCAATCCCATAAAAACGGATGTTTATATTTCTCTATTAATTTCATTTCACTTTACGAGATTGCCACGCTTCGCTCGCAATGACACTTTTATCTTCGAACCAATAAATAAGTGTTACCCCATGAATAGATATAAAAGCCTGGTACTTTTTTTCAATCTATTTCCCCAGATTCTTATGGATGGCATCAGCCATCTGTCGGGCATGGCCTTCTATTTCAGTCTTGTCCTGGCCTTCAATCATGATTCGAACGACAGGTTCTGTCCCAGAATAGCGGACATTGATTCGGCCTGAATCTCCTAGTGAGGCTTCGATCTCCTTCTTCACATTCGTGATTTCTGGAAAGCGGCTGAATTCCTCTTTCCTCGAAACCCTGACATTCACGAGCAGTTGAGGAAATTCTTTAAAGTCCTCGACTAATTTGGAAAGGGGAAGATCTTGAGCGGCCATGACCTCGAGCATTTTTAAGCTTGTCAGCATTCCATCGCCCGTAGAGCAGTCATCGAGAAAGATCGTGTGTCCGGACTGTTCTCCACCCAGGTTCGCTTTCAATTTCATCATCTGTTCAAGAACATACTTGTCGCCCACTTGGGTACGGAAGAGTTTTAATCCGAATTCTTCCAGAGCTTTCTCTAGGCCGATGTTACTCATGGTTGTGGCCACAACCGTATCCGATTTCAAAAGGCCTTTTTCCTTCATATAACGGGAGAGAACAAAAAGAGTATGATCTCCGTTCAAAATTCTTCCCTTTTCATCCACCCAGATGGCCCTGTCCGCATCTCCGTCATAAGCCACTCCGAAGTCCGCTTTGTTTTCCACGACTTGTTGAGCCAGAATTTGAGGGTAGAGAGAACCACATTTGTTATTGATGTTTTTTCCGTCTGGAGCAACATTCATAGCAATAGTCTCAACTCCTAAATCCGAAAAAACTTTTGGTGCAAAAGTGGAGCTGGCTCCGTTCGAGCAGTCAAGGATGACTTTAATCTTATTCTGGAAACTGATATGAGAAAATCGGTCCTTCAGGAATCCGATGTAATCTTGACCGTATGTCTTTTGTGGAGAGATGTTTGTTTTTTCTCTGAGGATGTTTTCTGTGCCCTCCCGGATGGCCTCTTCAATTTTTTCTTCCCATGAATCCGGGATTTTCATTCCTTGAGAGGAGAATATTTTGATTCCGTTATCCTCATAGGGATTATGGGAGGCAGAAATAACGATTCCCGCCGAGAATCCGTGTTTTTTTGTTAGGAAGGAAATCGCTGAAGTGGGAATCACTCCGGCAGAAGCTACTTCTCCCTGGGCATCGATTATTCCCTGAAACAAAGCCTCCTCGATCCATTCCCCTGACTCACGTGTATCCCGCCCGATGATGACGAGCGGTTTGAGGCCTTCCTCTTTGAGGTGGGCTATCAGGGATTTCCCAAGACAGAAAATCGTCGAATAGTCAAGAGGAGGCTGGCCGGCAATGGCTCTGATTCCGTCTGTCCCGAAGAGTTTTTCCATTTTAGATTGGAAACTTTTAGATACAGGAATAGATTATAGCGAAAATTCCCGAGGATTCAAGGAGGAAGATTATTTTCTCCGCGATTTTTTCAGGCCTGGTATTTTTTCGGGATCTTCTTCCACGATAAAGATAGTGACTTTGACTTTTGTCAGGGAAGTGGCAAAACTCAGGTCAGGACTGGGCAGGATGAGGTCTGCCTCCAGTTCTGTTGTCTGCATCAGCGTGGAGATATCGATGGGGCTGGTTCTGACCTTATAATCCTTATCGATTTTGCTCTCTGCTCCTCTGATGAGAACCTGAGGAGGATCAACTTCGTATTTCTCTATTATCAATCCCTCAATCGGTTCTCCGATAATCTCAGGTACCACATCCAGCATGATTTCAACGGATCTTTCGAGTTTTAAATTGACGGTGTTGGGTGTGATTTTGATGACAGTTGCCCGGACACCCGTGGGCATGCTTATCATTGATTCGTTGAGAGTATAATCTTCCTGGAAAAGCGAAGCATTTTCCAGGTTGAGTTGGGCGACCACGTTGGCTGATGTGATCTGGTCGAAGTAGCGGTTTGGAACTCGGATTGTCACGTCAATCGTGGTCGGCGGCTTCTTCACCAATTCCATATCCTGAGGGATGTTTTGGGCATACAAGAAAATGGTCAGGTTTTTTTCTGAGAACATTTTTTCTGGTGGAATGAGCGTGATCCATAGGATGAGAGCCAGAAGGAGGGAAAAGAGCTTGAGCCCCCAATTTTTTAAAAAAAGTCTCTGTAAATATATTTTCATCTTTTTTGCAGATACTTAAGTAAATTGTCCTTCAAATGTTCCTTATTCAATCCTCTATCCAGGTCCCCTTTAGTCGCCAGTGAGATCCTTCCGGTCTGTTCGGATACGACAATCACAGCTGCGTCTGTTTCCTGAGATAGCCCTATAGCAGCCAGATGTCGGGTACGGGCCAGGTATTCTTCACCCAATTTATGTCGGGCTGGCAATGGCAAGAGACAGCCGGCTGCAGAGATCTTATTCCCCTGGATAATGGCTGCGCCATCGTGAAGTGGGGAGTTGGGGAAAAAAATGTTGACCAGAAGGTCCTTGGTGAGTTCTCCATCGATTTTTGTGCCCCGGTCTACATAGCTTTTGAGCGAGATCTCTTTCTCGATCGCGATTAAAGCCCCGATTTTTTTAGACGACAGAAAATCGACAGCCAGGAAAACGTTTTCCAGTTTTTCTGTGAAGGACTTCATGAAGAGAGGCCTTCTTAGAGACCGAGAGCCGATGGTAGTGAGGAATATTCTGATCTCCCCTTGAAAAAGGATGATGATGGCAAGGATTGCCCACGGCGCGAAATTTAATATGAGCGAGTAGGATACGACCAGGTTTCCCCATTTCGTGATAAGAAAAAGAAGCCCGACTATGCCGAATCCGATGGCCATCTGGTATGCTTTGGTATCCTTTATCAGTAAGAGCACATAATAGATGATAAATGTCACGAGGAGGATATCCACGAGGTCAGCAATCGTAAAATGTGAAAAGGCGTTGATGATATTAGTGAACATAGTCTCTCTTTTTCTCTCCGGATTCTCTGGAGGCAGGATGGGAGAAATCCTCTCTCATGATGGCTTCAGCCACACGGACAGCTTTTTTGACCGAAACAACATCATGAACTCGAAGGATGTGGGCGCCATGAATAATGCTCAGTATAGCCGAAGCGATAGTGCCTTCAAGCCGCTCCTCGGGTGGCGAATCCAGAATAGTGCCGATAAAAGATTTCCGTGAGACTCCGATAAGAATAGGCCGCTCCAGCACCTCCAGAATATGGAGGTTGTTGATCAGGGTGAGGTTGTCCTTGAGCCTCTTCCCGAACCCGATTCCCGGATCGATGATGATTTTCTCTTTTTTTATCCCGTGGGCTTGGGCTTTATCGATTGACTCTTCAAGAAAAGCTTTGACTTCAAGCAGGACATCTTCATAGGTCGGATTGACCTGCATTGTTTTGGGTGTTCCTTTCATGTGCATCAAAATAACAGGGACGTCCGCTTCTGCCACTAGAGGGGCCATTTGTGGGTCGTACCGGAGAGCGCTGATATCGTTGATGATATCCGCTCCGGCGTCGAGTGCGGCGTGTGCGACCTCTGACTTGGTCGTATCAATTGATATCAAAGTGTCTGTTCGTCTTCTCAGGGCAGTGATGATAGGGACAACTCGTCTTATTTCATCCTCCGGAGAGATAGGCTCAGAGCCAGGTCTTGTGCTTTCTCCCCCAATATCGATGATGTCGGTTCCTTCCTCGATAAGCTGGAGTCCCTTCTCGAGCGCTTTGTCTTTATCGAAGTAAAGGCCGCCGTCCGAGAATGAATCAGGCGTGATGTTGATGACACCCATTATCCAGGTTCTCGGGCCTATCGTGTAATCATGACCGTTAACCTGAAGGATGTACTCTTTTGTCACCTTTTATGCTTTGGCTAAATCCGGTTTTTTTATGGGTTGAATTTTCTTTGGCTCTTTTTTTGATTTGTCGTCACTCGCTTTTGTTTCGATAGGAGCCTTTTTGGTTTTTGGGAGTTTTTGTCCCTTTATAATCGCCTTCAGTTCATCGGAGTCTAAGACTTCTTTTTCCAGGAGGGCTTTGGCCACCCTGAGCAGTTTATCTTTGTTCTTTTCTAACAGCTCTTTTGTCCTGTTGTAGCTTCTCCCTATGATTTTTTTGACTTCAGCATCAATCATTTCTGCGGTTTTTTCGGAGAAGTTCTTATGCATGGCCAGGTCTTTACCGAGGAAGATCAGGTCGTCTCGCTCGCCGAATGTTAGCGGTCCGAGGTCAGACATCCCCCACTGGCAGACCATCTTGCGGGCGATTTCTGTGGATTTTTCAAAGTCGTTTGCGGCTCCAGTGGTGGTTTTTCCGAGGAACAGCTTTTCAGCAACTCGGCCAGCCATAAGCACAGAGAGCTGCGCTTCTAGATATGTTTTGGAGTATGTGTAGCGGTCATCGAGTGGCAACTGTTGGGTTGTCCCAAGAGCCAATCCCCTGGGGATGATGGTCACTTTGTGGATGGGGTCGGCCTCTGGAAGGAGAGCCGCGACCAGGGCATGACCCGCTTCATGATAGGATGTGCTTTTTTTCTCCTCATCGCTGATGATCATGCTTTTTCGTTCGACACCCATGAGAACCTTATCCTTGGCATTCTCAAAGTCTTTCATGGTGACTTGATCCTGGCTTCTGCGGGCGGCGAGAAGAGCGGCTTCGTTGACGACATTAGCCAGGTCAGCCCCTGAAAAGCCTGGGGTGGAGCGGCCGATAACCTTTAAATCGACATCTCTGGCCAGAGGGATATTCTTCACATGAACCTTCAGTATGTCCTCTCTTTCTTTCACATCCGGCATGTTGACGACGATTCTCCGGTCAAACCTTCCAGGTCGGAGGAGAGCCATGTCCAGAATGTCAGGTCTATTTGTGGCGGCGATAAGGATGATGCCTTCGTTGGAGTCAAAGCCATCCATCTCCACCAGAAGCTGGTTCAGAGTTTGTTCCCGCTCATCATGGCCTCCACCGAGACCCGCGCCTCTCTGTCGTCCGACAGCGTCAATCTCGTCGATGAAAATCAGGCAGGGCGCTTGCTTTTTTCCCTGTTCGAATAGATCTCTCACTCGGGATGCTCCGACTCCGACGAACATCTCTACAAAGTCAGAGCCGCTGATCGAGAAAAACGGCACATCTGCCTCTCCGGCGACAGCTCTGGCCAGGAGGGTTTTACCGGTTCCCGGAGCTCCGACCAGGATGACACCTTTAGGGATACGCCCTCCCAGTTTCTGGAATTTCTTAGGATCTTTCAAGAATCCGATGATTTCCTGGAGTTCCTCTTTGGCCTCTTCCACTCCCGCTACATCCTTGAATGTGACCTTTTTCTGCAGCCCGGAAAAAAGCTTGGCCCGGCTTTTCCCGAAGGAGAGGGCTTTGTTGCCTCCAGCCTGCATCTGGCGCATGAAGAATATCCAGAAGAAGATGAGAATAAGAAGCGGAAACCACATAAAAAGACTGGAAAGCCAGGGGCTTCGAGTGGTGTCCTTGACGTCGATGCTGACATTGTGTTGGCGGAGTATATTGACTAAGTCATCGTATTGTGGAGGGGTTATTGTTTTAAAAGCCGTTCCATCGACGTATTTGCCTCTGACTTGATTCCCGGCAATCGTGACCTCAGCGACTTTATTTCCTTCGACATCTATTATGAAATCGCTGAAAACAACTTCCCTTTTAACTGTTGCGGAAGATTGAAGCAGGCTGTAGAGGATGATGAGGATGATTCCCAGCCCAATCCAAAAAAGGAGGCTTCTGTATGATCGACTAGGTCTTTTTTTATCTGGCATTTTTTATTCCTCTTTCGAGTGATATTTTATCATTTTTTTACCTTATTGAAAACAAATCTCTTAAAAATATAGGATTTATAATAAATATCAGAATTTTTTGCCTTTTTTGCCACTTATTTTACCGTTTTCTTGAAAAAAATTGATTAAATCGTGGTCGTAAGTTGGGGTCGCATCTCAACATTCGACATTTGAGACCATAAGAAAAACGGAGGGAATCGAAAAAGATATGTGTATGAGAATCTCAGATATTTAAGTGCGTTTCTTATATCGATTAAATACGCAACCTGTTACGCCACATTTCAATTGTCACCTTTTTGCCACATTTGAACTGTCATACAATGTGACCTTAAAAACAGCACATAAGAGAGGAGGTCACATGAGAAAAACGGATCGAGATGAGTTAA
>CAYFVQ010000067.1:0-4812 GCA_964346585.1 uncultured Eubacteriales bacterium | reverse complement strand
TCGGTATTAATGGCGATTTCGCCTGGCAAAATCGTTTTTATTGCTAGTTGACCCGGCCCGGCGGTAGCAACACCGATATCATATTTGGCAATTTCTTCCGACGGCATAATTATTGTTCTCCCTGATACACGAGATTCAGATGGTTCCAAATAATGGATGCTTCCGTCTCCATGAATATGATAAGCACGGCCCTGATCGTCGGTTTTTACGTCAGAAGTGGGTTCGTCATCAGCGTGGACAGTACCGTCGTCATGGACATGAGTTCCCTCGTCAGGTTTGTCTGAGCAATTTACGGCTATAAATGCAAGCCCTATGAATATCACAACAACAATATATTTAAACAAATGGGTTGTCATCGCTTGTCTCCTGAATTGGGATTCAAGGTTTTTCATGGCAAATATGAGGATAGATATCGTTAGCGGCCGGTAGATCTTTTTTAGACGGCAAAGCTCCTATTTCCTTTGTCTTGAACGTTGCGGTTGAGAAGCTTAACACGTTCTTCCTCTCATTTGATTCAATTATAAAGTATAGCGGATTACTAAATTTATATCTAGGGTTTGGCCTGGCACCTTGATAACAATCCAGATCCTGAGGGAAGATTTTATCGAGCTGAGCCTAAGCCCCTCAACGGATTCACCGAGTTCATTCATTTCACACTCACGTGGGTTTTACTCATAACTGGCCCTGCCAAAAATGAATTTTTTTGGCTTTTCTCGTCACTGTCTGACCAGCAGCGTCAGAGCCGCCAAGGCGATGCCCGGACGAATTTCTCGCAGATCCTGAATTACGAGTGATCCTCAACTTGACATTTCTTCCCAATTCAGGTTCCATGGTTTTTTGATAGAAAAATCAGATCTGATCGGGAGGAGATACAGAAAATGCGGAAAACAAGACTTCTTGCAGTTCTTTGTATTGCCTTTTTATTGGTTTTTGCCTACGGCTGCAATAAGGGTGCCAAAGATATTGAAACAACAGAAGCTGGGGCGCACGAACAGGAAGAGGCCGGAGAGCACACCCACGAGGGCGAAACCGCAGAGCACACCCACGAGGGCGAAACCGCAGAGCATACGCACGAGGGCGAAACTGAGCCACATACGCACGAGGGTGAAACTGCAGAGCATACGCACGAGGGAGAAGGAGCAGAAGAGGGCGAAGAAAGTGGCCCTCAGATTGGCTTGGACGGAACCCACGATGAAGTTCGAAAAGGAGTTCGCCTCATTCTGTCTTTCGACAGCGAATCTTCCTTTTTTGTTGGTACCGTGGAAAACGTCTCCAAAAAAACCGTTCCCAAGGTCCGCGTCGAAGTTCACCTTTCAAATGGGAAGGAATTGGGTCCCACCAAACCTGTCGACTTAGCGCCCGGCAAAAAAATCGAAGTCAAGCTGTCGGCAGTAGATCAGACATTCACCTGGTGGAAAGCCCACGCTGAGGCGGGCTCATCCGAGCATTAATCCTGGGCTGAACCGGTAATCCTTGGTAGTTTCATTTAAATCAATACTGTCAGTCTTATTCTTTTAAAACGAATTTCCAAAGGAGGGTATCATGTTTACACGACACGCTTTTTCACTCAATCTTTTAGTTCTCCTAATCATGAGCCTGTTCAGTATCTCTACAGCACAAGATAGACCGTGGGATGTAAAAATGTCCGAGGAAAAGGCTCAAGAAAGAAAAGAACTGAAGGAAATGCAGAATAGGATTCTCCTGGACAAGTTTGACATTATCATGCCTCAAATCATGCGGGAGCGCGAGATTGACATGTGGATTCATATTGTAAGAGAGGGAGACCTCGATCCTCTTGGATATACCTTTGGAAGCAACGAAGGAATTTTCATTTTTACAGACCGAGGCGGAGACAGAATCGAGCGGGCGTTTTTCGGCTTTAATGCGGACAAAGTAGAAGAAAGTGGGGCCTACGATATCATTATAAGACCGGAAATCAAAGTCCCTTTGGAAGCCTATCCGAATGTCAGAATATATTTAATGGATTTTTACAGGATGGGTGGGGCCGAATGGCCCGGAGGACCAAAAACAGAATTAGACTTTCGTTTTCCTGGCCTCGGTGGATTCGTGGCCGAACGTGATCCCAAACGCATTGCTGTCAATTATCTGGAAGAACTGGGATCTGCGATATTTTATGAGATTCCCCGATTGCGCCCAGACGGAATCTCGTTCACAGACTACAACCGGTTGGTTAAGGCTCTCAATAACGTCTATGCGAGACGGATTATTTCATCCGAATATCTCGTCGTCGATTATTTTGCAAGGCCGGTTCTAAGCGAATTTGACCTCTATAAACGGATACGTTCCGACATTAATGAGAAGCAGAAAAAGGCTCTGGGCAGTATTGTTCGGGGTGTGACTAAAGTGAGTGATCTGGGAAGGGAACGTTCTGCCATAGACAAAAATGGTCGAAGGCAACGAGGAAAATATGTTATCCAGGGAGGCGAGCTGCTTATCTTAACTGACGGAGCTCAAAGTGGCGGTTTTCTTATGCCTGAATATTGGAAGTATGGAAACTACCATGAGTGCATTGATGCATACGTCTATGTGCTTCAGGAGGGAAAAACAGAACCACCGGCACATATAAAAAGACTCTGGGCAGAAGTCATGAAAGTGCGTAGTATTATTGAAGAGAATGTCAAAGTGGGGCGTACCGCTGGTGCGACATTTGAAATTCTCAAGCAAAAAATTCAAGAAGCCGGAATGATTAATTCCGACATTCAAAAATACGACAGAAGTAAGTTTCCTGATAAAACATGGATTTCTCTTGACTTGCATGCCGCAGGTTCAGGATTATATGCCCCCAGGATCGGACCGTTAGGTCCGAACTGGCAGCGTAATATCAAACTCCCGCCCTATCACCATTTCTATATGGAATTCTTTATCAATGTCCCGATGCCTGAATGGGGAAAGGGGAAATCTCTCAGATTAAGGTTTCATGACGGTGTGATGACTACAGAACACGGTGTAGAATACTTCTTTCCGTACCCCAAGGAGCTTCCTCTTGTGAGCTAGGGAGCTCTCATGAGCTCAGAGGCTCCGAATGAAACAGCGATCCGGAAATATAAGAGCGGTATAAAAGCTGTTGGGTCACAAATCGATAAGGATAACGGAAATCTTTGCCCACCTCAGTGACAAATACATCCATCATGTAATTCGCATGTTGCGCCGTTCTAATTTTAGCACGGTTTTAGGCACACCTGTCATTTTGCTGGGGAAGGGCTTCACGCAAGTTATTGAAATAAAAGTGGTGGGCGGTACAGGATTTGAACCTGTGACTTCTACCGTGTGTAAGAAGCACAAAAAGAAGGGAAAGCGGAAACTATAAGGTGTAACCCCTGTTGAGAGATGATTTTTAAGCATATTAGGTTTTCGATATATTTGGATACTTTTGTATATATTTCGATATTTCTGACAAATTTTGAGCACAGTTAGCTCGTCGGGCTCATAAACTTGAATTCATTATGCGCAGACCATCACTTTGAAAATATAGTGCGAATGAGAGAGGATTTTAGACCTCGCCTATTAGCATACAGTTGGATGCGTCTGATCTCTGAAAGAACTGCTTATAAGACGGGAGGTTAACGACTCATTGAAATGTGAGGACTCATTAGTCCTGTTTTCGACTGCTTTTTCTTCTTACCCATTCATTGATCCGCTCTTTATGTATGTCGTAATCCTCAATAAGTTCATCGACAGTATTTTGAATAGTTATGATAGCTCCTTTGTGCCTCACTCCATAATCCCGACTCCATTCACTGGAATCAAGTGATTGTATGAATCGCTTCAACTCTTGCGCTGAAACCTGGAGTTCATCAAGCAGTTCTTGTCTGTCTGTGGATGAGTATTCCTGGACAAGCACAGCATTCACCTTGCTATAATCCTCTCCGGGATCAATGTCATAAAAAGGAAGTTCTCCTTTCCTTATTTGATTGCTGCCGTCTATGATGTAGCGGTTCCAGCCAATCAAATGAGCCACGACATCTCTCGGAGACCAATGATTAAATCTCTTGAGGAATAACTCCTCATTTAGAGAAGCCACACAATGTACAAAATCTTCGATGCTTTGGTCAAATTTGGCAATTTGCGTTTCGATTTTCATTATGGACACTCCAAAACAAAAGGCCTATGGTTCCCGATTAGAGAACTATGCAACATCCTATCAATGTTTATATTACATTGCAATAATCATGTCTGAGAGTTTATATTGCCGTCAGATTTTGTAGAATGAAAAGTTTAATATATTGCTTAAAGCAATATTCATAGACTTTCTATAAGTTTCAAATTTATTCTGCACATTGGGGAGCAGGATATTTCCCCGGCCCCACCACCACTGGTTGTCAAGATGGGCCATCTATCGTCAACATCTGGTTACATCTAAGGCAAGCTAGTCTGACTTTTGGCTTAAGCTTACCAGGCTTATCTGGTTTTTGAGGCTCTTTTCTACCTCTTGGCCAGTTCCATGAAATTCTCAATTTCTTGCGATTTCCTTGTTGACACTATGTCTTTTTCCCAAGTAGTATTGTTGAGACTGTCGCTCAAAGTGTGATAATTTGAAAATATTGAGCGGAGTTTGTTTTGAATAAAAATCCAAATTCCAAACCTGTAAAAAGTCCTTTAAAAACGATAGGACTATCAATTTGAGTCAGGAGGCATATCTTATGGAAACCTTTTTACGCGTCCTTTCAGAAGATGAAAAAACGCAAATACATGAACGCTCCTTAAAAATACTTGCTGAAACTGGCGTCAAGGTCAATACGGCTAAAGGACGCCAATATCTCAAAGATGCTGGGGCCGAGGTTGATGAGAATT
>CAYFVQ010000066.1:0-5194 GCA_964346585.1 uncultured Eubacteriales bacterium | reverse complement strand
TTATGAATGAGTCCATTCAATGAGAAAGAAGGAGTCGTCTGGATGAACGGGCAGTTTATCCCCTGGAAGGATGCAAATATCCATATCGCCTCCCACGTCATCCATTATGGAAGTGGGCTTTTTGAAGGATTCAGGGCTTACGACACCCCCAAGGGAACTGTGATTTTCCGCCTCGATGCCCATATCAAAAGGCTTTATAATTCGTGCAAAATGTACCGTATGGAAATCCCATACACTCAAGAAGAGTTCGAGAAAGCGGTTATCGAGACGATTAATGAAAATAAGCTCAAAGCTTGCTATATTCGACCAGTCGTCTACCGGGGCTATGGAACTTTAGGCGTTGATCCTTTTCCTAATCCGATTGACTGCGCCATTCTTGTCTGGGAATGGGGCCAATACTTAGGAGAGGATGCACTGGAAAAGGGAGTGGATGTCAAGATTTCCACCTGGCAGAGAATGGCTCCTAACACTTTTCCAGCCTTGGCTAAATCTGGTGCGAATTATATGAACTCGCAGTTGATCAAGATGGAGGCTATACTGGAAGGCTATGTGGAGGGCATTGCTTTGAATGTGAGAGGACACATATCTGAAGGAAGCGGAGAAAACGTATTCCTGGTAATGGATGGCAAAATACATACTCCACCTCTATCCGCATCCATCCTTCCAGGCATTACAAGAGATACTGTCATCCGTTTATCTAAAGATGCAGGGATTCCTTTTGTTGAAGAGACGATTCCTCGAGAAATGCTCTATCTTGCTGATGAGGTCTTTTTCACTGGCTCTGCCGCAGAAATAACGCCTATACGCTCCATAGATAAAATACCCATCGGAAGCGGCAAAAGAGGGTCGGTCACCAAGAAACTCCAGGATGAATTTTTTGGGTACATCGAAGGTGAAAAGGGAGATAAATATAACTGGCTTGTGTATATCTAAACTCTATTTAGGGGGTAATAGCGATGAAAATTGATGATTTTTTAAAAATAGCCATTGAAAGTGATGCTTCAGACCTTCATTTAAAGCCTGGAAACCATCCCATCCTTCGTATCAACGGAGTCCTCAAACCTTTAACCTCATTTCCCAGGTTGAACGCAGAACACACAAAGCTTCTGGCGGAGCAGATCATGACAGGCTCTCAAAAAAGCTTACTGGAAGAGGATTTGGATCTGGATCTCGCCTACAGTTTTGCGGGCTTTGGCCGATTCAGGGGAAATATTTTCCACCAGCGGGGATCATTGGGCATAGCTTTGAGAATTATCCCCTTAGAGCCCATGTCGATCAAAGAGCTGAGATTACCGGAGGTTCTGGAGATGATCTCTCTTGAACAGAGAGGGCTTGTGCTCTGCACCGGAACAACAGGAAGTGGAAAAACGACCACTCTGGCGAGTATGATCGACTTTATCAATACTCAGAGAACGGAAAATATAATCACTATCGAAGATCCCATCGAGTACCTGCATAGAGACAAGAAATCAACTGTCTGCCAGAGAGAGGTGGGCGTGGATGTGAAAAACTTCTCCAGAGGGCTCAGGGCAGCTCTCAGGGAAGACCCTGACGTCATTCTCGTGGGAGAGATGAGGGACAAAGATACGATAGAGACAGCCATTGTCGCAGCTGAAACCGGCCACCTCGTTATGAGTACCCTTCACACCCTGGATGCGGTGGAAACAATCAATCGAATCGTTTCTGTCTTCCCACCTCACAGCCAGAAACAAGTCAGGTTCCAGCTCTCCAGTATTTTAAAGGCTGTCATTTCCATGCGGCTTATTCCTGAAAAAGGGGGAAAAGGAAGGGTTCCTGCAGTAGAGATCATGATCAACACTCCATATATTCAGGAATGTATCATCAAGAAGGAAAAGACAGCACTCATCAGAGATGCTATTGAAGCCGGTGTTTCTCAATACGGCATGCAGACTTTTGATCAATCAATTTACTATCTCTACAAGAATGACTTGATTTCTTTTGAACAGGGCTTGCGATATTCGTCGAATCCGAATGACTTCAAGCTCAGAGTGGCAGGCATTCAGTCTTCAGCCGATGTCTCTCGTGAAGAAATGGAAAGAGGGATGTCCGAAGTACAGAAGAAAAAATAACACATAAATGAAGTCTCAGGAAATACGTGAAACTTTTTTAGACTTCTTCGCTGAAAAAAAACATAAAATAATCAAAAGTTCCTCCCTTCTTCCCAAGGACGACCCAACTATTCTGTTCACAAACGCGGGGATGAATCAGTTCAAGAACACCTTTTTGGGCCTCGAGAAAAGAAGTTACAAGAGGGCGGCCTCTGTCCAGAAATGCATGAGAGTCAGCGGAAAACACAACGACCTGGAACAAGTGGGGAAAACAAGCAAACACCATACTTTTTTCGAAATGCTCGGAAATTTCTCGTTCGGCGATTATTTCAAAAAAGAAGCCATCGAATATGCCTGGGAGCTTGTCGTTGAGGTTTTTAAACTCAAGAAAGAAAACGTTTACGCCACGGTGTATGAAGAGGACGATGAGGCCTATACAATCTGGAATGAGACCATAGGAATTTCTTCTGACAGAATATTTCGCTTTGGAAAAAAAGATAATTACTGGGCCATGGGAGAGACGGGTCCCTGCGGACCTTGTTCCGAGATCCATTATGATCTTGGCTCTGCGATAGAAGAAGGGGATCCTTATTCCTTGATAGAGAAGGGGAGTGACCGCTTTTCAGAATTGTGGAATCTCGTGTTCATGCAGTTTCATCAGGATGAAAGAGGAAAACTGCACACGTTGCCCTCGCCTTCTATCGACACCGGTATGGGGCTTGAGAGGTTGGCTGTGGCTCTTCAGGGACTCACCAGCAACTTTGACACGGATCTCTTCCAACCCCTTATCCAGGAGGTGTGCGACATCGCAGGAAGAGAATACCCATCTCAGGATGAAGGCGATATAGCTGTACGGATAATCGCCGATCATATCCGGGCTGTATCCTTCCTGATCTCGGATGGGATCATGCCCTCCAACGAAGGCCGGGGCTATGTTTTGAGAAGGTTGATCCGGCGGGCTTTCCGCCAGGGGAATTCAATAGAGATAGAGGAGCCCTTCTTGTATAAGCTGGTGGGAGTGGTGTGCGATATCATGAAAGATGCTTATCCAGAGCTTCTCCCTTCTGCAAATTATATCTCCAAAGTCTGCCAGTCCGAGGAGAAGCGATTCGCGTTGACCCTTTCTTCTGGTCTCCGGACCTTCAACCAGTACATCAAAGAGGCCAAAAAGGCAGGAAGAAAAGTGCTTTCCGGGGCAAAGGTGTTCAAACTGTATGATACATATGGCTTTCCGCTGGACCTTTCCACAGAGCTGGCTGAAGAGCAGAATATGAAAGTAGAAGAGAAGGATTTCCATCGTGAGCTCGAGAAGCAGCGAGAAAGAGCACGCCTCTCTTGGGAAGGAGAAAAAAGACAGAAAGGGAAGAAAGTCTATGAACAGCTCAAAACGCTCAGCGCGGAGTATGTGGGGTATGAGAAGGAGAAGGTTCCAGAAGCGAAGGTCACTGCTCTTTTGAGAAAAGCTCAAATGGTTCGAGAACTCAAGGAAGGGGAGGACGGAGAGATTTTTCTCGATCAAACACCTTTTTATGCTGAAGCGGGAGGACAGACAGGCGATTCCGGAATTTTGAAAAGTCCTCACTTTGCCGCCGTTGTGGAGAGCGCATTTTATCCCACGCCTGACCTAATTTCCCATAAAGTGAAGGTGATATCTGGAAAGATCAGAGTGGATGACAAAGTGGAAGCAGTCATAGACGAGCCAAACCGGAGGAACATCAGTAACAACCACACAGCCACCCACCTTTTGCATGCCTCTTTAAGGCAGATACTGGGCGACCATGTCAAACAGGCTGGCTCGCTCGTGGAATCATCCCGGCTTAGGTTCGACTTCACTCATTTCGCGGCTTTGAGCAGTGCAGAACTCGAACAGATCGAGCTTCTTGTCAACGAGAAAATAAGAGAAGGCATCGAAGTGAAAACTAAGGTCACGACATTGGAAAAGGGGCTCGAAGAAGGAGCTATCGCCATCTTCGAGGAGAAGTATGGGGAGAAGATCAGGATGGTCACTATCGGTGATTTCAGTAAAGAACTCTGCGGAGGTGTTCATGTTCACTCGACTGCACAGATTGGCCTGTTCAAGATCATCGCGGAATCCAGTATTGCTGCAGGGATGAGGCGGATTGAAGCCTTGACAGGAGAAGAAGCCTTAAAGCGTACACAGGAGACAGAAGAGGTGCTGACCGAAGTCCAAACAGCCCTGAATACTTCGAGGACAGGGCTTCTCGCTCAAATAGAGAAACTAAAGGAATCCGTAAAGAGTAAAGAGAGAGAAACCAAAGCCATGAGACAGAAAATGGCCAGGCAGGAACTCAAAGAAAAAGAAGAAGAGGTCAGGAAGATTCAGGGGATTTCTGTCCTCATTCAGAAGGTGAAGGGATTGAACAATACCGAGCTCCGAGAGCTGGCCGATTCTCTCAAACAGAAGATTGGTTCCGGAGTAGTGGTCTTAGGATCTGCCTCCGGGAAGAAGGTCTTTCTAGTGACTGCCGTCACCAAGGATTTGACGGCCCGTATAAAGGCTGATGAATTGGTCAAGGAGATTGCTTCACGGTTAGACGGTGGGGGAGGAGGGCGTCCGGACTTTGCTCAAGCCGGAGGAACCAAACCCGAACAGCTGGAAAAGGTTTTGGAAGAGAGCTTCACGATCATCGAAAAAATGATTTCCTGAGATGGGGATCAGGCTTTAAAAGTTATAATGTTCAGGGTCAGGCTTTATCTGGCTGGTAAGATTTGCGTTTGATTCCGGTTGTATAGGCGTTAATATTGACGAAGCCTGACTGCGAACAACTTTTAAAGCCTAACCCCGATTTAAATAAGAAATCACCCCAAAAGGGGATTGAATAAATTTTTGAAATCATTCATCATATAGTACTGATAATAAAAAAGATGATGAAGAAATCCGAAGCATTGAGATTGAAGATTTTCGGTGTGACTGCGCTCCTTGTACTTGGTGCCTTATTCTTTATGGAGACTCCTGTACTTGCTGAAGCTGGATATCCCGGAAGATTTAACACCCTCATCGAATCCATCGCTAAAGATTATGGATTAGAGTCTTCCCTGATTCATTCCATCATCCGTACTGAATCCAATTACGACCCTAATGCTGTCTCTTCCAAGGGAGCGGT
>CAYFVQ010000065.1:0-1522 GCA_964346585.1 uncultured Eubacteriales bacterium | reverse complement strand
AAAAGGATCTGTTTATTGACTATGAGCAGATTCAGAAAACCTTCCCAGACGGATTAAAACTCGATCAATATGAAGGATTTCCAAATGATTACACCGGCTTGCTCTATTCATTCGAAAACGACCTCTACTATTACTCGCTGGAGAATAAAAGATTAAAGCGCCTGACCGCAACACCTGAGGAAGAGAAAAATCCGCGCTTTTCTCCGAACGGAAGATACATTGCCTTTACTCGCAACCATAACCTTTATGTCTTGAACGTAGAAAGCAGGCTGGAATATCAACTAACCTCTTACGGATCTGATACGATCTACAACGGCTAGGCCTCCTGGGTCTACTACGAAGAAATCCTGGGAAGAGGGTCCCGATACGCGGCTTTCTGGTGGTCTCCTGACAGCAGCAGGATTACTTTCCTGCGTTTTGATGACAGCCCTGTTCCTACCTTCCCTCTTTTTAGAGCAAAAGGAACTCATGGAGAGTTGGAGGTAGAAAGATACCCCAAAGCAGGAGATCAAAATCCCAAGGTTAGGCTGGGCATTGTCACAATCCCAAGGGGAAAAGTGGTTTGGGCTGATATTGACGAAGAAGCAGACCATTATGCTGCCTGGCCTTTCTGGTTTGCCGACAGCTCAAAACTCACATTCCAGTGGATGAATCGCGACCAGAACAACATCAAAATCTATACAGCCGATCTTAAAACAGGAAAAAAGAAGGAAATCTTCGATGAGCGACAATCATCCTGGGTAGAATTTTTCGAGGATTTGTATTTTTTCAAGGATGGAAGCGGCTTCCTCCTCAGAAGCGATGTCGATGGCTGGAGCCATCTCTACTATTATGACTTAGAGGGAAACCTTAAAAAGAGATTAACCGAGGGAGAATGGATAGTCACGGGAATATCATTAGTGGATGAAAAAAATAAGAGGGTCTTTTTTGCAGCAAGAAAAGACGAAACAACCGAAACTCATCTTTTTCAAGTAAAATTCGACGGCACTGATTTCAAACGCTTGACCAAGGAGCCAGGCACTCATAGCGTTACTCTCTCCCCTGGGGGGAGCTTTTTCATAGATCGTTTCTCCAGTATCCAGACTCCTTCAAGGAGAGACCTTTACCAGACTGACGGAATCTTTTTAAGGAACGTAGAAGAAAGCCGCACTCCTCACATGGAAGAATATAATCTGGGGAAAAAAGAGCTATTTGCTGTTCCCACCGAGGACGGCTGGACCCTCCCCGCTTACTGGATTCTCCCTCCCGACTTTGACCAGAATAAAAAATATCCGGTGCTTTTCACCATATACAGCGGCCCGGGCTCAAGCAGGGTTTCCAATTCATTCCCCTCCCTCTCCTCTCTTTATGCGGCTCAGGAAGGAATCATCATATTCTGCGCAGATCACCGTGGTTCTGGTCATTTCGGAAAAAAAGGAATGTCTCTCATGCACCGGAGCCTCGGCAAATGGGAAATGCACGACCTTATCGAAGCTGTTAAGTGGCTTCACAAAAAGCCTTTTGTCGATAAGAAAAAAATCGG
>CAYFVQ010000064.1:0-5503 GCA_964346585.1 uncultured Eubacteriales bacterium | reverse complement strand
TCAGTGATTTCAATTCCCTCTGCCAGAGACTCCACATTTGATCCCTGCTCCAGCACTCGCAGTTGAGCCATGGCTGCGTAAAAACGGGTTTTAGCCGTGCTGTAATTCGCCTCAGCCCTGTCGTACTCTTCAGGTGAAATCATTTTTTGCTCCATGAGTTCTTTAGTCCGCAAGTATTGTTTTTCGGCCATAATTTTGTCGAAAGCTGCGGCTTTGACTTCGGTTCGAGCCTGCACCATCTCCACGGGCGTGGCTCCTGGAATGATTTCTACCAGTTTCTGGCCTGTCTTCACTCGGTCGCCTTCTTCAACATAAAACTGTTTGATCAATCCTCCAATTTTAGATTTTATCTCAGCCTTGTATAGTGGTTCGATCTTGCCGGTGGCCACAACAGTCTTGGAAATGTTTCCCCTTTCCACTGTTGCCGTGTTCAATGGTTGATCCCCGCCCTGGGTTTGGCAGCCTTTGATGGCCAGAAATCCAAATACACCGACGACCACCACGATGATGATTATGAGAATGACTTTCTTCATGGTATCTCACTCCACAATATATTCATGTAAAAATAACAATTTGCTTTTTTTGTCATGACCTTATGCATTTCTATTTGATTTAAGGTCCTTGATGTCTTCATTAACTAATATCAAAACAAAAAAATGAATTATTTAATTAAATTGCCCGTCGACTCTGCTTTCCCAGCCAGATATAGAGAATAAAGCCAACTATGGGCATAACAATGATGATTGTCAGCCATTTAGTAAAGGCGGGCCGAGACAAGTCCCTCTTCAATAAGTCTACTACTCCCCAGGTCCATAAAACGATCACGATACAGATGATGATTATAGCCAGAATATCTAACGACAAAGACATATTGGCCCTCCCAACTATACATACGAATTATGACCTAAAGAGTTCCATGCAACCTTTTGCCGGTTTTCTGTAAAAAAGAATTGATAACGTCGCCTATTGCCTACCGGGTAGACTCACTTCATTCTTCTGTAGCTTTAGATAAGAAATGTTCCTGGAGGAAAGCATCTATTTTACTCACGAAATCCTCTTTAGCCTGGAATATTGCCTCGTTGTGTCCTCCGCGCATTGGATAAAATTCTTTAGGCTCTGGCGCTGCCTGAAACAACATCTTTCCCTGTTGGAAAGGGATGATTTCATCGTCCTCACTGTGAATTATCAGTTTAGGAATGGTAATTTCTTTTATCTTGGATAAAGCATCGTATTTAATGGTGATAAACCATTTTATCGGAAGAAATGGAAACAGCTTTTTCCCCATTTCCAAAGCCGACGCAAAGGTGCTTTCTGAGATGAGTGCTGCGGGTCTGACTTTTGAACAGAGCTCAACGGCCACGTTTGCGCCTAAAGACTTTCCATAAACGACAATGGATTTTTCATTTATTTTGCGTTTATCGATGAGGTATGTGTAGGCAGCGTGGGCATCAGTATAGAGTCCCTTCTCGGTTGGACTGCCCTGACTTCTTCCATAGCCGCGGTAATCGAAAATAAAGACATCCAACCCAATCCTGCAGAACATATCAATAATTTCAATCCTGTGACTTATGTTTCCAGCGTTCCCATGGCAAAAAAGTAGCGTTGCCCTTGATTTCTTGGCTGGTATATACCAACCATTCAGTTTTGTTCCGTCAGGGTTAAAGAAATATATATCTTCAAATTCAAGACCGATTTCTTTTGGCGTTAAGTCTATTTTTCCTACGGGAAAGTATATTCCTTTCTTCTCATAATATTTTAGAAAGAGGATAAAAAAGATGAGCAAAAAGAGTAAAACAAGCGCTGCTGTTAGCATCCTCTTCTGCTCAGTTCCAGAATTTCCTGTGTTGCCCTCATCTTCTCTTATTTCACCTTTGTTTGTCCTGGTCGGAAATGAACTTCATGGAATCTGGGAAGTGTCATACTGTTGGATCATTCCTTACTCTGGAACGTTCATCCGGAGCGCACTGTCTTTTCCCGGGTTCTTTTCCATCACTGGGGCCGTTTCTTCTTTAGCCGCTTCAACTCTGCATCACGCTCGAGAAAGCTCTTGCCCTTGGTAATCCACTCCTCCGCAGGCTCATCTTTCAAATAGTGCCCAAACCAAGCCAGAATGCGGTGCTGATAATCTCTTTGGTTGCTTTTCTTGCGCAGTCCGTGATCCTCGCCGATGTAGCCGAGCAGCACAACATTCTTTTTTGCCCGCCGGGCGATGTTGTAGAGCTCAATACTCTGGTACCAGGCAATAATGCCGTCGACGTCTCCAGCTTCGAGCAGTAGAGGCGTAGTCATGTTATGCACGTTGTACACTGCAGAATTATCAATGTATGCCTGTAAGTCTTCATAGAGCGCCACTTCCATGCGCTCCTGGCCTGTCTCGATGTGATCGGTTTCTGCAATGCCTGAACCCCAGTGATGATCGCCGTAGTAACTGACCAGATTCGTTATGGGAGCGCCTGCAACCGCGGCGGCAAAGATGCCATTTGTGTGTGTTGCGACGAATGTTGTATTAAAGCCGCCCATCGAATGCCCGACGATGCCAATGCGCTTGGGATCGACAATGCCCATCTCGATCACTTTTTTTACGCCTGCTGTGATGCACTCAACCACTGACCATCCCGGCTGACGCTTCCTGAAGACAATGTCTGGCTCCAGCACGACATAGCCTTGGCTCGTGAAGACACTGATGTTGTAGTAACTGCGGTCAGACGGCGCAACGTAGCGGTGGACGTTTTGCGACAGCAGCTCGTAATTGTAGACGATCATCGGGTACTTCTTGCCCGGCTCATACCCGGCTGGGTAGAACAGCGCGCCCTGCAGCCTCCGGCCTTTATCCGACTTATACTCGATCAGCTCACTGTGGCCCCACGCATAGTTATCCTGGAATGGATTGGTTTTAGTAACCTGCTTCGCGTCATGCAAATTTGCAGCTCCAACGAATATATCGGGTGAGTCATTGTAGTCCTGCACGATGTATCTGTACACCTTAACATCCTTAGCCTTTGCCAGAGAAGCGACGTTTTTATCGAGCCACACAAGGCGAGTGACACCACCACCGGGCTTCAGCTGTGCGTAGCCCGACTTTTTCGTCCATTCCCCGAACAAGCTCAGGTACATTGGCTTGCTGAGGTCGATCCATTTTTCTTGGGCAGACATTGAAGATCCGAATCTTCTCCACCTCGAACTTCTGGCTGCTTGATCGAGCCTGATTAAACGGTGGCGGATCTGCTCGGCAGCGCCGTCGGTCAGTCGCTGCACTTTCGAACCATCGGTGGCCACCTGCCAGAGGTCGTACTTATTATAGAGGAGGACAGACGCATCGGATTTCGTCCAGCCTGCAACGCCGAAGGGCGGCTTCTGCAAAAGATCCGGAAACACTTTCATGGTCCTGTCCGATTCCGTGTTGATGAACGACACCGGAGCGTTTTTCGTAATATTCGTGATCGCGCGAGTCGCCAGATTGATCGTCCAATAGTGTTTGTCCTGTAAGAAAAGCAGGTGCTTTCCACTGGGACCTGATTCCACATATCGGTCGTTGATGTTGTCCATAAGTTTTGTTCGCACACCGGTTGTGATGTTTACAAGATAAAGGTCGGCGCCCGTGCGGCCAATCGATCGCTCCATGGCATATTTTGACCATTCCGCGACGTATGCATAATTAGAGTGGCGAATGGGTGTGACCTGTTCGTTGATCAGATCCTTGCCAAGCTGCACGAACTTGCTGCTGTTGAGGTGCCAAGCAGACAGCATGTTTCGTCGTCGGTCCTGCGATGCGTGGATCTTTTGCCAAGGCATGACGAACACGTCGGTCCAGTGCCATATTTCAACGGTCGAAGGCTCTTCATCTGAGGTCTTCTCAGCATCTTCATCTTCTTTTTTTTCTGGAGTTATTTTGTCATCCCACTTTGCTATCCCGAGGAAAAGCACCTTGCCATCGTCCGACCATAAAAACGGGCGGAACGTAACGGTCCGCATGCCTTCTGGAAATGAGGAATCAGAGGTGGGATCATAAATAAACTGGCGCTCGCTCTTGCCGAGGCCGATCCATGCTAATAAAAGATGCGTGGGCCCCTCCTTGTGTTCATCCTCCTTGGCCTTGAACACCGCAAGATCAGCGGAATCTTTTCGCCACGCAAGGCCCGTGTAGATCGAAGATGACGAATCAAGCACGCGCAGGATAGTGGTTTTCGGGTCGAACAAGTGCACGCCGTTGCCTGTCTTGCCTTCAGCACTGATAGTCATCGCCAGCAGGTGGCTGTGCTCGGCGTCCTGCCAAGCAAACTGAGACACATTGCCGAAGGTCGTGTCATTCCCGTTTGCCAACTGCCGGACAATGACTGTCGTTCCGAGTTTCTCTTCTGATGCACTCGATCCGTTGCGGCCACCACGTCCTGAAGGAGCTGCAGGAGCGGATGGACGATAAAACTGCATTACGAGGAAGGCACCATCAGCGCTGAAGGCAAAAGACTCTATGCCATCCAGTGTCGACGTCTCGCCAGTCGCAAGATTCACCAATCCAAGCTTGTTCTGTACTGGTTTCTTTTCTTTCCTTAATTTTTCCTGCTCAGATTCGGATTGACCGATTAAATAAGCTAACCACTTCGAATCGGAGGAAAAAGCCGGTCGCATTCCGAAAGCGGCGACTGTCGTTGTGCCGTCAGCCAGTTTGATAATGCGCAGTTCGTTGTTCCTGTTCGAGCGGTTGATACCATAGGTAAGCCATTGACCATCCGGAGAAAGACCCCCATAACTGCCCGCTGAAACCAGAGTTTCCCATTGGCCGTAGTCTTCAGCTTTGATGGGTGGTTTTTGTTGGGTGCTCGCAAACACAGGTAATAAAACACATAAAAGAAAAACAAACAAAGGACGTATTACTTTTTTCATGAATCCCTCCTTAAGGGCGATAAAAATAGGATAAAAAAACTTGCTACTTTTTTTGAAGAGCAATAGATTCTGTCAATAAGCAGAGGATTTCAAACATAATTGTAGCCGCAACGAGTGCGGTATTTCCCGATGGATCAAAAGGAGGAGCAACCTCAACTACATCTGCACCAATCAAATTAAGGCCGCGTAGGCCTCTTAATAGAGTTTGAGCCTCCACTGTAGTCATTCCTCCAATTTCAGGTGTGCCCGTTCCAGGAGCATAAGCCGGATCAAGGCCGTCAATATCGAAAGAGATATATGTAGGGCCATCGCCCACTACAGGCCGAACTTGATCAATAACTCCATTGACTCCAAGAGCGGTAAATTCTTCCATGAAGATGACACGCATACCCGATTCTTTTGAAAAATCCCAACTTTCCTCTGAATTTTGTGCACCTCTTATTCCAATCTGGACTGTTCGATTAGCATCGAGTGTTCCCTCCTCAACGGATCGACGGAATGACGTGCCATGACTAAATTTAAATCCCATTTCTGTATCATTTGTATCAGTATGAGCATCGATATGAATTAATCCCACAGGAGTTTCTTTTCCGAGGACTCTTAAAATAGGCAAGCTGATTGA
>CAYFVQ010000063.1:0-2528 GCA_964346585.1 uncultured Eubacteriales bacterium | reverse complement strand
CTGTCATCCAGCCGCCATATGGACAACAGGATGATTTCTTCTATGCGCGATAATAATTTCATTTTTTCTATTCATACCGAAGCGAATCCACCGGATTGGCCCACGCCGCCCTGAAAGCCTGATAACTGACCGTCACAAGGGCGACGACCACTGCCAGCATTCCGGAAAGCACAAATGCCCATATACCGATGTTTATCCTGTAGGCAAAACTCTTCAGCCATTCGTTCATGATGAAGTAGGCGGCCGGCCAGGCAAAAATGTTTGCGATCAGCACCCATTTTGTGAACTGCTTGGAGAGCAGGAAGACAATGCTGGATTCTGAAGCTCCCAGTACTTTTCGGATCCCTATCTCTCTGGTTCGCTGTTCGGTCAGGAATGAGGCCAGGCCGAAAAGGCCGAGGCAGGAAATGATGACGGCAAACAGCGTGAAGGCATTCAAAATCGTGCCTATCTTTTGCTCCTTTCTGTACAGACTGTCGTACTTCTGATCGAGAAAATTGTATTCGAACGGAGTAATGGGATTGAATTCTTTCCAGACTCCCTGGATTTTTGCGAGAGCTTCTTCTGTTTTATCGCCGTTGATTTTAATGAGGACAACACCGTATTCGGTGGCGGCTGACACATCTCCCAGGAAAAAGAAAACGTGAGGTTCTATCTTCACATGGAGCGACCGGAAATGTGCGTTCTTTAACACCCCGATGATCGTTCCTTTCCTCTGGCCGTAGGCAAATTGTTTACCCACGGGGTTTTTCATCCTCATTTCCTTGATCGCTTCTTCGTTCAATATATAGGCCTGAGTGGCATCCGTAGAGTATTCCTTGGAAAAGTTTCTTCCTTCCACTAATTCCAGCTCCATCATCGGAATAAAGTCATAATCCACAAGATTGAGAATGATATCGACCTCCTGCCCTTTCTCTCTTCCCTCCCAATCATAGCCAGTGGTCCGGAAGGCGCCTTCCTCTGCGAATAGATAGTACTGGGCGGCTACGGAGTTGATATTCGGATCGCTCAAAAGTTCGGCTTTAAAAGCGTCATATCTTTGTCCGATATTCTCTTTGACAGGAACATAGACGATGTTTTCTGTGTTGAATCCCAGTTTTGAATGTCTCAGAAAACGGAGTTGATTGTAG
Organism: uncultured Eubacteriales bacterium; assembly: GCA_964346585.1. Taxonomy (GTDB): domain Bacteria; phylum Acidobacteriota; class Aminicenantia; order Aminicenantales; family Aminicenantaceae; genus SOIA01. The sequence continues at coordinate 1,398 of CAYFVQ010000063.1, read as the reverse complement.
GTGACCGATGTCCCAATGAGGAAAGCTATGGAAAGAGAAAACTGAGTGACCACAAGAACCCGCCGGAATGTTCGGCCTCTTCCTTCCGATTTAAACACTCCCTTCAAAACTTTAACGGGTTTGAATGAAGAAAGGTAGAACGCCGGATAGCTTCCCGCGGTCAAGGCTGTTAAAAAAACAATAATGATGAGCCCCAGCATCAGTTGGATATCGATAAGGTCCAGCCTTAGCTGCTTGCCCGTTATCTGGTTGAACGCAGGGAGCAGAACAGAGACCAGGGCCATAGCAAAAACACAGGCCATCGTTGTCAGAAAAAGGGATTCTCCGAAAAACTGCAGGATAAGCTGCCTGCGACTGGCGCCCACGGTTTTGCGCATCCCGACTTCCTTTGCCCGCGTTGTCGAGCGAGCTGTCGAGAGATTCATGAAGTTGACACACGCTATAAACAGAACAAAGAAAGCGATGATGGAAAAAACATAAACGTATTTTCTGTCTCCAACCTCGATGTAGTTCCGAAATGCGGCGCGGCTGTCGAGATGGATGGCAGAAAGAGGCTGGAGTCGGAATTCCACTCCGTCTTTGACCTGAGGACAGTTGTTTTTTGCGGCTACGGCTGTGATATTTTTGCCTATTTCTTGAATGTCACGATTCGCCTCCAACTGAAGATAGGTGACAAAATTGAAAGATCCCCAGCTCGTCCCGTAGCCTGTGAGTTTCTGGATGAACTCATAGGAAGTTAGAAAATCGAACTGGATATGAGAATTATACGGGATATCCCGGATGACTCCTTTTACAGCCGCGGGTTTTCCCTCGACTTCTATGGTTTTCCCTATAGGATCTTCAGTGCCAAAATACTTTTTAGCCGTTGTCTCTGTTATGACGACGTCGAGAAGTTCGGACAAAGCCGTTTTAGGATCTCCTTTGACAAAAGGAAACGTGAATATCTCAAAAATGGAGGGATCGGCGATAAGCCCTCTGGTTTCGTAAAAGACTTTATCTCCGTATTTACAAACCAGTTTCGGGACATCGGAAAATCGTGCATAATTCACGATTCCAGGGACTTCTTCCTTAATGGCCGGAGCCAGAGGCGCAGGCGTTCCATCGAATCCTTCGGTCATATATTTTGTGCCGTAACTCATAATCCTGTAAATATTTCTGCCGTTTTCATGGAAGCGGTCATAGCTCAATTCGTCTTTGACCCAGAGGAGAATAAGCAGTGTGCAGGCCATACCGATGGCCAGGCCGGTAAGGTTGATGAAAGAATACCCTTTGTGCCTGGTGGTGTTTCTTAAAGTTGATTTTAGATAATTTTTGAACATGATCAAACTCCAGAGAATCGAATTTTTAATAAAGTAGGGGAGGGCCCCACAGATCTGTTTCCAGTAGAGGAGGCGGGCT
>CAYFVQ010000062.1:0-57720 GCA_964346585.1 uncultured Eubacteriales bacterium | reverse complement strand
TGGTTCGGATGTGTTCCTCCTCTTCGAACACTTCAGAACGAGATGCAGAAGAGGATATGCATGTAGAAGCTGTCTGCTGAATGTCTTCGGACGCGGGTTCGATTCCCGCCGCCTCCACTTCGGAAATTTATGCAGACAGAAGTGGGAAGAAAGTGGTTAGTCTAAAAAAAAGAAGCGCTCAAATCATAGGGGGTGTCCTTCTCTTCCTTCTTCTTTCAGTGGGTTCCGTATCTCAAATCCAGCCTTTCCTTAAATTATCTGTCAGGGATTATGAAGAATTCAGTCGTGTTATCATCGCACCTTCTTTCCCCTTATCCTTCGAAATCGAGAAAGGTTCTTCCTTCCTGCTGGTGAAAATCGCCATCGATATTCCTTTTCGGATTCAGAGAGAGCCTTTTGACAGCCTTATCATCAAGTCTTTTGGTTGGACAAAGGGAAGAGATTATTACATCCTGACTATCAAAACCAAAATCAGAGATTTTAGCCATGATTATTTTGTCATCAATGACCCGACACAACTCGTTATTGATTTCAGAGAGGGAGTTGAGGAGAGCAGAGGAGATAGAGAGATTCGGTCTCTACTGGACTCAGCCCTTTCCAGAGAGGGAGAACAGACCACTGCTGAGGAGATACAGACTATTGTTATTGATCCCGGTCATGGGGGGAGGATGGAGCCCGGAGCCCAGGGGAAATACGGAACACTCGAGAAAGATATCACCTTGGCTCTCGCCCTAAAATTGAGGGATGTCATCGAACGGAATCGGCGCGTCAATGTTGAACTGACGAGAGAAAGGGATGAGAGCGTTTCGCTTGAGAATAGGGCGGCTACTGCCAATTACCACAAGGCCGATTTGTTCATCAGTATTCACGTCAACAGCTCATTCCGGAAAGATGCGCGTGGGTCAGAAACCTTTTTCCTCGGAACAGAGGCCTCGGATGATGAAGCCAGGAGACTGGCTTACCTGGAAAACAATCCCGCTGAAGTAGAAAGGGGCTTAGGGGGAGACAACGAAGACGAGATAACCATGATTCTATGGGATATGGCCCAATCCGCTTATCTAAAAGAAAGCAGCCTCTTGGCGGAGACCATCCAGGAAGAGCTCAATCATCTCCTGGGAACCAGGAATAGAGGAATCAAGCAAATTCCTTTTAAAGTTTTGACCGGTGTCGCCTGTCCGGCTGTTCTCGTGGAAGTGGCCTTTATCTCCAATCCTGACGAAGAGAGAAAACTGCAGACAGAATGGTTTCAGAATAATGTGGTCGAGGCAATCTATAGAGGTGTCGAGAGTTATATCGATCGCTATGCTCGACGTTAGAACAAAGTCATGAATAGTAAGAAGGTTGCGATTCTTGGATTTCTTTTCGTGGTTCTGGCCGTTCTGGTCGTCATCTTTTTTACCAGCGGTATAAAAGATAAGATCATTCCCGCCACACCGACATCCCCTCCGGAGGTTGAGCCCTTACCTGCTCAGCCCGGTCAAACGCGAACAGTCGTCCTTTTTTTTCTCTCAGAAGAGGATACTCTTCTCCATCCGGAAGAACGTGAAATCCCTGATGATTCATCCGTAGTCCGCCAGGCCAAACGGACTGTCGTAGAACTCATCAGAGGCTCTCAAAAAGGATACATTTCGCCTTTCCCTCCTGAAGCCAGACTGAGAGAGCTGTATGTGACGGATGAGGGAGTGGCCTACGTGGATTTTTCAAAAGAAATCGTAGAGAAACATCTCTCCGGTTCGTCGGCTGAAATATCAACGATTTTCTCAGTTGTGAACTCTCTCGCCTATAATTTTGATTCCATTGAAAAAGTCTTTATTTTAATCGATGGACGGGAAAGAGAAACCCTGGGAGGGCATATCAACCTGAGTCGACCCTTTCTCCCTCTATATGATTTAATCGCCCGATAGTTTCTCCAGAATCGAATCCTGAGCTAAAGGGCGCTTTTCCTTATGAAGAAATTAACGAAAATTGCTATTGTTGGCTTTCCGAATGTGGGAAAGTCCACGCTCTTCAATCGCCTTCTCAAAGAGAAAAAATCGCTGGTTCATTCACTCCCAGGAATGACCCGGGATCAAGTTTCTGCGGTCTGCAGCTTGAATGGGAAGAAATGTGTTCTGATTGACACAGGCGGCTTTTTTGATACCCAGGAAGACCCTCTCTCTTCTCAAATCAGAAAAAAAGCCCAAGAAGCGGCAGAGAAAGCGCGCTTACTTATTTTTGTGTTGGATGGAAAAAGGGATTTACTGCCAGCCGAACAGGAACTCTATCTGTCCTTGAAAAAGTTAAACAAACCGATTTTTGTCGTCGTCAATAAAATTGACTCTCCATCTGAGGAGGCAAAGATTGGCGACTTTTACAGATTAGGGGAGGAAGAAATATTCACTATCTCTGCCGAACACAAAAGAAATTTAGAAATACTCGAGCAGACTCTCCTGGAATTCATCCCCTCTCCTGGCCTTGATAAGGAAGAGAGTCAACCTCTGAAGATAGCTCTGGTTGGACGCATCAATGTGGGAAAGTCATCTATTGTGAACCGTCTCTGCGGAGAAGAGAGGTTGATCGTCAGTGAAATTCCGGGGACAACAAGGGATAGCACCGATACTCTGATATACAGGGATAAAAAAGCGTTCAGCTTGGTTGATACAGCGGGGATCCGAAAATTGAGCCGAACCCAGGATAAAAGAGAAAAAGCCAGTATCATTAAGGCAAAAAAAGATATCAGCCGGGCGGATGTCATCTGCATGATCATGGATGCTCAGGAATTCCCCACCAGACAGGATTCGGCCATCGCTCATCTGTCTCGTGACTCAGGCAAGCCCATGATCATTGTCCTGAATAAGTGGGATTTGATTGAGAAAAACACTCGCACCTCAGAGGATTATAAGAGGAAGTGCTACACAAAATTGGATTTTGTCAATTACGCGCCTCTTTTTTCGGTTTCCGCCCTGTCTGGAAAAAGAGTGATTAAAATTCTTGATTTGGCAGAGCAGGTATATGCCAATGGAAAAAAAAGAGTGGGAACATCCCAGCTAAATAATTTTCTTGCCTGGATTAACGAGAACTGCCCTCCTCTTTCAAGAAAGAAAAGAAGGATAAAGATAAAATACATGACTCAGAAAAGGATTCTGCCCCCAACTTTTATCCTCTTTACGCATTCACGAGTTCATCTGGCTCCTTCCTATGAAAAGTTTTTCAAACAGCTTTTGCGAGATAAGTTTGATTTTTGGGGGACGCCTATCCGAATAGTTTTAAGAATGAACTGAAAGTTCCCAGCTTGATGGAAGTTGGAGTTTTCTCGAATTGACGCATTTTCCTCATGAGTTATCGCCCCTGATTTCCCCATAGAATTTTGTTCTTCTTGACTTTAAACGTATATTGGATTATATATTTAATCTCGGGAGAAGATCGCCCTCGAGTAAAAAGGAGGTCACGATGTTTCGAAAGAGCTCAAACACTTTTCTGGCGCTTCTTTTAGTTCTGGCCGTGATGGTCGCCTTCACAAGTTGTGGGAAGCTCAAGGTCAGTAATCTAAGAGCGAATTATTATTTCAACAGGGCCAATGCGCTTTTTTCTGATAATAAATACCGTGATGCCATCCAAGAATACGAAAGAGCACTGATCTATAATCCGAATCTGGTGGAAGCTTTTCGGTTTCTCGGCGAATGTTATAAAAATCTGTACACTCCAGGAAAGGATACTCCGGATAACCTGGAGAAAAAAGACAGGGCCTTGGAAAACCTCCATAAAGCGTATGAAATCGATCCAAATAACAAAGAAATTATTTATTCATTGGGCGATATGTATGACAGATTGAGGGACTTTGAGGAAGCAGAGAAAATGTACCTGAAAATCCTCGAGATGGAGCCGACCAAGATGGAAAACTACTATGTTGTCGCTCAATTCTATACAAGATACGCGGGAACAACTGAGGAGGAAACGGGTGATGGAGGCAAGACGCCTTTCCAAAAAGCAGAAGAGATGTACCTGAGAAGAATCGAGGTTGACCCTGAGGACCCTCGGGGATATGCCTATATTGCTCAGTTTTACGACAATCTGCAGCCCTTGCCGGAGATTGATAAGGCCCACGAATTCCATCAAATCCGTATCAAATACGATTCAGAAGATGCAGAAGTCTGGTATTCTATTGGAGTCAACCGTTGGGCCAAGGCGCACCGCTTGCAGAATATGATATCCCAGGATGAGCAGAAGAAAGCAGCCGGTGAAAGTGAAGAGGCCTTGCAGAAAGCGATCGAGATTGATCCCTCCTACCCTGAGCCCTATGCGTACATGAGTGTTCTCCTCATGAGTGTCAAGGCAAGACTTTGGCCGGAAAGAGCCTCGCGTTTCAAAGCAGAAGCCGATCAATACCAAGAGAAGTTCCTGGAAGCCCAGAAAAAGCGGGCAGAGAGAAGAAGGCTCGAACAAGAATTAAGAGGAATCAGATAGAGACGGAAGACATATTCGGTTTTCCAGTTTAATCTCTCTTTCTTCTTCTTTTTATTGATTCATGACTATCCCTGCAAAAAATGTTTATCCCTCTTAAAGACGAGAATCCCACTCAACGCTTTCCTATTGTCACTGTTGTTTTAATCACTCTGAACGTTCTGATTTTTCTCTACCAAATTTTTTCTCCCCAGGGATTGCAGTATTCCATTTATAGAATGGGGGCGATTCCCTACGAGATCACGCATTTCACAACAATCTCCCATTTACCCCGGATATCACCTCCTCTGACTCTTTTGACTTCTCTTTTCCTTCATGGGAGTTTTTTTCATCTGTTCGGCAACATGCTCTATCTCTGGATATTCGGGAACAACATCGAAGATTTTCTGGGACCGTTTCGATACATTCTTTTTTATCTTGTGTCAGGACTAGGAGCGAGTCTTGTCCATATTATTTTCCATCCATCTTCCATGATTCCGATGATCGGAGCGAGCGGGGCGATTGCTGGAGTTCTGGGTGCGTATTTCCTCCTCTATCCAGGAGCACGGGTACTGACAATCGTTTTCTTCTGGATTATTCCTGTTCCGGCATTCTTTATCCTTGGACTGTGGTTTGTTGCGCAGGTGATGAATATTGGAATCGGTGGGGGAGTCGCCTGGTTTGCCCATATCGGAGGTTTTTTGATCGGGGTCGCCCTTATCAGGATCTATGTCAAGAGAAGAAGAGTCCAACGCTGGGTTCAAGAAGAATAGGGGACGTTCCCCAAGGTACCACCCTATATAGTGAAATTGGGGATATTCCCCAAAGTACCACTCTATATCGGTTTTCTCCATAAAAGAATAATATGGATGAATTTGTCGTTAATTTTGTTTTTTTATGTTAAAATGTAAGTAATTTATTGGTAGAGTAGTACCTTGGGGAATGTCCCCATGTGTTGACAACTCCCTTAAGATTTAGTATTTTAGAGCATCGCTCTTTTTTTTCTAGAATCTAAATCTCAGGTTAAAGATAATGAAGACGTTTACACCAAAAAAAGAAGGAATCGAGAAGAAATGGTGGCTGATTGATGCTGATGGGAAGACTCTCGGTAGGCTGGCCACTGAGGTCGCGACATTACTGCGCGGAAAGCGGAAACCCGAGTTTACTCCCTTCATTGATTCCGGAGATTTTGTGGTCGTTGTCAACGCTGAAAAAATAAATGTAACCGGGAAAAAGATTGAGCAGAAAAAGTATTACTCTCATTCAGGCTATCCGGGAGGAATAAAGGTCAAGACTCTCAAAGAACTCCTTGAAACAAAGCCAGAAGAGGTGGTTCGAAAAGCTGTCTGGGGAATGATCCCCAAAGGCAAACTCGGTCGGGCCGTGTATAAAAAGCTAAAAGTCTACAAGGGTCCTGACCATCCTCATGAGGCTCAAAAACCACAAGAACACCGGTTTTAGGAGGAAAGTTGAGTTTAATCCAGTATTACGGAACAGGAAAGAGAAAGACATCGGTAGCAAGGGTCTTTTTGCGCCCAGGAAAGGGCGAAATCACTCTGTATGTGAACAAAAGACCCCGCCCATTCGAAGAATATTTTAATCTGGAGCGTCAGAGACATGTCATTAAGCAGCCTCTTCGTTTGACCGAGACAGATAGTAAATTCGACATTTTTATCCGAGTGAACGGAGGAGGAATCGGCGGTCAGACAGAAGCGATTCGATTGGGGATTTCCCGGGCTTTAGTCGAGTTCAATAGAGAATTAAAGGCCAGTCTGAAGAGTGCAGGTCTGCTCACGAGAGATGCCAGGATAAAAGAACGCAAAAAATACGGATTGTTAGGCGCCAGGAAGGCTCCACAATACCACAAGAGATAAAACGGAGGATTTCTGTTGGTCACAGTCACAATGAAAGAACTGTTAGAAGCAGGTGTTCATTTTGGCCACCAGACGAAAAGGTGGAATCCCAAAATGAAAGAATACATCTTCGGCCAGAGGAATGGAATCTATATCATCGATTTACAGAAGACGATAAAAATTTTTAAGGATGCGCTCCAGTTCATCAGAAGCGTGTCCGAGAGCGGGAAAGAGGTACTTCTGGTCGGAACGAAAAAGCAAGCTCAGGATATAATCAAGGAAAATTCTGTAAAATGTGAATGCAGCTATGTCAACCAGCGATGGCTGGGTGGTTTGTTGACCAACTTCAACGTGATCAGAGGCAGCGTGGACAAGTTGATCGAAATGGAAGAAATGAAAGAGGATGGACGGTGGGACCTTCTGTCAAAAAAAGAACAGTCCAAACTGGAGAAAGTTTACAGGAAGCTGTCGAAAAACCTGGGTGGGATAAAAGATATGCACGAGCTTCCGGGAGCACTGTTTGTTATAGATTCAACTAAGGAAGAAATAGCTATTCTTGAAGCTCAAAAACTGAAAATTCCTATCGTTGCCGTAGTGGATACGAATGGAGATCCGGGAGACATTGACCATCCTATTCCTGGGAATGATGACGCCGTCAGAGCTATTGAGTTGTTTACGTCAAAAGTTTCCCAGGCCATTATGGATGGGAAGCAAAATAGAATGGAAAAAGAGCTTCAGGAAGCTAAAAAAGAAGAACCGGTTGAACCGGAAGGAGAGCCGACTGCCACAGAGCCGCAGGTACCATCCTCCTCAAAATCAACTCTCGAAGAAGGCAAAGAGGGCGGTCATGCAGAGCCTGAAGAACCAGCATAAGGAAGGAATTTAAGATGGAGATTAAAGTTGACCTCGTAAAGGAGCTTCGTCAAAGGACAGGAATCGGGATGATGGAGTGCAAAGAGGCACTCAAAGAATCAAAGGGAGATATTGATAAAGCGATTGTCATTCTCAGGAAAAAGGGATACGCTCGAGCTCAAGGTAAAATGAGCCGGGAAACAGCCGAAGGAATCGTCGGCTCTTACATTCATCTGAACGGAAAGATAGGAGTCCTATTGGAAGTGAATTGTGAATCTGATTTCGTCGCGCGCAATGATGAGTTTAAAGAACTAGTGAAGAACATCGCTATGCACATTGCCGCCACCAATCCCAAGTATGTCTCATCAGAGGAAATTTCTCCCGAAATATTAGAACAGGAAAAAGAGATCATTAAAGAACAGTTCAAGGATTCCAAGAAGCCTCCCGAGATCGTTGAAAAGATTATCCAGGGAAAGCTGGGGAAATTTTACGAAGAAGTGTGCTTGTTGGACCAGCCCTACGTCAAGGATGACAAGGTTTCGGTGAAGCAGCTTGTCGCGTCATATATCGCCAAGTTTGGCGAAAATATCCGGATAAGCAGGTTTGCCCGGTTTGAACTGGGCCAGCAATAAATTTAAATCAGCCATGCCACAAAAAAAACCGGCGTATCAAAGAATCCTGCTGAAACTTTCCGGTGAATCCCTCCTCGGCCCTCATAACTATGGAATTGACCTTGAAACGGCGAAATCTATCGCTCGAGAGTTAAAGGAAATCAATGACTCAGGCGTTGAAATCGCCATCATGATCGGTGGCGGAAATATTTTTCGAGGGGCTTTTGGTGCGGATGCCGGAATGGATAGAGCCTCAGCTGATTACATGGGTTTGCTGGCGACTATTATGAATGGAATCGCTCTCCAGGATGCACTAGAAAAAGAAGGGATGTTCACCCGGCATATTTCGGCGATTGAGATCAAAGCTGTTGCCGAACCATTTGTTCGACGAAGAGTCATAAGGCACCTTGAAAAAGGAAGGATTATCATTTTCAGCGCAGGAATCGGAAGCCCTTTTTTCACCACTGATACCGCGGCGGCACTCAGAGCTCTTGAAATCAAAGCAGGGGTGATTCTGAAGGCCACAAAAGTCGACGGTGTCTATTCTGCCGATCCGATGAAGGACAAAACTGCGAAAAAGTTCAGTTCCATTAAATACATGGATGTTATCAAAAAAGGACTGAAGGTTATGGATACGACCGCCATCTCCATGTGTAAAGAGAATAACCTTCCCATCATCGTTTTTTCTTTAAAAGAGAAGGGGAATATCAAGAAGGCTGTTATGGGCTTGAAAGTGGGGACAAGAGTTTACTGAATAGACTCGACCCTTTTATATGGGACTTTTAATAATTTCTATTTAAGTGAGGGATAAGGATGGTTAAAGACGTCTTAAGGGAGCTCGAGAAAAAAATGAAGGTCTCTACGGAGCATTTTCGGAAAGACCTGAGTAAGTTGCGAACCGGCCGGGCCAATATTAGCCTTTTTGAGGATATTAAAGTTGATTACTATGGAAGTCTAACCCCTATCAATCAAGTGTCTACTCTTGGAGTTCCTGATGCGACTCTCATTACGGTCCAGCCCTACGATCCATCAACCCTGGAGGCCATCGATAAAGCGATTAGGAGTGCTGATCTGGGCTTGAATCCGGTTAACGATGGTAAAATGCTCAAGATCCCGATTCCTCCGCTGGATGAGGAAAGAAGACAGGATATCGCCAAGCATATTAAAAAGATGCTAGAGGATGAGAAGACGGCCCTCCGTATATTGCGAAGAGAGAGCAAGGAAGAGATTGAAAAGTTGGAAGAAGATAATGAAATAACCGAGGACGATAAATTCTGGGGATATGACAAGCTTCAGGAAGTCACTGACGAGTACACGAAGAAGATCGAGGAAATGGCAGCAGTCAAGGAAAAAGAGATTTTAGAAGTTTAAATTCAAAAAAGGGGACAGGTTTAATCCAAATCGGGGTCAGGCTTTACCAATATGGTAGCAAGTTAATCTGAGATCTTGCCTATATTCGTCCATCCAGATAAAGCCTAACCCCAATGATTTCAAACCTATCCCCTTTTTATGTTTTTTATATTAAGCTTCGCTTTTTTTCTTGAACCAGTTTTCCGTTGTCCCGAATTTCGTCCTGATCACAACACCCCACCCGATTATGCTCAAGCAGAACGTGAACAGTCCGCCGAGAATAGGTATGAAGGAGATGAAACTCACAAGAATGAAGCCGAGTATCATCCCCCCAAAAACGGAGGCTTTGCCTTTCCCGAAGGCGCGGATAAGACTGTCACCGAAGAAATAGAAGAGGACAACTCGACCGAAGAGCTTGATTACAATTCCTATGATAATGAGAGCGATGAGTATGGGAATGCCGATTAGCACAAATGAGAGCAATGTCGCAAAAATGACTAATCCAATATAAACGATGATACTCAACAGCCCTGTTCCGACAATTGGCCAAAAAGAATTTCTGATTTGAGTCGATGCTTGTGTGATCTGGCGGGGGAAGAGAGCCGTTATCAACAAGGCCAGGAGAAACGTGATGAAGACGGAGATTAATTTAAAGAAAATAATCAAGGGGATTAAAGCTCCTGTAATGCCTGGGCCCAGGAACTCAGTGAGGTCTTCGAATCCCTTAAAATAGATTGTGTCTCCCTGAATCAAGCATCCAGGTTCTTTATCGAGTTCTCCACCCAATGAGACAACATCTCCGTAGATGACGGCTGAGGATTTGAGTGTGATGTTCGAGCCGAATCCCAGAACGAGCTCTCCAACTTCACCACTGATGGTCACTTCGCCGCCGAATGTAACAACGCTTTCTCTGACTTTTCCCTCGATGACGACATTTCCGCCGAAAGAGATGACATTATCCTGTTCCTCATCTTCAGCGATGAAAATATCCTGCGTCATAGTGAAACACTCTTGACTATTCAAGGGAAGAAATCCAGAAATTAAGAAGATAAGGATGAAGATTAACGCTATTTTATTTCTCATGCTTTTTCTCCAATAAGCAATTTTCGTCTAATTCCGTAGATGGATGATACGATGAAAATAATCGCAATGGCAATGAGGATTATCTGAACCTGGGGGCTGATGATGGTTGTCAGCAGAGTCAATCCTTTGATTAGCAGTTCCCCCAGTTGCTGCAGGATTTTAATTAAGAGCGAGGCCACTTTGAGGCTCTTTGCGAAGAGAGGAGAGAGATTTTTTACCAAGTCCAAACCGGTGTGATAGATGTTGAAAAGTAGGCTCGAGAGATTCTGGCCTGTAACCAGAGCAAACAGAACGACAGCAAGAATCATGGATGCAAAACCGGATGCCACGGCTCCCAGCCAAGCCAGAGGGGAAACTCTTTCTGGAAAAATTCTGGCCATGACCTGCTGAGTGAAATCAGGGGGTGTTTTCCATAAAGGAAGGCTCTCTGCGGCTTGATGCAGGAGGCTTCTCTCCTTCACGGCCTTTTTGCATTTTGGGCAGGCTGCCAGATGCTTATGGATTTCTCTCTCTTTTTCGGGGGAAAGCTCTTTCTCTAGATAGAGATAAATTTGCTCAATGCGGAGGCATCTCATGGTTTTTCCTCCAGTAAAGTGCGAATGAGTTCTTTCGCCTGAAAGACTCTGTTCTTTACAGTTCCTGTCGGCAGGCCTTTTATTTCGGCTATTTCCTCATAACTCAACTCGTTGATATGCCTCCAGACGAACACTTCTCTCAGAGAACCGGGAATCCTTTCCATGGCTCGTTCGATCTTTTCCCTGAGCTGAGCGGTCTCAAATTTGTTCGCGATGGATTCCTCATCTGCTGGGACTTGAATAGGAGGGAGGTCTTTATCCAGTTTTTTCTGGTGGTCGATGGAAAAAGAATCGATTTTTTTCTTTCTCCAGTAGTCAATAATAAAATTCGAAGCGATTCTGAAAAGCCAGGTGCTGAATTTGAACTGAGGCTTGTAGGAACGGAGCGAAGAGTAAGTCTTGATGAACACCTCCTGAGTAAAATCCAGCGCCAGTTCGCGTTCTCCGACCATGCGTCCGATGTAATTTAAAAGCGGCTGTTGATACTTCTGGATAATCATTTCAAAAGCCTTTTTTTCGCCTTGAAGTGCTTTTTCGACGAGATGTTTATCTTCATTCATGGAGGACATCCTGTCCTCAAAATGTTATACGAAAACGGTAGGATTTGGTTTAGGCCTTCGGATTTTCGTGGATATTTTCATTTTGTGTGGGTTGTTCGTCCTTGATAATTTCGACGTCGGGCGGAAGGTCGAGCTCGAATACCTTTCGAGGAAATCGGACGTCAGTTTTTATTTGAGAAAACTGGAATTCTTGCTTATTACCCGCCCAGTCAAAGAAAATGGCCCTTCGGATAAGCCATGTTTTCTCATCAATCTCCAGAAGGATATGTGTATGATCGCTATCTTCTTTGGGCGTTAATTTCAGCTTCCAGGTTTTCTGGCTGTCTGAAGGGAAGGGGCTGAATTCGATTGAGTAATCGTCTAGAAGCTTTTTCTGGCCTGAAAGAAGAGTGAGGATTTCCGATTCGTATTTTTCTTTGGAGAGATCGCTCTGAATGACTTCTTTGTCATCCGGAAAGTACATCAAGAAGGCTACTTCTTTGTAGAGGAAAATCTTCTCCTCCGGGTCCTTGTACTCCCATCTCATCCTGTCCGGTTTTTGAAAGTAGAATTTACCTTTTTCATTCAGGGGTGCTGAAACAGTGGACGAGTAGAAAATCTGACTGAAATTCGCCTGCATGGAGTGGAGGGAGCGAAGATTCCTTTCCACATTGAGGACAACATCATCAACCGTTGCAGAAAAACTGAAAACCGAGAAAAACAGTAAACACAAAAGATATCTCATGATTATAGGATTATAACATAAGAACCCATCGGGGTCAGGCTTTGACGTTGAACTCGCAGTCAGGCCTTATCTGTATAAAGAGACCCTGGTTGGCCCTATCTCTCAGGCATCGAACTTAAAAAGAAATGGGGTCAGGCCTTATTAATCTCTCTGCTACCAGAGCAAGAATGAAGAGTTAAATCTTGATTTCTTGACAAGGCCTGACCCCGAAATTATCAAAGTTAACATAGCCTGATCCTAAAGGTTCAACGCACAAGGCCTGACCCCATAACCTTTTTTATAAAATTATCAAGCCCTAACCCATTTTCCCGATTTGCTAAATGAGAGAGTTTTTTGTTATAAGTGGCTTCGTGAAAATCGAATTTTTTCTGTTTCTCATTGGTTACTTCATCCTCATTCTTTGTGTGAGCTTCATTTTTTCGAAGAGGATGAAAAGCCTTGAGGATTTTTTCCTGGCTTCTCGGAATCTACCCGCATTCTTGGTCTTCTTTTCTCTCTCTGCCTCCTGGTTTGGGTCTGCGTCAATTCTTGTCTCGACTGACCAAGCCTTTGACACGGGACTGAGTTCCTTTTGGGTGATGGGCGCACCGGCTATACTCACCGTTCTTCTGCTTGCTTTTTTTTTGACCCGGCCGATTCGGCGTCTTCCCATAGTGAGCTTGCCGGACCTTGTAGAGATGAGATACGGGCGGGTGGTCCGTCATATGTCATCAGTGTTGATCATATGGTACATGGCCGTTTTGGCTGCTTCCCAGATGGTCGCCATTGGCACTTTTCTGAAATCATTTCTAGGCATTCCCTATTTCTGGTGTCTGGTGTTGGGAACCTGTGTGGTTCTTATCTATTCCATTTTTGGAGGCTTTCTCTCCGTGGCGGTCACGGATGGCCTTCAGTTTATTCTCCTTGTCGCTGGCGTATTTGGCCTGTTTTTTTTCCTTTCTGGCCCATCGTCCGTGAAGGAGGTTTCTCTTTTCGCATCCGAGCTGGAAAAGCCCCACTATTTCAACATTTTATTTAATACTAAAGAGAATTTGTTGATTTTCCTTTCCTTCACTCTGGCCTGGACAATCTCACCCATCGCCTGGCAGAGGATTCAGGCGGCGCGTTCGGACAGAAGCGCTCGTCAAGGCTTGTTTGCTGCCTCCGGCACTTTTTTTATTCTCTACTGGATTGTGGTCTTCATCGGGATGCTTTCTCTCCCTTTGTTCTTTTCGCAGGATTTGGATGGCCCTCTTCTTTCTGAAATCATCTCTTCGAAGGCAGGAGCTTTATTGGGTGGCATTCTGTTTGTGGCCGTCGTGGCGGCTGTGATGTCCACTATGGATACAGCGATAAACACGGGAGCTCTTTCTTTGACGCGTGATGTTTTTCAGCAGATGTTTCCGCAAAGTAAAGGAAAAGAGATTGTTTTGGTGGGTCGCCTCTCCACTTTTTTTGTGGGAGGAGTGGCGTTTCTTGTGGCCAGTAAATTTCAAAGCATCCTCAAGACTCTGGGACTTGCTTCTGAAATCATGGCGCAAGGCCTTTTTATTCCAGGAATAGCGATGGTGTTTCTGAGAAAAAGACTGCCCGTTGCGGGATTCTTGAGTCTTCTTCTGGGGGGAGGATATTCAATCGTTGGCTTCTTATCCGAGCTGGATCTTCTGTCCTTGAGCTGGCCTTCATGGCCCTATTCTGTTCCTTATGGGCTTGGATTGAGTCTTACTGGATTCTTGGTTGGCTTTGGCATAGAGAAATATAGAAAGGGATCGCATCTTAACATTTGACATTTCCCATGAAAAAATTAATCAATAGGAATTTACTTTAATGCCTATTAGGATAAAAAAACAGAAAAATGAGAAATGTCAAAAGTTAAGATGCAACCCTTTTATTTGGATTGTGGTTTACTGTCTCTAGTGTTTTGTATATCATTGTGCCGATGTCTTTTTTCCGCAAACTGCGCTGGAGCCTAGTCGGAATTTTGGGAAAGCTAGCTCTCTGGCTCTGGGCGAAATCTACGAGAATGAAAATCATTGGGGAAGAGAGATACAAGGAATTGAGAAACAAAGGGAAAGCGGTGATTTTCCTGGTATGGCACGGCCGGATTTTTATCGTTCCTTATTTTTTTCGAAAAAGAGAAATCATGCCACTCATCAGCCCCAGTAAAGATGGGGAAATCCCCGCTCAGATTATGTCTAGATGGGGATACCGAAACTTAAGAGGTTCAAGCTCGCATGCGGTCATAAGGGTGTGGAACAAGATGAAGAATGAGCTGAAAAAAGGAGGAGAAGTGATTATCGTTCCTGATGGGCCTCGAGGACCTGATCGAGAGATGAAGCTTGGCGGAATCAAATTGGCCCAGGAGACAGGAGCGGTCCTCATACCGTTTACCTTCTCGACTTCTAGAAAAAAGTTTTTAAAAAGCTGGGATAAGTTTTTAATTTTTTATCCATTTACTAAGGTTGTGGCTGTCTACGGCCCACCGATAAATGTCGACCCGGCCCTCAAGAATGATGCGCTTGAAAAAGAGCGTCAAAAAATAGAGCGTGTATTGATTGAGCTGGATGAGAAGGCGGACCGATTTTACAGCTAATTCAGTTTCTTATTGTCCGGCTTGAAAAAAATATGCTATAAATATCGGCAAAAAGGAGAAGAGGATGAAGGCGAAGTCATTTTTCTTGATTCTTTTATTTTTCAGTTTTTCTTTTTCTTTATTTTCCCAGGATGCAGAAGACCTGATTGCTCAGGCGGATGAATTGTATCTTGAGATGAAAGACATGGCGACCGCAGAAAAAGCCCGGGATTTGTACTTGCAGGCCCTTGAGAAAGCAGAGAATAAGTACGAGCCGCTCTGGAAGCTGACGAGGATACTCTATTACGTTGGTGACAATACAGAGATCAAGAAAGAAAAGAAGCTCATTTTTAAAAGTGCGATTGAATACGCGAAACAGGCTGTCGAGTTGGAACCAGAAAAACCCGATGCCTACTACTGGCTCGGTGTCGCTTATGGAGTGTATGGAGAAGCGAGAGGTGTCCTCAAGAGTTTGTTCCTGGTGGATGACATCAAAGAGGCGATGAGGAAAGTCATCGAGATAGACCAGTCTTATGAGGAGGGAGGCCCGGATAGAGTTTTAGGGCGAGTGTTTTTCAAAGTCCCGGGATTTGCCGGAGGAAGCAAGAAAAAATCTCTCATGCATCTTCAGAAGTCCCTGGAATATGGTCCCAACGACCCCTTGACGCGTTTTTATCTAGCTGATACCTACTTTGCGATGAAAGAGATTGAGAAGTCGAGGAAGGAATTGGAATTCGTCCTGAGCATGGAATCAGATGACCGCTGGGTTTCCGGAATCAATGACACAAAAAAAGACGCGGAGGAGCTGCTCCAGAAGAAGAAATTTAAGAAGAGATAGAAAAGTAGTTAAATCCTAAAAAAAGGCAGAATATACATAGAGGGATCAAGTTCCTGAAAAGGGATTTCTTCAGATAAATTACCTAACCGAATCTTCCTCTTTTCCTTCTACTCTTTGTTTACTCGATATGTTCTTCTGAGAAGACTTGAGCAGAAAATTTTTCGATGTGAACGTCTTTCTTCCATTCGTTTTCATCCAAGCCTGCTTTTAAACAGCCCTGAGAGAGATAAGTCTCTCGATCCCATTTCCACTCAATTGGAACCTGAGGAAGCAGGAGGCCTTTATATGCGCCCTTGGAAACGATAATCCCGTGTTTTCCCACTATGATTTCCTTAACATCCTTGACTGTTTCAGGGAGAGTGAGAACGGATATTTCAATCTTTGTCTCGGATAATTCCTCAAGAGTCAAAGGCTGAAAACGGTAGTCTTGAGTCGCCGCCGATACGGCTGCATCTCTTATGGTTTCCCACAGAGGTTTATATGGAAGAGGGAATCCGATGCACCCACGGAGTTGGTCGTTCACTTTGAGCGTCACGAAAGCCCCTCTTTTTTCAACAAGCTCAGGGTCTTTTATTTTTCTCTTGAGTGTTTTTCCTGTTGTCAGATAGTGCTGGATGGCTTCCCGTGCCAATCTGAGAAGAAGCTTCTGCTGGTCGTTGTTCAAAAATTTCTCCATTGCGCTCTCTATTATTTAGGTTTTTTTAACTTGATCGGCACGAGAAGGAATTCTTTGTCACGGTCGATGATGTATGGCTTGATAGTCATTTCTTTCTGTGAGTTATGATTGATTTCTAGAAAAAGTTTTCTGTACGCAAACGGAGCCAAAATCTTTTTAATTTTCTTTTCATCCGGTCGAAAAGTGAAAAATCCCAAAATTTTTTCTTCAAAGAATTCATCCAGTTCCTTGTATTTTTCAAGACAGGGGAAAAAACCTTCCAGCGAGGGAAAGATCTTTTCCACGAAAAACCTATGACCTCTTTTGTGGCCGATGAGGAATCCGTCAGGAATAGAGTTTGGAGATACGAGCCACAGAGCTGTGAGGGATTGGTAAGCCTCCCGGGATAAGTAGGCGTCCATCGAAAGAGATTATAACAGATGTTAAGGAGTAATAAAAAGGGATCTCGTTTCATATGAGCCCTAGCATGGGAGCGATGAACCGGATGCTAAGCCAGATGATTATGACTCCGGCGATATTCAGCCAGAACCCGAACTTTATCATTTGAGGCAGACGGATCATTCCCGAACCGTAGACAATAGCGTTAGGAGGTGTCGCGACAGGAAGCATGAAGGCAAAGCTGCAGCCGAGAGCGCTTCCCAGGACAGGCGGAAGAGGATTGATTGAAGCCGCTTGAGATATGGCGATGATGATGGGAATGACCATGTTGGCCGACGCTGTGTTCGAAGTCACTTCAGTCAAATAAACGCTAAATGCGATGGAAAGAAGGGTGATGACAGAGAGGGTGGCTGAACTCCCCCCTGAGGAGATAAAGAATTTGCCGATGGCATCAGCCAGGCCAGTTTCAAACATTTGGAATCCCAGTGAGAGACCACCTCCAAAAAGGAGGAGTGTTCCCCAGTCGATCTTCACAGCTTCTTTGAAGGTCAGTGTGAATTGCCCTCTTCTGAGATTTATCGGAAGGATAAAAAGGAGTCCTGCGCCGATTATGGCGGCCACGGATTCAGGAAAGTGCCTTTGAAGCCAGAGGAAAAAGGGGGCTTCTCTTCCGAGTATGAGTGAGATGAAACCGGGAAAGACCCAGAGGAAAACTGTTGCAGAAAAGGCGATCAGCACATTGACCTGCGCTCTTGTGAGTCTTTTCTGAGTTATGGCTTCTCCAGGAAGAACGATATCTTTGACTTCTTTCGTTTTTTTTTCGGTTTTGAGCGAGAACCTCATAAAGAAATAGAGGACAAAGAACATTGGAATAAGGACTAGGAAGCTGGTGAGCATCCACTGGAAAAAGGTGACTCTGTATGAAGCCAGTTTTTCGAGCATCCCGATGGCAATCAGGTTTGGCGGGCTGCCGATGGGCGTCCCGATGCCTCCTATGGAGGCAGAATAAGCGATGAGCAACAACAGGACGATGCTGAATGAAGAGGTTGCGTTTCTGTCTTTTTTTGACTGGAAGGAGTCCAGGATTCCCAGAGCGATCGGGAACATCATGGCTGTGGTGGCCGTGTTACTGATCCACATAGAAAGAAAGAGAGTGGTCAATCCCATGGCAAAAAGGATTTTTGTTTTTTTATGAGCGATGGATTTTAGAGAGAGGATTGAAAAAGCGAGTTTCTGGTCTAGGTAATGGGCACTCATCGCTCTAGCCAGGATGAAACTTCCCAAAAAGAGCATGATTATGGGATTGGCAAACGGAGCAAATGCATCTCTCACTGGAGCGATTTGAAAGACCGTCAGGAATACAGGGATGAGTAGAGCTGTTACAGGGATAGGGATGCACTCTGTCACCCACCAGACGACAATCAATAGAAAGACTGCCAGGAGACGGCTGGCCCGGGGATTTTGTGGAAGAATGGGAAAAAAATAGGCCAGAAGAAAAAGAACTGGACCGAGGAAAAAGCCTGCTTTTTTCCTATTTTCCATCTTTCAGGCTTAGGGAGTCACTGTACAGGTCTGAGCCATGGATTTCCTGTGCCTGCATATGAGTCTACCCTATTATTCGTAAAACGGATAATGTTTGTTTTGATTTCTGGGGATTGAGAATGAAAAGAACCTGTCATCATTCGGGGGGATTATATTTTTTTTGTTTGGAAAAAACAAGAAAAACAAAAAAGGGACCTGTCCCCTTTTTGTTTTTTCGTTTCTTGACTCATTTCAAAGATAGAATTATCATGAACAAGAAATGAAATACGAATCACTCATCGTGGGGCCATTAGAGACAAATTGTTATTTTGTCTACTGCCCGGAAACCATGGATTGCGCAGTCGTTGACCCTGGAGCAGAGCCTGATTCTATCATTCGAATGATAGCCCAAATGAATTTCAAGCTAACGCTCCTACTGAATACACACGGCCATATCGACCATATTGGAGCCAACAGAGACATTAAGGAGAAATTTGATATTCCTCTTTATATTCATTCAGCTGACAGTGCGATGCTGAACAATGTCCTTCAATCTGAAATGGGACTATTCCTGGGAGCAAAGGATTCGCCAGCCCCGGATCACTTTCTTGAGGAAGGAGAGAAGATAAAAATTGGTAAGCATTCCTTGAAAGTGATTCATACACCGGGTCATTCCCCTGGAAGTGTGAGTTTTTTAGGTGATGGCTTTCTCCTTTCCGGAGACACTCTTTTTTTTGGAGGAGTGGGGCGGACCGACCTTCCTGGAGGTTCCTGGCAGGAAATGGTGAATTCGATTAAGAATAAAATACTCACTATGCCGGATGAGATGATCGTTCTTCCAGGCCACGGCCCTCAAACAACGGTTGGGCAGGAAAGACGCTCCAATCCTTTCATCACATGAAAGATGCTTCCCTGAAGTTTGAGTCTGTTCTCCAGATATTCCTTGACTTTCTTTCCGTCGAAAAAGGGCTTTCTGTGAATACAGTCCTTTCTTATTCGCGGGATGTACAGAAGCTATTTCTGTTCTTTCGAAAAGAAAAGATAGACTGGTTAAAAGCTGGAGAGGAAGACCTCATACGTTTTATCCATCACCAGAGCCGTGCGGGTCTTTCTCCGCGGTCCTTGGCCAGAGTGATTTCCTCTCTGAAATCTTTTTACAGATTTCTTGTCATGGATGGAATCCTCAAAAAAAATCCGGCGGTGAATCTTTCTTCGCCAAAGACCTGGCTTGCCCTACCCAAGTTTTTAACAGTCAGAGAGGTGGAATCACTTCTCAAACAGCCTGATGAGGAGACTGTTCGCGGAATCAGGGATAAGGCTATGCTTGAGCTTCTGTATGCCACAGGTTTGAGAGCATCTGAACTGGTGTCATTGAAGATCAAAGATTTGAATATGGAAGATGGATTTCTTCTCTGCCTAGGAAAGGGGGGGAAGGAAAGGCTCGTTCCGATCGGAGAGTCGGCTGTGAAAGCTGTTCGACATTATCTTGATACCGCTCGTCCCTCGCTTTTGAAGAAAACCAGTGAATCCCTTTTCGTGACTCAGAGAGGGGAAGCGTTCACACGACAGGGATTCTGGAAGCTTTTAAAAGGCTATGCCCAAAAGGCCGGATTAGACCTGAAAATCAGCCCCCATATCCTGCGCCATTCATTCGCCACTCATCTGCTGGAAAGAGGGGCGGACTTGAGGTCTGTGCAGCTCATGCTCGGACACAGCCAGATAACGACCACCCAGGTGTACACCCATGTGAGCCGAAAGAGGCTCCGCCGCGTCTATGATAAGTTTCATCCCCGGGCCTAATTTGCCTGAATTATTCATAAATAGGGGTCGCATCTCAACATTCGACATTTTTCTTTCCTGATTGTTTTTGATTTGTTAGTCATCCCAGAGAGCTAAAAACAACAAATTGTTTTATTCGAAATGTCGAATGTTGAGATGCGACCCCTATTCTTCGCGGATTTCATCCAGCATGGCGGCAGCATTCCTGAGATGGGGGATAACGATAGAGCCTCCCACGACGAGCGCGACATTGAAGGCTTCATAGAGCTGCTCATCTGTGAGCCCGATCTCGACACATCTGAGAATATGATAGGTGACACAGTCGTTACATCTCAGGACGAGTGAGGCGACCAGACCCAGGAGTTCCTTTGTTTCTGTGGATAGTGCGCCCTCTGCGTAGGCATTTTTATCCAGAGCAAAAAAACGCTGGATCTCCTTATTCCCGCTTGCCAGGATTTTTTCGTTCATTTTCTGACGGAATTCTTGGAATGGTTTGAGTTTATTACTCATTTCTTCCTCCTCTTAGAAATTTGCATATACCGTAAAAAGTCTCTTATGTCTAGTCAATAAAGTTGATTGGAGTCTTGACTTGCCTCTTCAGTCCTGTTATTATAACTTATCGGTTTATTAATTAAACTCATCAGTCTAATTTAAAAACTAAAAGGTTTAAAAATGAAAAAGAAGGATCTCAGGACAGAGAGAGAACGCAACAGGAAAGAGGGAAACAAAAAGTTTATCCTGAAAGTTGCAGAAAGGATTTTTACACAGAAAGGCTACAGTTTAACGACCATGGACGAAATCGCTGAGGAGGCTCAATTTTCAAAAGCCACTCTTTACCAGTATTTCAAGAGTAAGAGTGAGATGTTTTTCGAGATTATCTATAAGTCTTTTGAAGAATTGCTCCAAAAAATTGAAAAAGTCCGGAAAATGAAAATGAGCGCAGAAGAGAAGCTTAAAAAGGTTATTTATTTAATCAGCTTTTACTATCACACGAAAAAGAACATCGCCCGAATATTCATCATGGAAAAAGCTTTGATGAGGAAGCTTCTTCAGCCGGATTCAAAAGTCCAGACTCCCTCAACACATCATCCCCCCATTCCTGGCCGATACAAGGCTATATTGGATGAGACTTTCAGTCACATGTGTGAGATTATCGAAGAAGGGGTAAAGAACGGAGAATTCAAGAGCGTGGATGTCAGACAGGCGTGCTTCATTTTGGGCGCTATGATTCGCGGATTTCACTTTAAAGGTCCGGTCAGAGAGAAAAAAGAGCTGAGCGTGCAGGAAAGCACCGATCTTCTTCATAATTATTTTCTCTATGGGATAAAAAAAGAGAGAAAGGCATAAAAGGAGAGTCAGTATGAAGAAAGGAAGAACCGTACTCTTGGTTGTCTTGTTGGCTTTATGGGCAGTCCAATTTTCTTTTCCACAAGAAAAGATTACCCTGACGCTTGAAGAGAGCATTCGTCTGGCTCTTTCCCAGAATCCATATCATCTGGCAGCTGAGGAAAGAGTGGAAACAGCCAGGGCCCAAGTCAGGGAGGCCGCAGCGGGTTTTTTGCCATCATTGAATGCTCAGGGGCTTCACACTCTTGATGAGAAGCTGTTTGAACTGGAATTTCCTGATCCAATCACCGGTCAATCTCAGAGGATTTCTGTGGACTTTACGCGGGACTATCAATTTTCTTTATCTCTTTCCCTGCCCCTTTATACCAGCGGCCGTTTGACTTCCGGATTTAAACAAGCAAAATACAACCTCCATTCTAATGAGGAAGCAGCGAGACAATCAGAACACTTGACCATTTTCAATGCGAAAGCCGCTTTTTACGGCTATCTGTTGACAAGAGATTTCGTAAAAGTCGCTGAAGAATCTGTTGAACTGGCTGAGAAGCTCTTCAAAAATATCGATAGTCTCTATCAGGTTGGAATGGCATCGAGATTTGATCTCCTGAGGTCTGAAGTAAGAGTTGCCAACTTGAAGCCTCAGTTGATTAAGGCCAGGAATAATCTGAGAATAGCCGAACTGAACCTGAAGACTCTTCTGGGTCTGGACCTTTCTTTGCCGGTCGAGATCAAAGGAGAATTAACTTATGAACTTTTTGAACCCGATTTAGAAACAAGTATTGCCAAAGCTCTTTCAAACAGGCCCGAACTCAACCAGATGGAATTCCAGAAAAAGATGGCAGGTGAAATGTTGAAACTGGCGAGAGCTTCAAACCTTCCCTCTCTAGCCATATCTGGTACCTATAATTACTGGGCCGATCAATTTAACTTCAGAGATGAGACCTGGCAGAATTATTATTCTGTTAACATTGCCTTAACATTACCCATATTTAACGGCTTTACCACATCTGCCAGAGTCGCCCAGTCCAAAGCCATGATAAAAGAACTCGAGTTCACCAACAAAGGACTTGTGGATATGGTGAAATTCGAAGTCAGAGAAGCTCTTTTGAGGTTAAATGAAGCCAAGGAATCTCTTCTGTCTCAGGAGAAAAATGTAGAGCAGGCTGAGGAGAGCGTGAGGATTGCTGAGCTCAATTTTGCAGAAGGGTTGGTCACAACTCTTGATGTCGGGACAGCTCAGGCGGCCCTAACTCAGGCGAAGGTCAATTATACTCAAGCCCTGTATGATTACGTCATGTCCCTGGCTCAATTAGATAAAGCCATGGGAGTGGGGTGGAAGGATTGAATAGATGAGAGAAGAAACCATGAGAATGACGAAAGAAGACCGGAGGAAAAAAATGAATAAAAGGCAAATGATAAAAGTTTGTGCGGTTTGGATTCTTTTCTTTTCCTTCTTAACCTGTCGTCCGCCGGAGGGAGAGGAAGGAGGAACAGAAGAAAAATTTGGTGCGGCTCCAGTGAAAGTGTTCAAAGTCCAGAAGCAAAAGATATCAGAGAGATTATTTTACACCGGGGTGATCGAAGCCTGGAATAAGATAAATGTCACTCCTGATATCGGGGGGAAAATCGCAAAGATTCACGTCGAAGAGGGAGACGTTGTCCAAAAAGGGCAGCTTTTGGCAGAGTTGGATACACGGGCTGTCCGCCTTCAACTGGAACAAGCGGAAGCGGCTTTAGCTGTAGCAGAAGCCAATCATAATGACGCTCAGAAGAACATGGAGAGGATGGAGCGCTTGAGAAAAGAAGACGCCGCTTCCGAACAGCAGTATGATCAGGTCAAGCTGGCCTTTGAAGCGGCAGAGGCACAGCTCAGGCAGGCCCAGGCCGCCGTGAATCTGTCTCGTTACAGCCTGGACGTCTCACTGATGAAGGCTCCTTTTGGTGGGGTTGTGGCATCAAGAAACGCAGAAGTGGGAGAAGTGATTAATCCGATGATGGGAGGATTTTCGGCGACGAGCGGCGTCCTGACGCTGATGGATTTTTCCCGCGTGAAGATAGAGGTGGATGTCTCTCATCAGGACGTTGTTCGGATCAAAAAGGAACAGCGCGCGCAGTTGAGAGTCACTGCATTTCCTGACAGAGTTTTCCAGGGAAAAGTGTCCATCGTGAACATAACGGCTGACCCGATGACTAAAAAATTCCGGGTTGAGGTCACTATAGACAATCCTGGTTTAGTTTTGAGGCCGAACACATTCGGTGAGGTCATCCTTGAAGTCAGTACCCACGAACAGGCATTGGTCATTCCTCAAAAAGCAGTCCTGGAGAATAAATACGTCTTCCGAGTCAAGGACAATGAGACAGTGGAGAAGATTGAGGTCGTCCTTGGTCTAGAGAACGCTGACAGGATTGAAGTCGTTAGTGGACTCAGAGAAGGAGACCTGGTTGTCGTGGAAGGGAACTTTGGACTCGAGGAAGGCACCCAAATAGAGATTAGAGAGGTCATAGAATGAAGATACCAGAACTAGCTGTTAAACGAAAAGTCTCAACGGCCATGCTGGCCATGATCCTGGTGGTTCTGGGATTCATCGCCTTCGCCAGTCTTGGCCTGGATTTTTTCCCGGACATTGAGTTCCCCACTGTATCAGTTGTCACGACCTACAGCGGGGCTTCAT
The DNA here is from genome assembly GCA_964346585.1 of uncultured Eubacteriales bacterium. Taxonomy (GTDB): domain Bacteria; phylum Acidobacteriota; class Aminicenantia; order Aminicenantales; family Aminicenantaceae; genus SOIA01. Next base: position 33,934 of record CAYFVQ010000062.1, on the reverse strand, counting down.
CCGAGGATATCGAGAACACCATCACCAGGCCCTTGGAACAGATCATCAACACCATCAGCCGGGTCAAGGAAGTGGATTCGATGACGACCGAGGGAGCGTCGGTGATCATGGTGGAGTTCGAATGGGGCACAAACTTGGATTTTGCCGCTCAGGATATCAGAGACCAGATCGGTCTCTACCGGAATTTTATTCCTGAAGATGCGAGCGACCCGCTGGTGGTCAAGTGGAACCTTGGCCAGATGCCCATCATTTTCGGAGGGATCACCGCAAAAAGATCAACTCTGGAGTTGAAAGAGTTGATCGAAGACGAGGTGGCGCCGCGGCTGGAAAGGATCGACGGCGTAGCGTCAGCTCAGGTTTTCTCCATGGATACCCGGGAGATTCTGGTGGCTGTGGATAAGGCTGCCCTGGAATCCCGCAATATATCTCTTGACCAGATCCTTATGGCTCTCTCGATGGAGAACCTGAACCTTCCTGCCGGACGAGTCACGGAGAGACACTCTGAATACCTGTTGCGAACCCTGGGAGAGTTTAAAAAGTTGGATGATATCCGGAATACGATCATCGGCACAACTCAGACGGGTCAACCTATCTATCTCACCGATGTGGCTGAAGTCAGGGATACACTAAAGGATACGCGTTTGATCAGTCGCACTCAAGGAGAAAAAGCAGTTTTCTATTTCATCAGCAAACGTTCCGGCGCGAACACCGTTACCACAGCCCAGGCTGTCAACAGAGAACTGGATAGAATTATGCCGACATTGCCTCCGGATGTGACTTTTCATCCTTTCATGGACCAGGCGGATATGATCCAGAGCGTCGTCCGACGCACCGGCAACAATGCCCTGGTCGGCGGGATTCTGGCCATATTCTTCATCTTTATCTTCCTTCGCAACTGGCGTCCAACTTTGACCATCGCTCTGGCCATTCCTCTTTCGGTCATCACTACTTTCATCGCCTTTTACCTTGCCGGATATACCATCAACTTACTGACTCTTGGAGGACTGGCGCTGGGCATCGGAATGTTGGTTGACAACGCTATCGTTGTTATAGAGAGCATTTTCCGCCACATGGAGGAAGGCGAGAAAAGAGGGGAAGCGGCAAAAAGAGGCGCTTCCGAGGTAGGTATGGCCATCACCGCTTCCACGCTGACCACGATCGCTGTGTTTTTCCCCATGGTCTTTGCTCAAGGAATCACCGGAAGGTTGACTCGTGGTTTGGCGCTGGCCATTGCCTTTTCTTTGCTGGCCTCCCTGTTTGTGGCCCTCACTGTAGTCCCGATGGTGGCCTCTGTCCTGTTCAAAGCCAACAACAGGCAGGATGAAGAAATAAAGATTAAGAGAAAAATCCAGTTTGAAAAGGCCAGAAATTTTTACAGGAATCTCCTGCACAAGGCCCTTAAGCGAAGGGGGCTGGTTCTGGGGGGAATTTTTGGCTTATTGGCTCTTTCTTTGGCCATCGTTCCTTTCCTGGGGACAGAATTCATGCCGGCCATGGACAGAGAGATGATCATGCTCCAAGTCAAGATGCCTGTGGGAACGTCACTCGAAGAAACTAATCGTGTGGTGACTATGGTCGAAAGATTGATGGCCAAGGAACCGGAGGTGCTGAATGTATCGGTTCAAGTCGGTTCCCAGGCAGAAGAGAACCCGGCGGATATGGCCGGAGGAATGTCCACCACAGGCTCGCACGAAGGATTGCTCTGGGTCGGATTAAAACCTTTAAGAGAAAGAGACCTTTCTGACCTAGAGGTTATGGAAAAGATTCGAAGCAAACTTCCTAAGCTGAAGGATGTCAAGTTTGAGTCTCTTGATCTCGGCCAAGCCATGATGGGAGGAGCCACTGCCCCGGTCGAGATAAAAATCTTTGGTAAGGAAATAGATATCCTCAAGCAGATCGGAGATAACGTGGTCGAGAGAATCCGTGATGTGGAAGGTTTGAGGGATGTCACTCATTCCCTGGCCGAAGGAAAGCCCGAGTACCACATCACTATAGAGCGGGAAAAGGCCTCGCGGATGGGATTAAAGGTGAGCCAGGTCGGTAACTCGATTCAGACCGCTACGTTGGGTAAGGTTGCCACACGCTTCAGAGAAGGCAATGAGGAGGTCGATATCAGAGTTCGGTTTGAAGAGAAGTTCAGAGACAACCTGGAAGACATCAGAAGCATACCGATCATGACTCCTTTGAACACTATGGTCAGCTTGGGAGAGGTAGCCACAATCACTCGAGGAGAGGGCCCCATCCGGATCAACCGGGAGAACCAGGCTCGGGTGATCATGGTTACAGGAAATATAGTCGGTAGAGACCTGGGGAGCGTGGTGAGAGACATCAAAGGAAGGATAGCTGATATCGAGAGAGGGCTGCCAGCCGGATATTTCACCGAATTCGGCGGTCAGTTCGAGCAGATGCAGGAAGCTTTCGTCATCATGGCCGCTGCTTTTGCCCTCGCCACTCTGCTGGTTTACATGATCATGGCCTCGCAGTTCGAGTCTTTCCGCCATCCCTTTGTCATCATGTTCACTATTCCACTGTCCATCATCGGAGTGATTGTCGCCCTGCTCGTTGCGGGCAAGCCTGTCAGCCTGCCGGTGTTGATCGGCTTTATCATACTGGGCGGAATAGCGGTCAACAATGGCATTGTCATGGTGGATTATATCAACCAGTTGAAGCGAAGAGGAGTAGAGAAGAAGGAAGCCATCCTTCAGGCATGTACTGTGCGACTGCGTCCTGTCTTGATCACAGCTTTTACTACAATCTTAGGTATGATGCCCATGGCCCTGAGTGTTTCAGAAGGCGCTGAGATGCGGGCGCCTATGGCGGTGACGGTGGTTGGAGGGCTGGTGGCGACGACCTTACTGACACTCTTTGTCATCCCTATTATCTACAGCCTTTTCGACAGAGTGAAGTTTAAAGAAAAGGCTGCTTAAGAGCACTTCTCAGAAAGAGCAGGTTCCGTAGAAAAAGAAGGGGTCAGGGCTCGACATTAGACATTTTATTTTAGTCAGTTAAAACCCATTAAAAGTAATGTATCGATTTCTCCAGGGGCTAAAAGTCTAATGTCGAGCCCTGGCCCCATGAGGGATTAAGTCTTGTACCTGAGGAACGCTCCGATCTTTCCGTATCTGTTTAATTTGGATGGGGATGTGACGTGCTTGACTTGGCAGTTTTTATCCATGGCCGCCTCCACGGCTTCGTCGATGATATCCAGCATTTTATCTGTTTTTCTCTGACAGGAGGGGCAGTTGAGCTCATCCGCAAACAGAAAATGGCATTTGGGACACTTCCTCCCAGGCTGAGAGAAATAGCGAGTCACAACAAGAGTCTGGACTTCACTTTGATTGAGGCTCCTTAGAGTCTGCTTCAACCCGGAAATGGCCAGTCCACCTTTTTCCAATTCAGAAATTAGCCGGGGAATAATCTCGTCCTCTTCCTGCTTTTTCAGCTTTTTTTCAAGCTCCAGAGATTCTTTCAAGAGTGTGGCCTGTGAATCGCTGGGCGTCGCTTTGAGCCTTCCTTTTATTCTGTCTTTGATATAAGGATGGAGGAGCGCTTCAAAATCTGAGGAGTATTTTTCTCTGCATCCCAGGAATATCCAGTCAAAGTGATTTTGTTTGAATAACTTGAAGGTTATCCGAGCTATTTTTTTGAGGTTGTCATGGAGGTGAGTGGCCACGTGTCTTTCGATTCGCTTCGATTCGTAACCTTCCCAACCTCCTTCTCTGACTTTACTGGGGACATCCTCCTTATGGCTATCCAGGAGAGAGATTTCTCCCATGAATATGTCGTACCATTTGGCTTCTTTGCGGTCTAGAGTCAAGGCGAAGATTCGGTGGTGTTCATCCAGAATCGCAGAGAGCGGACGGACATAAGGATTTCTATCGAATATGATTCTGTTCCGCGGGGGGCTGGGAAGATTGAAAAACTGCCAAAAATCCTGGCTGCTGCAGGAGAATATGGCTAGTCCTGAGAAATTATTCGATGAGAGATTTTGAGAGCAAAAGCGGTTTATTTTGTTCAGGTCTTTATAGAGCGATTCTTTATTCTTCTTGCCCGTATCCATCTGTTCGACTTGGGATTTGCTTTGACTCAAAAGGTTTTTCAAAGAAAGTGCAATCTCTTTCTTTCTCATTTGGCTCTTGTCTGAGTTGAGATAAAAAGAGGTTGTTAAAAAATCTTCACTCTTGAATTTAGATAGATCTTCAACCTGCTCCCGACTCAAAAGTTTCATCAGGCCTCCTTTTCTTGAGTTTTATGTGAGTTTGAGGATTCAGATGAAAAGACATGACAAAATTTGGAGGGTGTCACCGAATGTTAAAATAAGAACTGAACCCCGATTTGTCAAGTATCAAAAATTTGGGGTCAGACCTTAGTAGGTTCAGTAATTATTATTGTTAATATTGATTGTTTAAGTCGGACCTTGATAACTCCAATTTTATTTAGAAAAAGATTGAAATTACCGCAGTTAATTAGCGTCCATTTGGATAGTCAGATTGAAATTACTGAAGTGACTAAGGTCTGACCCCATTACTCTTGTTCTTTACTCTCAAACAAGAAGGGATTATAATAAGAGCGCTCGAGAGAGTGGAAGGCTTTTGCCTGCGGAAGTGGCGGAATTGGTAGACGCGTAAGCCTCAGGAGTTTATGGTCTTTTAGACCGTGTGGGTTCGAGTCCCACCTTCCGCACCAGCTTGACTCCAGCATTGGGGCCTGATTCGGCCATTGCATAGAATAATGGACTTATGTCCCTTTACAAGAACATACTCCTCGTAAATCCCTGGATTTATGATTTCACTGCTTATGATTTCTGGCTGAGGCCTTTAGGGCTTTTGTATATTGCTTCCCTCATTCGAAAACATACACGCTTCCGTTTGGACTTTATCGATTGCTTGGACCGCCACTCCACACTGAGTCGAGAAGAAATAAAGATAAAACCTGATGGGAGAGGTCCTTTCCATAAAGAGGAAGTGCCTAAGCCTTCTGTCTTGAAAGATGTCCCTCGGAAATTTTCTCGCTATGGGATTCCTGTCCCACTTTTTCTCGATAGACTTGGACAGATTCCTCCCCCTGACCTTGTTCTTGTCACCTGCACGATGACCTATTGGTATCCAGGGATACAGTTAGTGGCTGAGCTTATCCGGAAAAAATATGGACGGGTTCCCATTGTTTTGGGAGGAGTCTATGGGACGCTAATGCCTGAGCACGCCAGAACTTTTTCAGGTGCGGATGTAGTGTTTCAGGGAGCAGGAGAAAGGGAGATTTTTTCCTTGCTCAAAGATATTTTAGGAGACAGCTCATATCCGGATTATCGGTATGAAAACCTGGATGAGGTTCCCTGGCCTGCTTTTGATTTGCTGTCGGCCAAGGACGTTCTCCCTGTTTTGACTTCGAGAGGATGCCCGTTCAATTGTACCTTTTGTGCCAGTCCTTTACTCCATGAAAAATTTGAGCAACGGACTGCTTCCTCGGTTGTTTCTGAAGTCGAACATCATTATCGAGAGCATAAAACCCGTAATTTCGCCTTTTATGATGATGCCTTGCTGATGAGAAAGGACAATCACATCATTCCTTTGTTAAAAGAGCTTCTCCCGAAAAAGCTCCCTGTTTTCTTCCATACACCCAACGGTTTGCATTTGAGGGAGATCGACTCGGAAATAGCCTCTCTTTTCAAGAAAGCGAATTTCCAGTCTCTCTTTCTCAGCCAGGAATCTGTTGATGAGGATGTCCTGAAAAAGGCCGGCTCCAAGGTTTCTAAAGGTGATTTGGAGAAGGCTCTGGTTCATCTGGAAAAAACGGGCTACAGACGCAGTGAAATCAACGTTTATCTGATGGTGGGATTACCAGGCCAGGATATTGCCAGCGTGAGAGAGAGCATTCTTCATGTTCAAAACCTGGGTGCGAATCCGAGGTTAACCTATTTTTCTCCTGTTCCGGGGACCAAGGAGTGGGAAGAGCTTGTTAAAAAAGGTTACTTGGCTCAAGATGCAGACCCACTTCTTCATAACAAACTCGCCTTCCTCTATCTCTCAGCAGAGGTCTCACCCCAGGAGCTAAGATCACTCAAGGAACTTGCGCTTGGACATGGTCCAGGCAATGGCTCAGAAGAAGAAATATGAGGAATTAAGAGCACGGTATCGACTGAGGAATTTTTTATGAGAGGATAAGGTCAAGAATTCGATTGCGTGGATTTTCACAAAGATATTCAAGTGCGGAGGAAAGTTGAATCAGAAACTGAAACGGAAGGTGAGTCTGAGCGTGCGTGTTCCAAACAGCGATGTGATATTTCTGTAGGTTGAGCTTAAAACTCGAGTGCCCGAAATTGTGTTTTCGTCATCCGGATACCAGAATCCCCCGTCGTTTTGAAAAGTGAAATCGGTCTTGTTCCCGAAGACGTTCAATACATCCGCAGCAAAACTGATACTCCCTGCTCGCCCCGCTCTAAATTGCTTTTCGATCCTCAGGTCCAGACTGGAATAGGGTTCGGTTCTTCTCTCCCCTGGTTTTTCGAGAAAAACTGTGACTGGAGTGTTGAACGCATTGTTTGCCTGGGTCCAAGTCGAAGGCGGGATGACAGCAACACTTCTTGCCCATGGAATACCTGACATGTATCTGTAGTAGAAGCTCAGGAAAAATCCTAAAGGCATTTTATAAGTGCCCATGAGCTTGAACGATAGGGGAATGTCGTAAAAGAATCTTGAATCTTCAGGAAGGTTCACGAATGAGTTTGGATTTAATATATTATTCGTGAATCCATAATATCCAGGATCTATGTGACTTACGTTTCCCGTGGACTGGCTGAGGACAAGTGAACCATTCAATTGCCAATTGTGTGACATTCTTTTGTTGAATGCTATCTCAAGAGCCCGTTGCTTTCTTTTTAATTCGGGAACGTTATTGATTCTGGAAAAAAGAAGAGGGGCATTGTTTGACCTGTAATAGACGGTGAAGCGACTGTCGGGATAATCATCGACGCCAGGCACGATGGTCTCGAAAGGTATCCACCAATTCTGTGTATCTTGAGCGGTGGTGTACCAGTCTTTATCCAGGTCAGGATCATAGAGAACATGTGCCAGAATATTTTTCTTTGTTTTTTGGAAGTAGCTCACTCGGAAAGAGAAGTCGCGGAAGATTTCTTGGTGGATTCCAACTGCAAATTCATCCGTATAAGGGGCTCGAATTCCTGGAGCCACTCTATCTCTGGAATAATCTTCAAGGTATATCCGGTAATCTTCAGGGTAGGGAACATATGTATCAGTGATATCTACTTCATCATCCATATTTTCATCGAACCAGATGAATTGGTGAGAACGATATGGATTCAAAGGGTTTAAATCGGTGAGATAATCAAGCATTATGGATTCATTGTATCTGGCAAAAGAGGCCTTGAACAATGATTTTCCGGTTCCAAAGATGTCGAAACTGAATCCTATGCGAGGTGAAAACGAGTTCCAGACGATTATGTTTTTCCAACTCAGTGCCGAGAATATCTCGTAAGGATTGGACTCAATCACTGGTTGGATTATATTTTCACCGACGAATAGAGAGACATCATTACCACTCATTCCTTTGGAATGTGTTGAGAGTTCGGAATCGCTCCTGTCGAATCTGAGACCCAAAGTTAGAGTCAGCCTTTCCCATAAGGTGATTGAATCTTGGATAAAAACGCTTAACCTGCGGCTTTCGGCCTTGGGATTATTCTCTAATCCGTATCCAGCGGCGATAGAGAAAGAAATCAAACCTTTATTCACAAGGAAGCCTGTTGATGGGGAAATATCCTGGCCAAAAAAATTAGGATTATCGTAATAATAATTAATCAACAGGTTATCGTCTTTCCAGACTGAATATTTGTTAGATATAAACTCGATTTCGGCTCCGGCTTTTAGTTCGTGGTCACCGCCGAGGAAGTTATCTCGAAAGTGAGTTATAGAGGCCGTGAGTTGAAACCGGTCTTGTACCCTATCTTCGTTGAATCCAGAACTTCCCCAAAGATGTTCTGTTCCTTGGTCCAAGTATTGAGGCTTATTTCTTCCGTTTGCGTCAAGTCCGAGTGGAAATTTTTTGTGAGTGAAGCCTATTTTTCCAAAAGCCATTGTATTCTGGTTAATGTTGTAGCTGAGTACTCCGGTTCCAGTGTAGCTAATTTCTTGGTCCATTGTATGAGTGGATTCTTTAGGTCTGTTCCAACTCACAGTGGGTTCATAGACTGAGCGGTAGCGGCTGTTATAGTTGAATAATGCTGAAACTTGAAGTTCCGGAATAAAACGGGTGGTTAACTTTAAAAATCCATTTTTTTCAACATTTGACCTATGAAATTCCTTGTGTTCGATTCCTTGAGGATCGGTCCAAGGGATAAATGGAGTGGTTCGTTTATGAGAAAACACCCGAAGATTCCCGAAATAAGAGAGTCTATCCTCGTAGAGTAGCTCTCCAAGAGAGAGAGAAAAATCCCACAATCTTTTATCCAGGGCGGGCGGAGAGATACCTGGGTTGTTGAGTGCATCCTCGGTCCTGAGAAGGCTTGAGATATTATCGCTTGTGTGATAGATAACAAGCTCTCCATTCCCTCTACTCATACCTGATTTTGTGACAACGTTGACATACCCACCCTCGGTCGCTCCTATTTCTGCAGGATGAGCCGCAGTCTCCACTTCGATCTCTTCTAGGGTATCGAAAGTGAAGTGAGTGAAAAGCTGCCGGTTTGAAGGGTCGGTCATGAATACACCGTCAAAAGCGAAAGTGTTCGCTCGTGCGTCTTGGCCGTGAATAAACGAACGTTTAAGGAAGGGGACTCTTTCAGTCGCCACGCCCGGTATTGAATCTATGACATCCACGAGATGTCTCACAAAAGGAATATGCCTGAGAAGGTCTTTATCTATACTTGTCGCATTTTTTGGCGAAACTTTATCTATTGGTGGGGTGGAGAGAGTTCTTGTGATTTTTTCTTCGGTCGGAGTGGTTTCCATGGTTATATTCAGGTGGGCTGTTTTACCTGCTCTGATGATGATATTATCAATGCTGACTGTTTTATACTCTGGGATTTCGACCATGAGCCTGTAGAGCCCAGGGGGAAGGCCAGAGAATATGAAATTGCCCGTTTCTGAGGTGAAATAAGTCCGGATTCCCAGAAAATTTGGTGAAGACAAGTAAATGGAGGCATCGGGTAAGGCGGCTCCTTCTTCATTGATTATTTTTCCCCTGAGCGTTCCGGTATATGTTTGAGCGAGTGTGAAGGTTGTGAGTCCAGTCAGAAAAAACAGTATCGCAAGGATTCCAAATGATTTCTTCACCACCTTGAGCCTCCTTACTGGTTGCGTCTTTTGAATAGGCTTTTTCCAGTTCTTCATATGAGATAACTCTTTTTCCTTGTATTTTGATTCAATTAATTACAATAAATGACTCCTCATCAAGAGTCAAGGTTTCCTGAGATTAACCAAATGCGAGCAAAAAAAGGGGACAGGCCCCTTTTTTAAAGAAAAGGGATAGTCCCTGAGAAATGTAGCCTATCCCGTTTTTTTTGACGACTAATGGAGGGAGTTTTATGCAGGAATTTATTTCTTTATTGCTGCCTGTTCCTTTGCCCACAAGGCCGCTCCAAGAAAACCGGCTTTATTTCCAAGGGAAGCGTTCTCGATTGTGCAACATTCATAGGAAGCCTGGTATGATCTTCTTTTGACTTCTTCAAGAGCAGGGGACAACAAAAGTTTGCCTGCGGACATAACCGCACCGCCCAAGAGAATTTTATCCGGGTTTAATAAATTCATGGCTATGCCCAATCCAATTCCAAGGAAGTGTCCGGCTTGAGCAAAAGCCTGCCGGGCAGCTATTTCTCCTTTTTTCGCTCTGGCAAAAACCTCTTCTCCTGAGATTTCCTCGTCTTTTTTTCTTATCTTGTTGTAATTCCTGACTATTTTTGGAGCTGAGACTTCTGTCTCCAGGCATCCCTGGCCGCCGCAGTTGCACTTTTCCCCCTCTGGATTTACGGTCACATGTCCCAGTTCTCCGGCAAATCCACATTTACCTCGCCAGAGATTTCCATCAAGGATGATTCCTGCACCAAGACCTGTACCAATGGTTAGAAAGATGAGGCTGTGAGCTCCTTGTCCAGCCCCACATTTATATTCTCCGAACGCGGCCATATTGGCGTCATTGTTGACCCAAAAGGGAACCTCTATGAATTCAGAAAGGGCGGGGAGGAGGTCAAAATTGTCGAGCTCAGCATAGTTAGGAGATTGAAGAATTCTTTGTTGGTCAAGGCTGAAGATTCCAGGAAAGCCGAAGCCTATCGCTGCGACCTTTCTCGTTTCTTTTCTCTTCATGTCATTCCAGAGTTTTTCCAGGAGTTCAAGCAGCTGTTTAATGGTGGGTGGAGTGGCGGTTTTCGAGTTAAAGATGATTTTTCCGGTGGAGTCGGTCAACCCATATTTCAGGTGAGTTCCTCCCAAATCAAACCCAGCATAGATAGGCATTTTCAGGTTTTTGTCTTTTTAGCTACCAGGCTAAGTGATGGCAGGGACGTTCTTCTCAGCGAGAAATATAGCTGAGGAAATGGCCTCCGTGTATAAGAGAGATTGATGAAGGGATTCTCTTTTTCTATTTTTGGTGTGTCAATAAGTTTTTCAATGAAGCGGCTCATTCTTCCTTAGCAGGAGGCTGAGGTTTATCTGGGGGGGATTCTTTTTCCTTTGAACTTATTGACTTTCGAAAATTCTTTATGCCTTCTCCTAAGGATTTTCCCAGTTCCGGTAGCTTTCGCGCGCCGAAGATGATGACGATGATCAGAATGATCAGAATGAGTTCTGTCGGTCCGACAGGTCCTATTGAAAACATTAAAACCTCCTCTGAAGGCTCAAGGTATTATTATCTTAATTACTCTTAACAAAATTACTTGAGTCTGGCTGAAAAGTCAAGGGAACCAAATTAGGGTCAGACCTTAGTAACTTCAGTAATTTGACTAATTTTTATGTTTTTGCCATTATTCTCAATTCGAGACGTCATATGGATAGAAGATGTCTCGAAAATTAAGGATAGAATTTCCTGGAGCTTTTTTCCACGTCTTGGCAAGAGGAAATAATAAACAAGTTATCTTTAAAGATGAACAGGATTACAGAATATATGTAAATCGTCTAAAAAAATATCATGAAAGATACAAATTCATCCTTTATGCGTATGTGCTCATGCCAAATCATGTCCATCTTCTCATTGAAACAGGAATGACTCCTCTCTCAAAGATTATGCAAGGTATTCAGCAAAGTTATACTGTTTATTTTCATAAGAAGTATAATTCTGTAGGTCATCTTTTTCAGGGTCGGTATAAAGCCATTTTGTGTCAGAAAGACGCCTATATTCTGGAGCTTGTGAGATATATCCATTTAAATCCTGTGAGGGCTTTTCTAGTCAAGTGGCCTAATGATTATCTGTGGAGCAGTCACCAAGTTTATATTGGAAGTATGTATCAATCCTTTATTGAAAAAGATTTTGTATTCAAGATGTTTACTGAGGATAAATTTGAAGGAAAGAAATTATATTGCCAATTTATTTTGGAAGGCATTGATGTAGGGTATCGAAATATTTTTGGCAATGTAGTTAACCAGACATATTTAGGAAGTAAGAAGTTTATTGAAAAAGTTAATGAGAGATCAAAGAAGCAAGATCAAAAAGAGAGAAAAAAAAGAGAAAATAATATAAAAGATTCATTGGAGATAGTCTTTTTAAGGAATAAGGATCTTACAGAGATCATGGAAGCAGTTGCTAAAATCACAGGAGTCACTTCTACAAGCATCTTAGGTAAAAACAAGGAACAGTTAATCTCTAGAGCTCGGAGTCTATTTGCTTTTATTGCAGTACGACAAGCAGGATGGAGTAATATATCTGTTGCTGAATTTTTAAATAGAGGGATTTCAGGTATTTCAAATATGATTCGCACTGTAGATGAAAGAATTGAAAAAGATAATGTGCTCAGAAATCAAATGGATGAAATTACTGAAGTTTTTAAGGTCTGACCCCAATGAAGAAGATTAGGAATTTTTCGATTATTGCCCACATCGATCATGGGAAATCCACCCTTGCTGATCGTCTATTGGAGAAAACAGGGGCCCTCTCTCCTCGGGAGCTGAAAGAACAAGTGCTGGATACAATGGACCTGGAGCGAGAGAAGGGAATTACCATAAAAGCCCAGACAGCCCGCCTTCGATACATCAATCGGTCTGGAGAAGAATACATCCTCAACTTGATCGATACACCTGGACATGTGGATTTTACCTATGAAGTATCCCGCAGTCTTGCCGCCTGCGAGGGAGCGCTCCTCGTCATTGATGCTTCACAGGGAGTCGAGGCTCAAACCTTAGCCAACACCTATCTGGCCCTTCAGAATGACCTCATTCTCATACCTGTCATCAACAAGATTGACCTCTCTCAATCCAATCCAGAACTCACCCTCGAGCAATTGGAGAATATAATCGGAATCAGTCGAGAAGAAGCGATCTTGGCAAGCGCGAAAAAGGGAATCGCCATCGACCAAATCCTCGAGAGTGTAGTCGATCGTATTCCTGCTCCAAAAGGAAACCCAAACTCTCCTCTTAAAGCTTTGGTCTTTGATTCCTGGTTCGATTCCTACCGAGGGGTGATCATTCTGGTAAGGATTTTTGATGGAGCAATTCACACTGGAACTCAGATTGAGCTGATGTCGAGCCGAGCCACATACGAAGTGGAGGAACTGGGTTACCTGACTCCTAAGCAGAAAAAAAGTGACTGTCTGATCGCTGGAGAAGTCGGATACATTATCGCAGGAATCCGAGAGTTGAGTCACGCCAGAATCGGAGATACAGTCACGGAAAAAAACAGAAAAGCGGACCAGCCCCTTTCTGGTTTTCAAGAGGCGAAGTCCATGGTTTTCTGTGGGATGTTTCCGGCCGGAGAAAGCAGTGTGAAGGATTTAAGGAAGGCTCTGGCAAAGTTAAGACTCAATGATTCCTCCTTCCAGTACGAGCCAGAAAATTCGCCTGCACTGGGAATGGGTTTCAGGTGTGGATTTTTGGGACTTCTTCACAGGGAAATTGTTCAAGAAAGATTGGAGAGGGAATTCGATTTGAACCTAGTCACCACGGCACCGAGTGTTAATTTCAGAGTCACCCAAAAGGATGGCCAGGTCGTGGAGTTCCACAATCCATCCCTCATTCCTCCGCCGCATGAGGTTCAAAGGATCGAAGAACCGTTGATTGAGGCATTAATAATCACTCCCGATAAATACTTGGGTGCTGTGCTCAAACTTCTGGAAAGCCGGCGGGGGGAGCAGAAAAAGCTGGAATACATCAGCACTCAGCGCATTTTTTTGACATACCATCTTCCGCTGAATGAAGTCGTCATAGATTTTTACAACCAGCTGAAATCGGTTTCGCAAGGTTATGCGTCTATGGATTACGAATTTGCAGGCTTTAGAGAGTCTGCTCTTGTAAAGCTCGATATCTTGATCAACAGAGAGGTCGTGGATGCGTTCTCCTTGATCGTCCATAAAGATAAAGCCTATGCCCGGGGAAGGGTGTTGGTGCAGAAGATGCGAAGGCTCATACCGCGCCAACAGTATGAGATTTCTCTTCAGGCAGCCATCGGAAAGCGAGTGATCGCGAGAGAAATCATCAAACCCTACAGGAAGGATGTTCTCGCCAAGCTTTATGGAGGCGATTACACGAGAAAAATGAAGCTCCTGGAAAAGCAGAAAACAGGCAAAAAAAGAATGAAAAAAAATGGGCGGATTGATGTTCCTCAGGAGGCCTTTTTGGCTCTTTTTGAGACAAAATAATATATAAAAATTGGGGTCAGACCTTAGTAACTTCAGTAATTAAAATAATATTGGGATTAGACTTTAGTCAGTTCAGTAAATAAAATATTTTTAGGTCAATTATTAAGAACTCAAATTTCTTATTAGAATAAACTGAGATAACCGAAGCAGTGCAGATGTAATTTCGATTGTCAGGTCGAAATTACTAAAGTTACTAAGGTCTGACCCCAATTATTCTCTTTACTCCATTTGTCTTAATTCATATTATAGAATACGCCATGCCCAAATTTCCTCTTGAGAAGACTGTCGACAACGGAATCAGCTTCCCAACTGAAGTCTTTCCTTTAAAAACATATCTTTATTTTCCTTTTCTCAATGCAACTCTTTTTTGGGCCATAATGAAATCTCAAGACTGGAAGAAGGAGAGATAAATGCTGCCGACTATCAAGTGGGAGAAAGACCACATCGTGATGATCGACCAAAGGAAGCTGCCGGAGCAGGAAGTTTATGTGGAATGCCAGGATTACATCCAGGTGGCTGAGGCTATCGAAAAGATGATTATTCGAGGAGCTCCGGCCATCGGAGTGGCGGCTGCGTTTGGTGTGGCCCTTGGTATTTTGAAAATCAAAAAGGATGCAGATGTGGAGGGGGAATTCAGCCGGATTCTGTCAAGGCTGGAGAGGACAAGGCCGACGGCCCGCAATCTTTTCTGGGCGTTGGAGCGGATGAAGAAGACTTTTGAGGAAAACAAGACCCTCGATATTTCTCAATTGAAACAGAGAATGATCAAGGAAGCGCTGGATATTGAAAAAGAGGACGTTGAGATCAATAAAAGGATCGGAAATTGGGGAAAGAACCTGCTCCAAGATGGCGATTCCGTCCTCACACACTGCAACGCTGGTGCTTTGGGTACGGCCGCGCATGGCACAGCCTTGGGGATCATTAAGGCCGCTTTTCAGGAAGGAAAGCAAATCCATGTCTATGCGGATGAGACCAGGCCCATCCTTCAGGGGGCTCGGCTCACCTGTTGGGAACTTGATAGAGAAAATATCCCCGTAACTTTGATAACGGATAACATGGCCGGTCATTTGATGCAGAAGGGAGCGATTTCAAAGGCGATTGTCGGAGCAGACAGGATAGCGCGGAATGGCGACACCGCCAACAAGATCGGAACCTACACAGTGGCTGTTCTGGCAAAGGAACACGGACTGCCGTTTTATGTGGCGGCCCCAACCCAGACGATAGATATGAGTCTGGGTAAAGGAAGCGAGATTCCAATTGAAGAAAGAAGCGCCCGAGAAGTCAGAGAATTCGGAGGACACTGTGTGACCGTTCCCCATGTCAAGGTAGAGAATCCTGCCTTTGATGTCACTCCCGCAGCCTACATCTCTGGTATCATCACAGAGAAGGGAATTTGCCGCTCGCCATATGGAAAAAGCCTGAGAGATTTGTTCAAGAAGGATAAAAGGGAAGAGTAAAGAAGGAACAGAAAAAATGAATGTTTTGGGAATTGAGACATCGTGTGATGAGACGTCGGCGTCTGTCCTGAATGGCGATTTCAGAATCCTGAGTAATGTTGTTCTCTCTCAGGATGAGATCCATGCTCCTTTTGGAGGAGTTGTACCGGAACTGGCTTCACGACAGCATATCACTTCCATCGTCTATGTCGTCCAGGAGTGTTTAAAGCGCGCTCGAATCAAAATTAGCCAGGTCGATATGTATGCAGTCACACAGGGTCCTGGCCTGATCGGTTCTCTGCTGGTCGGCCTCTCTTTTGCCAAGGCCCTGGCTTACTATTTTGAAAAGCCTTTGGTTGTGGTCGATCATCTTGAAGCTCATATGGAATCCGCTTTTCTTGAGAATAAAGAGGTCCCTTTTCCCGCACTAGCTCTTGTCGTTTCAGGCGGACACACCTCGACATTCATAATGAAGGATAAAGTGAACTATCAACTCATCGGCAAAACAAGAGACGATGCGGCTGGAGAAGCTCTGGATAAGATCGCGAAATTCCTGAAACTGGGTTATCCGGGAGGCCCGGTGATCGATAAACTGGCCGAAAAAGGCAATCCGGAGAAGTTTGTCTTTGCGCAGCCCCACATGACGGATGGAAGTCTCGATTTCAGTTTTAGCGGTCTCAAGACAGCGGCTCTAAGGAGTATCAAAGAGAGTAAGCTCTCAAAGAGAAGCCCTCTTTTTATTGATTTTCTCGCCAGCTTCGAGATGGCGGTTATCCGGGCATTACTGGGAAATCTGGATCAGGCCGTGAAGCTTTACAAGCCCAAATCCCTGCTTCTTAGCGGTGGCGTGGCAAGAAACAGGAAGCTCAGGAAGAATTTCACTGAGCTTGCCCGAAAGCACCGTCTGATCTCTGCCATTCCGTCACATGAATTCTGTACAGATAACGCAGCCATGGTCGCCGCAGTGGCTTTAGAGAAACTCAGGGGAGGATTGAAACCTACGCTATTGTTGGATTTAAACGCCTATCCCCGCCTTCCTTCTGTCTATCCTTCCCCAAAACGCAAGGAGTAGATGGGATTCCCTTCTTATTCCCGCTTATGCGGGGCGAGAAAATTCGAACCTATTGAACCAATGAGGACGAATATTCGTATTATTTGATTGAAACCAAAAAAACAAGATAGACTGGATGATTGGACAGGATGATTACATCTGTTCGTATAAATCTATACCAGGAGGAGTAAAGTGAAGAAAAAAGTGAGTTTTATTTCGGTATTGATTTTAATCTTATTCTTCAAGCCTTGTTATTCTCAACAGGAAGAAGTTCTCTCTCTGACTCTTGAAGAGTGTGTCATAAAGGCTTTGAAAGATAATCTCAACGTCGCAGTGGAAGTCATCAATCCGGAATTGGCCGATACCTCTGTGACTAGAGCCAAAGAGGTTTTTATGCCCCGGCTTGATATCGGCTTCGGGAACCAGCGGATAGCGAATCCGTCCTCCTGGTGGCTTGAGCAGGCAGATACTGTCATCAATAAGGATTTGAATTATTCTGCGACTCTTGTACAGCAAATACCCACAGGAGGCAATTTTTCTCTCTCTTTAAACAACAACAGGTATGAAACAAACTCAGGCTTTCAGGTCATCAATCCACGATATGGAAGTACTTTGAGATTCGGGCTAACCCAACCATTGTTGAAGAATTTTGGTTTCAAGGTCAGCCGGAGAGAAATCATCGTGGCCCAGAACAACTTGGATATTTCCATCAATCAATTTGAAAAAACTTTAATAGATACGATTTATAGTGTGGAAGAAGCGTACTGGTATCTTGTTTATGCAATCGAAGATTATAAAGTAAAACAGCAGTCGTTACAGCTAGCTCGAGACCTCCTGGCCAAGAACAAAAAAGAAGTGGAGGTCGGAAAGCTGGCTGAAATTGAGATCTTGAACGCCGAAGCAGTGGTGGCTTCTCGAGATGCAGACATCCTTCAAGCCGAAGCCCTCGTACTCAGACGTGAGGACGTGCTCAAAGACCTGCTCAACATTTCAGAGGATGAGGAGTTGCCACCAAAAAGGATCATCCCTCTGGATAGGCCGAGTTTTATCCAGAAAGAGGTTTCCCTGGAGGAAGCATTGAGGATAGCATTAGAGAAAAGTCCGGATCTGAAGATGAAGAAAAAGACTTTAGAAACCAATGAGTTAGACTTGAAGGTGGCGAAGAATCAGCTTCTTCCAGGTTTGGATTTAGAGTTCTCTTACTGGAGTCCGGGACTTTCAGGAACAGAAATTGTTTTTGATCCTTTGAATCCCTTCGGTCCTCCGATAGGAACGATTGAACATCCTGCCTCTGATGCTCTAAAAGATGCTATTGGCTTCAAATACAATAACTGGTCTGTTGGTTTGACTCTTTCCTTACCTCTGAGCAGTTTCACAACTAAAGCGGATTATGCCAGGGCGAAGATGGAAATAGAGAAGAGCCAGCTTGAACTTGTAAACCTGGAAAAGCAGGTCTTCCTCGAAGTCAGAAATGCTGTGAGGGATGTGGATACAAACTTCAAAAGGGTTCAGGCTTACCGGGTGTCTCGTGAGTTAGCTCAGAAAAGGCTGGAGGCTGAGGTGAAAAAGCTGGATGTCGGGCTGACGACAAACTATTTTGTGCTCCAGTACCAGGAAGAGTTGGCAAGGGAAAGGTCGCTGGAGCTAAACTCGCTGGTTTCTTACATACTTTCCGTGGCGCAGCTGGAAAAGGTTCTGGGAACGAGCCTAGAAAAGAGAAATATAGTCACGTCACAATTTCTGAAAGACTAATCAAGAAGAAGTGCTGTCATAAAAAAGAATTTTCATTATTTTTTTAGGAGATTTACATGCTTTGCTCGCTGTGACACCTAAAAAGTGTTACCTAATTCGTGAGTATAGACAACTGTCCATCTTCCTCATTAATAGAGCTCAAGGGAATAGCTCCCAAAAAAAGCCGATGCGCCTTTGACTTGTTTGACTAGACGAAAAAAATCTAGAGTCTAAATTTTTTTTAAACTTCTTTGACTATTTTTCGTTGTTGTTCTATTCTATCCAGTGCAAAAAATCGAGATGCACGATTGAGGAATTGTTCATCCGGGAAATTCGCATTCTGTAAGAAACTTAAAGAGCTGTAAAGCCAGGCTCCTTGCTCTAATAAGGCATGGCTATTGATCCTCATTCGGGTTTAAAAGAATTAAAATGCCTGAGTGGTTGAGCGTGGATAAGAAAAGATTACTCGCTGATTTAATCAAAGACTACAGATCAAAGCATAAAAAATCAGAAGAGGTTTTTAAAAAGACTGCACAGTATTTGATCACCGGTGGCAGCCATAACCTTCGGTTATTCAGCCCCTTTCCTTTCTATGATGTTCAGAGCAGTGGCTCCAAAGTCTGGGATGCCGATGGGAACATCTATGTCGATTTCTGGCAGGGTCATTTTGCCAACGTTCTGGGACACAATCCTCAAATCATCATTAAATCCCTGCAGGATTATTTTCATAGGAACCAGGGTTTAACCACCGGATTTCCGGGCACTCTTCAGAGGGAATTGGCAGAACTTATCCTCAAGCAAATCAGTGCCGACAAGATTCGTTTCACTACGAGTGGAACATTGGCGTCGATGTCTGCGATCATGCTAGCCAAGGCTTTCACCAAAAGGGAATTGGTGATGAAGGTGGGCGGAGGCTGGCATGGGGCTCATCCCTATGCTTTAAAAGGGATCACAGTCTACGATCACGGCATGAATCGGCTGGAATCCGCAGGACTTCCGAGCGGCACGGATGCAATGATTATAGTCAGCCGGTTTAATGATATCCAGGATCTTGAGGATAAATTCAAAGAGCATGGTGAAAGAACGGCCTGTTTTATCCTCGAACCCTTTATCGGAGCAGGCGGTTTTATATTTTCTCATAAGGACTACCTCCAGAAAGCCAGGGAATTGACCCGACAGTACGATGCTTTACTCATTTTCGATGAGGTTGTATCGGGATTTCGCTTTCATGCAGGTGGGATTCAGAGCCTGTACGGAATCCAACCAGATCTAACTGTTCTGGGGAAAGCGATTGGAGGAGGCATGCCGGTCAGCGCAGTGGCTGGTCGGGATGATGTGCTGGCATTATGCGGTCCTGAGGCCAAGCCAGATGAAAAAGTGAAGTTTGAAGGAGGAACCTTTTCCGCTCACCCGGCGGCGATGCTGGCCGGTCTGACCTATCTGAAGTATCTGATAGAACATGAATCAGAGGTCTATCCCAGAATCGGCCAGCTTGGGGCAAAGGTCAGGAAGGGAATAGAGGAGATATTCGCCGCGCATGGATTCAACGTTAAATGCACGGGCTATGGTGACTCGATCACAGAGCACAGCTCCCTTGTTGGTGTTCAATTCCTCGAAGAGGAGATCGATCAGATTTCCTTTGCAGAGCAAGTGTGGAATCCAGAGGTTTGTGATATAGAACTCAGGGAAAAGATATTCAAATTGTCCATGCTTGAGGAGGGATTCAACATCTTTCATGGGTATGGAGCCATTTCCGCTGCCCACACGAGTAGTGAAATCCAAGCATCTCTGGATGCGGTGGAGAGAGTAGCCAAGAAATGGTGTAAATATAAATAGAATCATTTCTTAATTAGATGGGGAGGGACTACAGATGGAAAAGTACAAAGTCATAATCTTCGGATGTGGTGTGATGGGCCGAAAAACGGCTCAAGCTCTGCTCGATAAGACAAATTTTGAGATCGTGGGCGCTGTAGATATTGACCCGGAACTTTTCGGGAAGGATTTAGGAGAGATTTTTGAGCCCCCAAAAACACTGGGAATTTTGATTGAAAAAAAGCCGGATGATCTTCTTTCAAGAGTCAAAGCCGATGCGGTTGTGCTCACAACGACTTCTCATCTCGAAAGTGTGGCCCCCCAGGTCATTCAATGCCTGGAGGTGGGTTTGAACGTGGTTTCCACCTGCGAAGAGCTTTCTTTTCCCTGGAAGCGTCACCCTGAGCTGACTCAGAAACTCGATGACTTGGCCAAGGAACATGGAAAGACTGTTGTCGGGACAGGCATTAATCCGGGCTTTTTAATGGATATGCTTCCGCTTGTCCTCACCGCTCCTTGTCTCAAAGTTCAGTCTGTCAAGGTCAAGCGGATGATGAACTCAGCCAAACGGCGAGTGCCTTTCCAGGTAAAAGTCGGTACAGGCCTAACTCAGGTAGGGTTTAAGGAAAAGATTGAAAATAAGATTATCACAGGCCATGTGGGATTACTGGAATCCATCCACATGATCGCCTCCGGACTCGGCTGGGAATTGGATGAGGCCGTGGAGCTTCCTCCTGAGCCGGTTATCAACGAAAAAGAGATAACAACGGCTCTAGGGGAGGTCCAACCAGGGGATGTGATTGGATTAACAAGCATCGCTTTTGGTAAAAAGGACGGAAAAGAAGTCATCACTCTTGAGTTTTGCGCGAACGCGGCAGTAGAGGAAGAGTATGATGAGATTATCATCGAAGGGGAGCCCAACCTTCACCAGAAGATCATTGGTGGAGTTCATGGAGATATCGGGACAGTGGCTGTCACCGTCAACACGATTCCCCGGGCTATCGAAGCGCCTCCGGGAGTCTTGGTAATGAAGGATTTGCCTCCTCCGAACGCTGTTCAATAAAAATTAAAAAAGGGGACAGGCCCCTTTTTCTGGAGAAGAGGGACAGTCCCTATCCTCCTTAATAAGAGGACTGAAAGGGATAGTCCCTAAAAAAGTAGCCTGTTGCACGTGCTCAAAAATTCGGTAACATTTTTTGGATGTCATTGCGAACGGAGTGAAGCAATTTCATATAAAGAAAGACATTTTTCCTTAAGAGATTGCCACGCTTCGCGCGCAATGACACTTTGTCCTTCAATATCATTGCCAAAAGAGTTACTGAATTACTGAGCATAAATACCTGTCCACTTTTTTAATTTTTCAATGAATTGTGCTAAGATGAGGCCGTGGAAATTTCGACTGTAATCATCACCTTCAACGAAGAGAAGAGGCTGGAGCCGGCGCTAAAAAGCCTGGCTGGTTTGGCTTCTGAGATTGTTGTGGTCGATAGCTTCAGCACTGATAAGACAGTCAAACTCGCCAAAAAATACACCAATAAAGTCTTCCAGAGGAAGTGGACCGATTATTCGGACCAGAAGAATTATGCGAATACTCGTGCGTCTTTTCCCTGGATACTCTCCCTGGATGCGGATGAGAGGATTTCTTCCGAACTCCGTAAAGAAATCCTCGAGATTAAAAAAGAAGAGCCTGAATGCGATGGATTCTTGATACCGAGGCAGGTCTATTATTTGGGAAGATGGATTCGTCATTCAGGATGGTATCCTGACCGGAAACTCCGCCTCTTTCGTAAGGAAAAAGCACGATGGGAAGGGGAGTATGTTCATGAGAGATTAGTGGTCGAGGGGAAAATCCAGAAGCTGAGCGGTTCGATCCACCATTTTACTTACCGCAACATCTCAGAACACCTGGATAGGATCAATAAATTTTCCGAACTCGGCGCCCAGAAACTCTACGCGAAGGGAAAAAAATGCAGGTGGCCTCGTCTGGTTTTCATGCCTTTTTTCAGGTTTGTGAAATCTTATTTCTGGAGAGCCGGATTTTTGGACGGATATCCGGGTTTTATTGTTTCCGTTCTCAATGGCTATTCGATCTTTCTTCGATACGCGAAGCTGAGAGAGATATGGAAAAAAGGAGAGAGAATTGAGCCTTTTCCATATTGATGCCGGAAAGGAATGGAGAGGTGGACAGAGGCAGTCTTTTTTCCTCGCCAAGGCGTTAAAAAAAAGAGGGGTTCCGTTTATTCTGGCTGTCCAACCGAATAGCCCCCTTCATCAAAAAGCGGTAGAAGAAGAGTTGCCTGTTCTCCGCCTCAAAATCAAGAGCGAATTCGACCTGTTTGCAACTCTCCGTCTAGCCAGAGCCATGAAGAGACAGAATTGCCTCCTGGCCCATTTCCATGACGCTCATTCTGTGTCCATCGGCTCTATGGCGGCTTCTCTAGCCAAAGTCCCGCATCGAGTCATCTCCAGACGGGTCGCTTTCCCTCTCAAAAAAAATTTTTTATCGCGGCAGAAGTACAAAAAGAAGGTGGATAAAATCATCGCTATTTCCGAAGAAGTCAGGGAGGTTTTGATTGATGGGGGAATCGACTCTAAGCGCATTGTCGTTATTCCTTCTGGGATTGACTTTTCCCCTTATGACGAAGCTTTATCCAGTGACTATCTTCGCCGTGAGCTCTCATTTGCTCCTGACGATTTCCTGGTTGGGATAGTCGCGCATCTTTCTGACAATAAAGGCCACCAGTACTTAATCAAGGCGACGGAAATCCTCAAAGAGCACACTGATAAGATAAAGATCATTATTGTCGGTAGTGGGCCTCTATTCATGGAATTGAGCAAACAAGCGGAGGAGTCCGGTGTCAAGGATATTGTCTTTTTCCTGGGTTTTCGGGAAGATGTGCCTCAGATTCTATCTTCTCTGGATCTATTTGTCCTTTCCTCTTTTTTAGAGGGCATGGGAAGCACCATCCTTGACGCAATGGCCTGCCGTCTTCCCGTAGTCGCCACAAAGGTCGGAGGGATCCCCGAAGTGGTGAGGCATAGAGAGACCGGTCTGCTGGTCCCTCCTCGAAGCCCTTCGGCTCTGGCTAAAGCCATCCTGAGACTTTATGACAATAGGGAACTGGCCTCCCGCCTCGGGCAGAAAGGGTACCAGGTCGTTCATCAGAAATTTTCCGCAGAGGCCATGGCAGATAATATCATCCTCCTGTATGAAAATCTCGGTTTGAAGAAGTGGTTCAAACTCCACGAAAAAGTATGATTCAAAAGATGTATTGTTTCACTGGAAAAACTGATTTTTTGGCTTTGGAACAAACAGTCTGATTCCTGGCGCAAAAAAGAGGAATAAAATGGGGAACATCGAAAGAGTGGAACTTCTCCTTCTGAGACTTCCCTACATTCATTTCTTTGAGACAAGCTTTGGTCGGGAAGAGGAACGAGAATTCATCCTTGTTAAGGTTCACAGTGGAGGACTCAGCGGCTACGGGGAAGTCGTGGCCGATAGAAGCCCGCTCTACAGCTACGAGACGACTTCCACAGCATGGAGCGTTCTGAAAGACTTTCTGGTTCCACTCGTTTTCGAACAGTCTCTTTCAGACCCTCAGGTATTCCATGAAGAGGCGAAAAAATATCGGGGGCATCCCATGGCTAAGGCGGGGCTGGAGCTCGCCATGTGGGATATTCATGGGAAAAAAGAAGAGAAACCTCTCTGGAAGATTTATGGAGGAGTGAAAAAGGACATCCCTTCGGGTGTGAGCATCGGTATTCAAGACTCTGTTTCAGAGCTTTTGGAAAGAATCCAATTCTTTCTTGATGAAGGCTATCAGCGGATCAAGGTTAAAATAAAGCCCGGCTGGGACTATGAAATCTTAACGGAAATACGGAAGACATTCCCAGAATTGGCCCTTCAGGCGGATGCCAATGGGGCTTATTCTCTCGATGATATGGAAAATTTAAAAAGGCTTGATGAATTCAAACTCCTCATGCTCGAACAGCCCTTCCCGCCTTATGATTTATGGGATCACAGTCGTCTCCAGAAAGAGCTGGAGACTCCTCTCTGCCTGGACGAAAGCATTGTTTCGGTGGGTGAAGCCCGGAAAGCGTATGAGATGAAAAGCTGCCGGATCATCAACATAAAAGTGGGAAGAGTGGGAGGCATCGTGGAGTCTCGCCAGATTCATGATTTCTGCCAGGAGAAGCAGATTCCAGTCTGGTGCGGTGGGATGCTGGAATCAGGGATTGGGCGCGCCCATAACATCCATTTGGCCACTCTCCCCAACTTCCGGTTCCCTAACGACCTTTCGGCGAGCAAAAGATACTATGAGGAAGATTTGATTGAACCCCAGGTAGAAGTGAGTCGAACCGGAACCATAAGAGTCCCGGAATCGCCGGGAATCGGTGTTTCTCCTCAGGAGAAAAGAATCGAGAGGGCCACCTTAAAACGAGAAGTGATTAAAGCCAGTTAGCTGGAGATTAAAGCAAGGGGCTTCTGAGAGACTCGCCCAGAAGATACTGTTGGGATCAGACCTTATCTGCATGTCTTGACCAGGGCATAATTCCAGTTTGACAGACATTTATTCTAACTCAGGCTGACCCTGATATCCTCATTTGCTGAAGTGACTAAGGTCTGACCCCATTGATTGACATTGATTGACTTGAGGGGGAGGCGGTGATATAACTCAGGTATCTTGGTACAAGAGAGATAGAGAATGGCTGCAGTAACTTATAAAAAAGCGGGTGTGGATATAGATAAAGCGGATGCATTTGTCAAAAGGATAAAGCCCCTCATCAAAAAAACCGTTCGACCCGAGGTCTTGGGAAAAGTTGGCGGCTTCAGTGGTCTTTTCATGCCTCGTCTCAAGGCAATAAAAAATCCTTTTCTTGTTTCCTCGACAGATGGAGTGGGCACTAAGATTTTGCTGGCTGAGATGTTGGATAGATACGACACGGTCGGGATTGATCTGGTCGCCATGTGTGTGGATGATGTTGTTGTGGTCGGAGCTGAACCTCTTTTATTCCTCGATTATATCGCGTGCGGAAAACTGAACGAGAAGAGACTGTATGATCTGATGAAAGGAATCACAAAGGGCTGCCAAGAGGCCGGATGCGCTTTAATCGGGGGTGAGACAGCTGAACTTCCCGGAATGTATGAAAAGGATGGGCTTGATTTGGCCGGCTTTTGTGTGGGCATGGTCTTGATCCTGGGGCCCCAGAATGCTCGGCGTGTACTCCAGATGTTAGAAAAAACAGGGCACAAGGCCTGGATAATCGGAGAAGTGATAGAGGGAACTGGTGGGATTGTCCTTCAGGAATAAAAATTATGATTATAAATTCCTCAAGTTCTCCATTGAAAAGGAAACAGAATGATTGAGAAGGAAGGTTTTCGATGACTAAGAAACCAATGCCTGAGCTTTACAAGGAACAGCGGGTCGGAATTTTTGTCGACGTTCAGAATATGTACTATTCGGCTCGAAACATATACAAATCCAAGGTCAATTTCAAGACACTCCTCAAGGAAGCAGTCAGGGGGAGACAGCTGATCCGGGCCATCGCCTATGTCATCAAAGCCGATGTCAAGGATGAAGAAAATTTTTTTGATGCGTTGAAGAGCCTGGGCTATGAAGTCAAGGCAAAAGACCTTCAGATTTTTTACGGAGGAGCCAAGAAGGGCGATTGGGATATCGGAATCGCGATGGATACCATAGAGCTCGCATCCAAGCTGGATGCCATCGTGCTTGTCAGCGGAGACGGCGATTTTGTACCTCTTGTCCAGCATCTCAAGCGTGCCTTGGGCTGCTACGTGGAAGTTCTGGCTTTCGGCAAAACGAGTGCACAGAAGCTGGTGGAGGAAGCGGATAATTTCATCGATATGGATCAAAATGTTCAGAAGTTTTTGATAAGAATACCCAGCCAAAAAACTAAAGAGAAATCCTAATAAGAAAAATCATAATAAAAAGATTCTCTGCTAAACCGTGTAGGTAATTTTAATGGAATAGACCTGAAATGGCCTCATTCCTGCCAGGTTGTTCGTACTCTTCCCCCACCGTTTCTCTCGACGACTCCCAAAAAAGGGGACAGGCCCCTTTTTTCACTTTTTTCATTTACAGGAAGAAGCCAAATAGAGAACGGAAAAAGGAGACTCAAAAAAAGGGGCCTGTCCCCTTTTTATTATTTCAGGCCTTTTTGTTTATAGAAAGAATATATTTTTTGCCACGGTGTGAATGAGAGAAGGTTTTTCAAATCTACCATCTGGAGAATGATATGAAAGAATATGATGTGGTCGTTATCGGCTCCGGTGCAGGAGCGATCATAGTGGAGCAGGCTCTGTCTCATGGTTTGAAAACAGCCATGGTGGATAAAGGACCTCTGGGTGGAACCTGTCTGAATGTCGGATGCATCCCTTCGAAACTGCTGATTTTCCCAGCGGACAGAGTGGTGGAAATCCAGGAAGCAGAGAAACTGGGAATCCGCACAGAAATAAAGGGAATAAATTTTCCATCCATAATGAAGAGGATGAGAGGAATCGTCGGGAAGAGTCAAGACCATATCCGAGAGGGAATAAAGTTCATAGAGGAATTGGATTTTTATGAGGATGAGGGTTCATTTATTGAGGATTACACCTTGGAGGTAGGAAAAGAGAAAATAAAAGGCAAGAAAATCTTTCTCGTTTCTGGAGCGAGGCCCTTGATCCCTTCGATTAAGGGGATAGAGGACAGTGATTATCTCACCAATGAGAGTGTCCTGGAGCTGACTCAAAAACCTTCCAGCTTGATCATCGTCGGCGGAGGGTACATCGCTGCTGAGTTCGGACATTTCTTTGCAGCCATGGGCACAAAAGTCACGATCCTCCAACGGGCTGAGAGGCTGGTGCGGAGCGAAGAGCCCGAAATTTCTGAGCTGCTCAAGAAGGAGATGGGAAAACGCATGGAAATCTTCACTCACACAGAAGCTACGGAGATAGCCAAAGAAGAAAAGAGGTATAGAGTGATCACAAAAGACAAGAAGACAGGAAAGAAGAAGCAATTCAGCGCAGAAAGGCTTTTAGTGGCTGCGGGAAGAAAATCCAATGCGGACCTTCTGAAAGTGGAAAACACCAGCGTAGAGGTGGATCAAAGAGGATACATCAAAGTGAACGATTTCTTCGAGACAAGCAAGGAAAATATCTGGGCTTTCGGGGATGCGATCGGGAAGAAGATGTTCAGGCATTCGGCCAACAGAGAAGCCGACGTAGTCTGGCACAACAGCATACACGGGGATAGAAACAAAGTGGATTATGATAAAGTTCCCCACGCGGTGTTTTCCTATCCCCAGATTGCGTCTGTTGGATTGAGAGAGGAGGAGGCCCGGAAAAGTTTTGATGTTCTGGTCGGTCGGGCGAAATATTCAGAAGTGGCAAAGGGTGAGGCGATGATGGATGATGAGAGCTTTGCTAAGATTATTATCGAGAAAAAAAGCGGCCGCCTGCTGGGGTTCCATATTATCGGTCCATTTGCGCCCATCCTTATTCAAGAAGTCATCAATGCCATGGCATCCACGGGGACCGTGGTGCCCATCATCAGTGGGATGCATATCCATCCCGCCTTGTCTGAAGTGATCCAGACAACCTTGCAGAACCTCCAATAGAGATCGCTCTCAACATTCGATTCGTCATCGGAGTCAGGCCTTGTTTAAGTACAGCCAGGTGACTGCTAATTAGCCTGTATTTTAAAATTTTGATAACGCCTGAATCCAGTTTAATAAGAGGCAGAGAATGAAAAAATGTCGAATGTTGAGATATGACCCCATTAAACAGGAAGAAATCCTGAACGTGTTCGTCTAAATGTTAAGAATAAAGCCTGTTCTCTATAAATGGATTGAGAGCGGAGTTTATTCACTGTATAATATGGATTCAGTGGAGTTTAAGAATAGGAGCAGATGAGCTATGAAGAAAATCCTGATAATCGGAATACTGGCTTTGGGTTTAACCCTGTTTGCCCAGGAAATCGCCCATGAGACACTGGTAGTCAACATCGAGATTCCTGTCAGAGTGTATCAAGGCAAGACATTCATTGACAATCTGACAATAAATGATTTTGAAGTTTTCGAGGATGGAGTGCTCCAGAAAATCGAAGCTGTCTATTTAGTCAAAAAGACAGACATAGAAAGGAGAGAAGAGAATAAGCGATTTACTCCCCAAACCTCAAGAAGTTTCTATCTCCTTTTTGAAGTCAATGAGTACACGGCCAGGATGGGGAAAGCAGTGGATTATTTTATTCATAATGTTCTTTTTTCCGGAGATATTCTCGTTGTCGTTACGCCCATGAAAACATACAGGATGAAGCCTGAGGTTCTGGATGCCCTGCCAAGAAAGGAAATCGCGGAGCGGCTCAAAGGGATTTTAAGAAGAGATGCTTTACAGGGAAGTGCAGAATACAGGGGAGCCATCAATGACCTCACCGGTCTCGCCAAATCATTATCTTCCGAATCGACTTCCATGGATGAGCCGGGCGTGGATGAGTTTCGGGGCTTGGCACTCGATGAAAGTCTCTCCTTGTACGGAGATCTTTTGAATAAACTGGAAAATTTAAGGTCAATTGACCAGAAGAAACTTCTGGATTTTGCAGAATTTTTAAAAGATAAAGAGGGACAAAAGTATGTTTTTCTGTTCTATCAAAGAGAATTCATCCCTCAGCTTGAGCAAAGAGTCATAGATCAATACATAAGTGGGAACCAGCAGAGACAGGATATTGTTTTTGCTCTATCAGAACTTTTCGGGACTCGAAAGAGAGATGTCTCTATTGATATCGATAAAATCAAACAGACTTATGCCGACTCTTCTGTTTCTATTCATTTTTTATTCTTCTCGAAGCCTCCTCAGATGATTCCCGGAGTTCACATGGAAGAGAGCTCAGAAGACATCTTCATGGCCTTTCGGGAAGTCGCTGTCGCCACTGGAGGATTCTTGCATAGTTCTTCAAATCCTGTGGCTTTATTCAAAGATGCTGTCGAGGCGTCTGATAACTACTATCTCGTTTATTACTCTCCCTTGAATTACAAAAAGGATGGTAAATTTAAACAGATAAAGGTCAGAGTTAAAGATAAAGACTTAAAAGTGACACACAGGTCTGGGTATTTCGCCAACTAACCTGAATCATTCATAAAATCTGCCGACTTCTCATTATTCCATTCTCTAATAAGGGGACAGTCCCTCTCTTCTTAAAATAAGGACTGAAAGGGATAGTCCTCATTTTCTTTAAGTCGGCATTTTTTACACTTTTGAATAATGTTGTTCCTGAAAATTCCTGTTTATTTGACATTGATGATAGCCTTTGCTATAAGCTGATAAAACACATATCGGGTGAATAAAATCTACTTTTTTGGGGGAAATTATGAGGAAATTCGTCTTCTATCTTTCTGTTTTTTTAGCTTTGGCTAGTTTTATCTTCGGCAGCGATCAAGTGTATAAGAAAGAAACATTGTATGACTCAGGAAAAATCAGAGAATTCACAGGAAAGGACTTGGCGACAATTGCCTTTCCTATAGGAGGACTGGGGACAGGCAACATTACTCTTGGCGGAAGAGGAGGAATCCGAGAGCTTGAGATTTTTAACAGGCCGGATAAGGGAAAGTCCCCGGATTTCACTTTTTTTTCCATATGGGCAAGAGAGGAAGGGAAGCAGTCTGTTGCGAAAATTCTGGAACGCCAATTCTTCCCTCCGTACATTGCCTGGATGGGAATACCCAGGAATCAGCTTCCGGGAGTTTCCCGCTTTGAAGAAGTGGTTTTCAAAGGTGAATACCCTTTTGCCTCTCTGCAGTTCGAGGATGAAGAGTTCCCTGCGGGAGTGAAGCTGGAGGCTTTCAATCCGTTCATCCCTCTGTCTCCAGAAAAAAGTGGAATCCCCGCCGCTGTTTTTTACTGGAAGATCAAGAATGAGAAATCCTCTCCTGTGAGTGTTTCTCTGGCTTTCAGCATGATGAATCCCATCAAGACAGTGGATAAGGCTAAGCGGATAAGCTTCGGGAAAAACTTGAATCAGTTTATCGACGATGGCAGATTCAGAGGGATCAAAATGACTTCGAACAGGGGAATAGAAGATGATGTAGAATTCGGCAGCGTTGCCTTCGTGACCGTGGAAAAAGAAGTGGATGCCCAGACCCGGTGGTACAGAGGAGGTTGGTGGGATAATGCCCACATTTTCTGGGATGATTTTTCAGACGACGGACGGCTCACACGCATGACAGAAAGCGAAGAGTCCCCGGAGGGAAGAAGCGATGTGGCAACTCTTTTGGTCCACATTGAGCTCAGGCCGGGTGAAGAGAAAATCGTTCCTTTTTATCTCACCTGGTATTTTCCCAACAGGGATAATCACTGGAATAGAGAAGAGGCGGTCAAGAGCAAAAGGTTTAAAAATTATTATGCGTCAAAATTCCAGGATGCCTGGGATGTGGCGCGGTATTTTATCCGAAACGAGAAAGAGCTCTACCAGGAAACAAAGACATTCCATGACACCCTTTTTCGCTCCACTTATCCCTCTTATGTTATTGATGCCGTGTCCTCTCAAACATCTTCCTTGAAAACCAACCTGGTGATGCGAACGGAGGATGGAAAGTTCTTCGGGTTTGAAGGTTTGACCGACAATTCGGGCTGCTGCCCGATGAACTGCACCCACGTCTGGAATTATGAACAGACTCTAGCTTATCTTTTTCCTTTTCTGGAGAGAACGGTGCGGGAGACGGATTTCCTTCATAATACATTTAAAAACGGCTACCAGGTTTTTAGAACACTCATCCCTCTCGGAGAACACTGGTGGACCTATAAACCCTGTGCGGATGGCCAGATGGGAAACGTTGTGAGAGTTTACCGGGAATGGAAGTTATCCGGGGATACTGATTGGCTTAGAGAGCTCTGGCCGAAGGTGAGTGCGGCGATCGAGTTTGCCTGGAGAGGCGTGGGCGATGTATCAGATGAAATGAAATGGCAGAAGGACCGTTTGCTCTTGCCCTGGGATCCTGACAAAGATGGAGTCATGGAAGGTGAGCAGCACAATACATACGATATTGAATTTTACGGCCCGAACACTATGACGGGGGCATTATACCTGGCCGCTCTTAAAGCAGGGAGCGAGATGGCTGAGGCGGTGGGTGATAAAAAGAAAGCCAAAGAATATCTAAAGATTTTCCAGAATGGCTCAAAGTCCTACGATACGATCCTCTGGAATGGAGAATATTACATCCAGAAAGTGGACGTCATGGAAGGACTCGTGGTGCCTGAGCGTCTGCGCTCACCTGAAAAGAAATGCGAGAATCCTTCCTGCGAAGGAAAAGAATCCCCGGGCGGAAAGAAGGAGGCGCTGGAAAAGGGCGAGATAATCCCTAAGTATCAGTATGGAGAAGGATGCATCTCTGATCAGCTCTTAGGTCAGTATCTCGCTCATGCAGCAGGATTAGGATACATCCTCCCTCAGGAACATGTGGATAAAGCCATGAAATCCATTTTCGCCTACAATTTTCTCCTGGATTTGAGCCGCTTCTCGAACGTCCAAAGAGTCTATGCCTTGAATGAGGAGGCCGGACTACTTCTCTGCTCCTGGCCAAAGGGAAAGAGGCCAGCACTGCCCTTTGTCTACTCGGATGAGGTCTGGACAGGGATTGAATATCAGGTGGCTGCCTCGTTGATCTATTCCGGCCATATCGATGAAGGTTTGACCATAGTCAGGGCTCTCAGAGAAAGGTACTGCGGATTTAACCGCAATCCTTGGGATGAACTCGAATGCGGTCATCATTACGCCCGAGCCATGGCCAGTTGGGCTGTGCTGCTTGCTCTTTCCGGTTATCAGTATGACGGGACAAGAAGTTTTATCGCCTTTTCTCCACGAATAAACAAAGATAATTTTTCGACGTTTTGGTCTTGTGGAAGCGGGTGGGGAAGTTTTGAAGTGAAAGGCAACACAGTTGTTTTAAAAGTTGAATACGGAGACCTGGCGCTTTCGAAATTCGGTGTTTCCAAGGGCTATGGTTTTCGGTCTATCAAGAGTATCCATATCGATTCAGAATCTGGAAGGGGAAACTTGAAAGTCGAGAAAGGATTATCAGTTGTCCATCTGGAGAAACCTGTGAAAATCAAACGGGGCAGCCGGATAGAAATAGTTTTTCATCGATGAGTTCAGTGTTCAAGTGAATATTCCTGCTTTAAAGCGAATACTGAGATAAACGTTAGGAAAGCAACACAGGAGTAGCAACACCTAACAGGGGATGGATATGATCCAAGGTAAGATTTTTAATCCCAAAAGTGAAGGATTCCTGCCTCTACTCCATTCTGAAGTTTCTAGCCATCTCAACCGCCTTCTGGATGTTGATAAAACCATAGCCTGAATTCGGGTTGGGCTTATCGAATCCCAGAATGGCGTTGGAGGATGTTTTCCTCAGCATTATGCGAACAGTTTCAACCAAATTCCCAGATTTTTCTTTAAGCTTGAGAAGAACTTTGTCATCCATAGCAGATAGCATGAGTGATGCTGTTCCGGCAACAAAGGGAACCGCGATCGAATTACCGTAATTGTGTCGAGGCCTTCTCCTGTTGTCGAGATAGGAAGGCATTTCCCCGTAAATACCGGAAGCTGGAGCGACCACATCCAGATAGACCGCTTCCGGTGAGAATTTGGATACTCGAAGCTTTCCGTTGTTCTTCTCAACACCGCCCACAGCAATGGTCCAGGGATAGGCCGCCGGGAAATACAGAGTTTTTTCGCCCTCGTTTTCCGATACATTGGCTATGGGTGAAACCACCAATACGTTTCTCTCCCAACAGTACTTTGCGGCTTCCCGAATGGCTTTTGTGTCAATTCGAAAAGCTGCGCTGAGATTGATGATATCGGCTCCGTTCTCAGCTGCCCAGATCATCCCTGCAGCGAAGAGATAAGCACTCCAACGGCTCGGGGGAACAGTGCGCATAGTCTCGTTGTCATAGACCTTGACGATAGCTAGTTCGATTTCGGGTGCAACCTGAAAAACAATCGATGCGATGGATGTCCCGTGGCCGCTCCAGTCAAAGGGAAATTTTCCTTCATCAAAGTATGGTTTTGAACCGTCAAGAAAATTTTTCCATTTGACGATTCTTGATTTAATCTCTCTCAGGGTGGGATCAATTCCAGTATCTATGATAGCCAACTTAATGCCCTTCCCCTTTGAGACTCGATGCACATCCCTGATTTTTAATTCATCCAGCACCCATTGCGCTCTCACTTGTCTTCCTATACGCCTTCTGTATTCACGGTAGATGGGGAACATTTGTCTTGAGAAGTATCCTGTGGAGTAGAGAACCGATTCCAAGGATGGCGTTTCTCCATTAGGAGAAAGTTCTGTTATAGATTGAATGAATTCCTCAGCCATGTTTCTGGAGAAATTCAGGAGATGTGACCGGAAATTCACTCCTTTTTTTCCATACGGTTTCTTATGAAAAAAATAAAAATTCATCAGATGCTCATAGAGACCGGGGACCTTCTTTTGGGCTTTTGAAAGCGTTTCTCTTTCTTTGTCGACGAGTTGCATTTTTTGAGCCTCCCGTCTTAGGATTTCGTAGAAAAGGTGTTTACCTTCGCTATAGAGAGTATCGAACTGCTCGCGAGGAATTTTGGCCTGTTGCTGCGAGCCAAGGGCTGATGAGAAAGAGAAAGAGAGGGCAAAGACAAGGGTCCAGGGTAGAACATGTTTTTTGATAGCCTGGAACAAAACAACAGTATTAGACCGAGGCCGATGAGCAGAATGAGTCGGCTCAGGGATGGAGGTTGAAGAAACAAAACGTTTAAAGTCATCTTTCACCATACTCCCTTGTTCAATTCATAAGAGAGCAACTTCTGTGCCAATCGGCCACAAAAAAATGATTGTTTCTTTTTCACATCAGGAAATTCTTTGAATACTCAACAAAATATCCTGTGAAGTATTACCCCTGCAGTAAAATATTTTTACACAAAAGTAGACAAAGGAACTTTTCCAGTCGTTAATTGATAGAAAAGAGCAGCCCTTGGGGGCAGGTTATGAGCGCCTACTCTTCTACTTTCTTTAAGAATACCTATTCTATCTGAAGGATAATCCGGAAACACAGGTGTGGGAGCTTCATCGAGTCCAGTTCACAAA
>CAYFVQ010000061.1:0-4679 GCA_964346585.1 uncultured Eubacteriales bacterium | reverse complement strand
TCAAGGCTCTGTTGGATAAGATAAACTTGGAAAAATGACTGGCATATCCCCTGATCAACAGTTGACACTTATGCTATTGGATATTTGCAATAAGACTAGCTCATGTCTTTCTCTTACCCGGTCCAGATGTATTTGTGGTTGCAGTAGCCGTGGCCCTGCATGATGGTTTTATCCCGTATCAATTTAATCTTGGGGTTAAATCCTGACGCCCAGATGTAATCACCCCAGCAGACCGCGGCATAACCGATATCTCCGGCTTTGTGTGGCAGGAAGGATTCCGCACTCAGACAATCCGTGACCTTTATCTCGAACACTGTGTCTGTATCTTGAATTATTTCCATGTTTAAACTGGCCAGCATTCTTGGGTCTCTGAATATGCTTATATACGACTTGAAATCCGATTTCCCCAGCCTTTTCAGATCATTTTTCGCCTGTTGTAGCAACCGTTCGTCCGTCTCTTTCTTAATCAATTCAATCACCTTTTCCTGGCCTATTTCTTTTTGTAAGAATCTGGCAAAGCGGATAAAACTTCGGTGCTGCATACCCGCCAACAGGCGGTAGGTTACTTTTCGTCCTTGAAACTCCTTGTCAAATTTGTGGGTCTCCTGCTCCAAAAGGGACGCACCCAGTTTTGAGGATTTGGCAAATATCATGCCCGGGCCAAAACATGTCGCGGCACAGAGAGGTATGGCATTGATTAAAAATTTACGCCGGCTGGTTTGATTTTGTTCTGCTTGTTTCATAGCTTCCTCCTGTTTTCAAAACTACTTTATAATACACATAATAAGGCATATAAAAAAAAATTCGCCTCATCTCCTGAATTGAGACCTTTTTTTTGATTTTTTAGGGATTGTTTCTGAGGATGCTCAGTTTCTGAGCTTGCATTTGCTTCCTGAATTCTTTGGGGCTCATGCCCACATGCCTTGAGAAAGCCCGGTTAAAGGTGGCCTTGGAATTGAAACCCACTTCATAGAGAATTTGTGAAATATTGAGATTGCGACGGCTTTTCCTTACAAGATATCTTTTGGCTTCCTCGATGCGATAGCTGTTTATAAAATCGAAGAAATTTTGCTGGAACTGTTCATTAACCAGCTGGGAGAGGTGTTTGGCAGGAATGGACAATTTCTCTGAGAGTTCGTTGATCGTTATCGAGGGTGTCAGGTGAGGTTTTTCTGTCTCCATGAAGACTTTCAATCTGTTTGCATATAGTTTAGCATTCTCGGAGGTCAGGGTTGAACCTTCATATTTAGATTTTGGCTCAATCCCGGTAAATAGTTTTGGCCAGGTCAATCCATAGTAAATAATTATTATTGACACAACAAAGTTCACTGTGGAGAGAATGTCATTCAGAGAAGGAATAGGGGTTGTCCACACGATTCGCACCAGGCTATTGACGATTATCATCAACCAGATAATCCCGAAGCCTACAAGGACAAACCGCAGCCAGTTGAGGTTTATTTTCTCGGTATATGAATAAACATTTTTAATGGCAGCTGTAAACTGTCTTAATACCCGTACCGACAGGCAGGCATATATGACCAGGAGAATGTGGGATGCCAACAGAGCAGCGGTTATCTCCCAGCGGATAAAGCTTCGGGGTACACCGTTAGTTTGTTTTAGAATGATCGAGAAAAGCAGGTAAAGATTGAACACAATGACTGGGAGCAGGTGCGGCCAATCTTTTTTCCTTAGGCGAAAATCCTTAATAGCCACTGATTTGGTGTAAAAGAAAATCAGGGGCCCCATTAGGAAATCAAGATTGAAAAATGATAGATATAATGTCGGCAGGGATCTAAAAATCCTGAGGTCCAGAGAATAGATGATATTAAAAAGGAAAGGGATTGAGTTTATGAACAGGAATCCAGCCAGCAGAAAGTTGCTTAGCCTGGATATCTTTTTACGGGTGATCAGAAAAATTGAAAAAAATATTAGCAGAAACACAGAAATAATATTCATGATAAAAATCAAATTGAACGGCATAGGATCTCTCTTAAAAAACCGGTAAAATATTTCACTACTGATATTTTATACGTAAATCCCCGTAAGTGGTTATGTGGATGGAACTAGGCTTTGCTTTCTACATATCACAAATTCTGATGCCTTTTCTCTTTTTTCTTTATCAATTTAACGGACGAATGGCTATTCCCCCCTACTTCCCCTTACCCTTGATTCCCCCGGCTGTGCCTCCTTCTGTGATCAATACATGGATATGAGGATGGAAATTGATGCGATCTCCGAAGGTCTGGATCACGGCCACCACTCCCGGCATGAGCTCAAGACCTGTGGCTGCGTACAAAAAACTCAAAAGTGTACGCACCTCACATTGACAGAGATCATTGAGCAGCTTTCGATTGTATAACACGCACAGACAATTTTTTCCAAGCAAAGAAATTCGTCGAAAAGGGCAGTGTTATGGGAAAAAAGATGCATGCCTGTCGCCATATCCAAGCCACTTCTCACCACGGATCTGGAAGTGCTACCATTTAACGACTTTTTTCTGTTTTTGTTCGTATAATATTATATCCGTACTTTTGAGTTGGAATGGAGGGCAATTCAAATTAAAATAGAATGAGAGATAGTCATTTTTGTGATTCATCATGGACATCTACGCCACAAGCTTCGAAAATCGCTTGGATGATCGCCTGTTTTTGCATCTACTGCACCTGACAGGGGAGAACAAGAGGGAAAAAATCCTTCGGTACCGTCAGTGGGAGGATGCCCATCGGGCCCTTCTTGGCGATCTCCTCATAAGGTCCGTTCTCATCAGAAAAACAGGGCTTCGGAAGGATGAACTTTCCTTGTCTCATGATTCCAACCAGAAGCCCCTGCTCCGCGGTAAACCTTCTATCCATTTTAGCCTCTCTCACTCCGGCAGTTATGCCATCTGTGCTGTGGATTGCATGCCCGTCGGTGTGGATATCGAGAAAATCAAAGACATCGACCTGGATGTTGCTGAGATCTGTCTTTCCACCAGTGAAAGAGCCGAACTGGCGAGAAGGGCAAAATCCGAAAGGCTTCATTTCTTTTATTCTCTCTGGACACTCAAAGAGAGCTACGCAAAAGCTGTGGGAGAGGGATTATCCCTGCCTTTTGAGTCTTTTTCCATACAGAGCCTTCCAGAAGGTCATTTCCGTCTGAAGTCAGGGGAAAGGGAGTGTAGGGATGTTTACTTTAAAACGTACCATTCCTTTTACGGATACGAGATAGCGGCTTGTGCTTTCCACAACGATTTTCCTGTAAAAATCATCTATAAAGATATAAAGGATATTATCACTGCCTTTCAACAAGAGGAAGACCATGGTAAGAAACGGGAAGGATAAGAAAAAATTCTGTAACGATATAGCCGTCATCGGCATGTCCGGCCGGTTTCCCGGCGCTCGAAACATTGAGGAGTTTTGGGACAACTTGATAAAAGGACGCGAGACCATATCCTTTTTTTCGGATAAGGAGCTTAAGGATGCGGGAATTAGCCCTGTAGAATACAAAAACCCGAATTATGTTAAAGCCAAAGGGATTATTGAGGATATTGATGCCTTTGATGCCGACTTTTTTTCTTACCCGCCGAAAGAAGCGGAGAGGATGGACCCGCAGATCCGCATCCTTCATGAATGTTCCTGGGAAGCCCTGGAAAATGCTGGCTACGATCCTGATGCTTTTGAGGGAATGATCGGCTGCTATTTCGGAGCAAATGAAAACCATGAGTGGATTCGCCGGGTTCAAGCCATAACCGCGAACACGCCCGAATTCTACGACGCTTTCCTCCTCAACTACAGGGATTATATTGCCACGAGAATTTCCTATAAGTTCGACCTCAAGGGACCCAGCTTCACACTGCTCACAGCATGTTCCACATCTCTGGTCGCCATTCATCTGGCCTGTCAGGGTCTCATGAGCGGAGAGTGCCATATGGCTCTTGCCGGGGGCGTTTCTCTCTCTCTTCCTCAGAAAAGAGGATATCTCTTCCAGGAAGGATTGATGGTCTCTTCTGACGGTCATTGCCGAACCTTCGATGCCGGAGCAGACGGGACCGTATTCGGTGACGGTGCCGGAGTGGTGGTTCTCAAGCCGCTGAAGAAAGCCCTTTTTGATCGTGACCACGTTTACGCTGTGGTCAAGGGTTCAGCCATCAACAATGATGGGAACGGCAAAGCGGGGTTTACAGCCCCGAGTGTGGAGGGCCAGATGAGTGTTATCGATGCCGCGCTCAAGGCAGCAGGAGTGCAGCCGGACAGCGTCGGCTACGTGGAAGCCCACGGCACAGGAACCCTCCTCGGTGACCCCATCGAGATCGAAGCGCTGAAGAAGGCTTTCCACTCCAAGAGAAAAAAGTTTTGCCTGGTTGGGTCTGTGAAAACCAATATCGGACATGTCAATATTGCCTCCGGTATTTCCTCTTTTATCAAGACTGTTTTATCCCTGAAGCAGGGCCTGATCCCTCCCACCCTTCATTTTGAGACGCCGAATCCAAATATTGATTTCGCCAACAGCCCCTTCCAGATCAACACCAGGCTTCTGAAGTGGGAAAGAGATGGTTTTCCAAGAAGGGCCGGAGTCAGTGCCTTCGGCTTCGGAGGAACTAACGCCCATATCGTACTGGAAGAAGCGCCGCGGCAGAGACCATCAAAAAAGATCCGGCCCAAACATCTCCTCCTGCTGTCGGCAAAAACACGCAAAGCCCT
>CAYFVQ010000060.1:0-11056 GCA_964346585.1 uncultured Eubacteriales bacterium | reverse complement strand
GAGATGAATTTGTGAACCAGCGTGGAGACAATCGCCGCTCCTGTGGGTGTGACAAGCTCTTCTTTGACATGTTCTGAATAGACCGGAACATTCTTCAGCAATTCAGCCACTGCGGGCGGAGGCACAGGCAGTCTGCCGTGTGAAGTTTTGACCCATCCCTGGCCAAGGTTCAAGGGAGATGAGTAGAACTTGCTCACATTCAGGGTTTCTGCCAGATAACAACAACCCACTACATCCACGATCGCATCATCCGCGCCAGCCTCGTGGAGATGGGCGTCCTGGAATTTATGCCCGTGAACCTTTGCTTCGGCCTGAAAAAGAGTTTTAAAAATGGCTAAAGAATTTTTTTTGACAGAGGGAGAAAAAGGGCTCTTCTTGATGTATGTTTCGATGTCAGACCATTTCCGCGGAGCGCTCTTCTGCTTTCGGACAAGGACATCCACTTTCAACGCCCGGAGAGACGCTCTTTTCGTCTCTTTCAGTCGAATATCCACTGGGAGTTTCAACCCTGCCATTTTTTCTTTGAAGAGCGCAGGGGATACCCCCAGATCAAGGAGAGCGCCCAATATCATATCTCCACTCAGGCCGGCCGAGGCGTCAAAATAGATAAATTTCATCTGCTGTCATCCCTTATTGGCTTTAAACGCCTTTATCAATTCTTTGTCTATCAGCGGGAGGATTTCACCGGCTTTTCCTCTGAACGAAAAATCAGCGTAAGGTGTAAGAGGAGTCGGATCTGGATTGATCTCCACAATCTTGGCTCCGGCTTCAGCGGCGGAAAGAGGGAGTGAAGCGGCCGGTTGGATCAGGGCAGAGGTGCCCACGACGAACATCACATCACATTCTGAACTCAGTTGGAAGGCTTTCTGGAGGACAGTCGGGGAGAGGGATTCACCGAACCAGACCACATGCGGCCTCAAGAGAGCTCCGCATTCAGGACAGTGTGGAAGGACCTCTTTGAGTGGAGTTTCATAATTTTCCGTTATGGTTCCTTCCTCTGTGCATCTGAGCTTCCAGATGTTCCCGTGGAGTTCCAGTATATCCTTTGAACCCGCTCTCTTGTGGAACCCGTCGATATTTTGAGTGATGAGTGAAAAAACGGGGAAGACATTCTCCCATCGGGCTAAGACCTTATGCCCTGGATTGGGTTCTTTTTCCGAGATGATTCCTCGCCTCCATTCATAAAACTCCCAGACAAGCTCTGGATTCTGGGCAAAGGCAGTGGGAGTGGCCAATTCTTCCGCGCGGTATTTTTTCCAGAGTCCTTCTTTGCCGCGGAATGTGGGAATTCCAGATTCGGCCGAAATTCCGGCACCCGTGGAGACGACGACATGCTTTGCCTGACAGAGCATTTCGATGAGCGATCCCGTTTCCAGTTTCTCGGTCATCTCGTTTCCTTTCGCACCATAGAATAATCTTTTCTCGGCGAAAAATCAAAGTTAAAAGGAGAGAAAAAAGGGGACAGGCCCCTTTTTTTAGGGCCTGTCACTTTTAGTCTTTATATTAAGAAAGATAGGGCCTGTCCCTCTTCTTAAAAAAAAGGGGCCTGTCCCCTTTTTTTGTTATCAGGGTTAAGCTTTGCTAATATGGATACCTCGGAGCCTGGAATCATCCATAAATCTAGTAACCCTGATAAAGCCTGGCCTCAGAACTTGACTTGTTTACCCTTAAGTTATATATCATTATCCGAATCCATGGAGGTAGATGGCTGCAGATAAGGAAGAAAAGCGGCAGTGGTTTATAGGTCAATATTTAAATTAAAATCGGATAACTGGAAAAAATCATGAGATTGGTTATCATTGGGTCTCTAGCTTTTGACACCATCGAGACACCCTTCGGCCGGAGAGAAAAGATCGTCGGGGGTTCAGGCACGTATTGTTCCCTGGCAGCGAGTTTTTTCACTCGGCCGAATGTTGTGGGAGTTGTGGGAGAGGATTTCCCGGAGGAAACAGTCACCTTTCTAAAGAGTAAAAAAATCGATCTCAAGGGATTGGAGGTTCGTCCGGGAAAGTCTTTTTTCTGGGAAGGACACTATGGCGAGGATCCCAATTTGAGGACAACCATAAGAACCGAGCCGAATGTCTATGAAGATTTCAAGCCTCAGCTTCCTCCTGAATACAGGAAAAGTGAGATAGTCTTCCTGGCGAATATCGATCCTGACCAGCAGGATGAGATCCTGAACCAAGTCGAGAAACCAAAGCTTGTCGCCATGGATACCATTAATCTCTGGATCAACCAGAAGCGAGATTCTCTGTTGAAGGTTTTGGAAAAGGTCCACCTCTATTTTGCCAACGACGAAGAAGTCAGGCTGTTGACAGGAGAGAAAAACCTGATCAAAGCCGGAAAGAAAATTCTGGAGGGAGGGCCTTCGCTTGTCGTCATCAAGAAGGGAGAACACGGGGCGCTGGTGTTGGGGAAGGATTTGGTCTTCGGCATTCTGGCACACCCCTGTGAAGAGGTCATCGACCCGACCGGCGCGGGAGACAGCTTTGCCGGAGGTTTTCTGGGTTATCTCGATAAAGTCAAAGACTCCGATGATGATATGGAAATCCGCAGGGCCGCTGTTTATGGCAGCGTGTTGGCCTCTTTTGTCATAGAAGACTTTGGAATCAACCGATTCAAGACTCTCACAATGGAAGAAATTAAGGACCGTTTTGAGCGGTTCAGGAAACTTGTGACTTTTTAGTCAATATTAATCTTGATTTCTATTTTCTCCAGAATGGTTTGGAAATTTTCCCTTCGATTCAATTATGCAATATTATTGTATCTGTCTGTTATTTGAAGGCCGCCATCTCTAAAAGTTGCTGCCCAATAGTCAACTGGTGCATTTGAGCCGTGCCGCCGAGGATTGTGGCTGTGATCGCATCCTGATAATGGTGACCGACTGGGTAGTCATCGAACGTGCCAAAGGAGCCGTGAATCTTCACGGCCTGTGAGGCCACCCAGAGTGCCGTTTCCGCCGCAAAATATTTGGCATAGGACATCTCCTTAATATGGCGAACATCACGGCTCTTCAGGTCTGCAGCGCGGTAGGTCAGCCATCTGGAGGCTTCGGTCCGTGTTGCCATTTCAGCAATTATTTCCTGTATCAATTGATGGCCGCCGATGGGTTTCCCAAACTGAACCCGTTCCTTGGAGTACTTTATACAGGAGTCGAGGCAGCTCTGAGCTACACCTACACAGCCAGCCGCTAAAAACAAACGAGCTGTATCGATGCCTCGTAGGGCATCTCTTAACGCCCTTCCGACCTCTCCAACCTGGTTCTCCAGCGGCAATTCCATATCAGTAAATTGCAAAGCGCCTTCACTGCCGCCTCTCCAGCTTATTCTTCCCTTCTGAGGAGTGCTGGAGAAACCCGGAGTGCCTTTTTCCACAATGAAGCTGGTCAGGCCCTTGAGGCCCTTACTTTTGTCGGTTTGCGCAATGAATAACACGACATCAGCTATTTCACCGTTAGTGATGAATATTTTGCTGCCGTTAATGACCCAATGATTACCGCTTCGAACCGCAGAAGTTTCAATCATGGAAGAATCGCTGCCCGCGTTGGATTCCACAACAGCGCCTGACATGATCAATTCCCCCTTGCATACAGGAGGCAGATATTTCTGTTTCTGTTCTTCGGTACCCGCGTCGAGAAGGTTGGTTCCTGGCTGGATAGGACCGCTCACTGCTGCTTGCGTGACAGCTAAGCTCGCCCCACAGAGTGATTCCCAGATGATTGCTGACGTCACATAGTCAAGCCCCATTCCACCATACTCTACGGGCATATGCGGGGCTAAAAGTCCTTGTGAGGCCATTTTTTTTATAATCCCGGAATCAAATATTTCCTGGCGTTCGTGTTCCTTGAGTGTTGGTAAAATCTCCTTTTCTGCAAATTTTCGAGCCATATCCCGAGACATTATCTGTTCTTCGGTTAGTTCAAAGTCCATTTTTCCCTCCAGAAATTTAAATTAAGCCGACCACCATCTTCACTAGTATCATTTTTTGATGTCATTGCGAGCGAAGCGTGGCAATCTCATAATAAGGATATCTTTATTCCTGCAATATTACTTCTCTCAACGAGATTGCCACGCTTCGCTCGCAATGACACTTTTATCCTTGTTTCTTCTCTACCAGTTCAACCAGGACGCCTTGAGTCCCTTTAGGATGCAGGAAGACACTCATGCCTTCTGCTCCCGGTTTGGGTTCGCCAAGAATCTCTAATCCCGCGGCCTTAATCGAAGCGATCTCTGCGTTGATATCGTCCACCTCATAGCAGATATGATGGAAGCCCTCTCCGCGCTTTTCCAGAAATTTGGCCATGACTCCTTCACTCCCGATAGGCTGGAGGAGCTCGATGAGAGT
Organism: uncultured Eubacteriales bacterium; assembly: GCA_964346585.1. Lineage (GTDB taxonomy): Bacteria > Acidobacteriota > Aminicenantia > Aminicenantales > Aminicenantaceae > SOIA01. Next base: position 6,712 of record CAYFVQ010000060.1, on the reverse strand, counting down.
ATTACCGACACGGACCATGCTGACTCTTATCATCCCATCGCCTCCTATGATGGGCTCAGACGATTCCAGTCCGAAAACCGAGCGGTAGAATTCCCGCGACTCTTCAAGATCCTTTACCGCCATTCCCAGATGACTGATCTGTTTGATCATCTCTAGCCTCCCACATTATGAAAATTTGAGAGAATAAGAATGAGACACGCTCTAACTCGTTTAAACTTAGTGGATTTTTACTCGCTTATAATTCGCTTGAATCCTGGAAGTTTTTCTCTATTCTGGCAAAAGACTTATAACATAGGGAAAATCTGAAGTCAAAAAGACAATTTATTCTCGCATTTTGAGAGCAATTCTGGCATAATTCTTTGGGGTTTTTCTAAGATGGATGATTAGAACTCACTATTGATTGATAAATCAATCTTGAAAATAGGATAAAGGAGGTTGGTGCAGCTGGATGCATGACTAGTCCGGATATAATGAAAAAGCTAATAAGGGAAAGCATCTTACGAATTCAGCAGTATGAACCCGGAATGCCTGCGGAAGTTCTTGAAGGGGAGCTCTCTTTAAAGGAAGAATTCAGTAAACTCGCCTCCAACGAAAATCCCCTCGGCCCTTCACCCCTTGCCATCGATGCCATCAATAGGTCTCTTGAGGAGGGGAACCTCTATCCGGATAACCGCTGTCACCAATTGAAAGAGAAGATTGCCCAACACCTGAAAATCCCTGCAGAAAACCTAGGAGTCGGAAACGGCACCACGGAATTGATTTTTCTCATGGGAGTCGCCTTTTTGAATCCTGGCGAGACTTTTGTCATGAGTGAATCCTCCTTTATTATGGCTAAGATTGTTGCCCAGATCATGGACTGCAATCTGGTAGAAGTTCCGTTGAAAGACTACAGGCATGACCTTGATTCAATCTTGAAAATGGTCTCTAATGATACAAAACTCGTGTATTTTGATAACCCTATGAATCCAATCGGCACCATGGTTACTGAGAGAGAGGTTTCTCGATTCATGGAAGAAATCTCTGAAGATATTATCGTCGTCTTCGACGAGGCCTATTTTGAGTATGCAGATAAGGAAAACTTTCCTGATACACTCAGGTTTGTTCAAGAACGAAGGAATGTGATCATCCTGCGAACATTTTCCAAAATGTATGGTTTGGCAGGCTTTCGGGTCGGATATTGTATAGCTCAAGAAGATTTAATTGATGCTTTCAACAGAACCAAGCCTCCATTCTCTGTGAACCGCTTTGCCCAGGTTGCGGCGGTTGAAGCTTTGCGAGATGAGGCTCATATTCAAAAGACACAAGAGATCACTGAATCTGGGAAGAGATTCTTCTATGAGAGTTTCGAGAGGATGTCTGTGTTTTATATTCCGTCTGAAACAAATTTTGTGACAATAGATGTGAAAACCGATGCCCAAAAAGTCGCTGATGAACTCAAAAAGAGAAGTGTGATTGTCAGACCTTTGACCATGTATGGGAAACCCACATTTTTAAGAGTGACAGTCGGGACTCCCGAACAAAACAAGAAATTTATTGAAGTATTCAGGCAAATATATACGAATGATTAGTCTCTCACTTGTCATTCTTGAACAGATCCAGAAATAATCAACATGGCCAAAAAAGAGATGAGAATCCTATTGGGCAATGTGGCCATTGCCAGGGGAATTATTGAGGCCGGATGTCACGTCGTCACTTCCTATCCTGGGACACCTAGCTCTGAAATCATTCCGGCTGTCGTCCAGTTTAAAAAAGAGTTAGGCCTGAATACTTATATCGAATGGTCTGCCAACGAAAAGGTCGCATTCGATAATGCCTTGGCCGCGAGCATGACAGGTAAGAGGGCTGCGGTTGCCATGAAACAGGTCGGACTGAATGTCGCTTCTGATTCTTTGATGAGCTCAGCCTACACAGGAGTTATCGGGGGCATGGTTATCATTAGCTGCGATGACCCAGGACCTCTTAGCTCGCAGACAGAACAGGATTCCCGTTTTTTTGCCATGTTCGCCAAGGTGCCTGTCTATGATCCTTCAACTCCTCAAGAAGCCAAAGAAATGGTCAAGGATGCCTTTGAGCTATCCGAAAAGTACCAGGTTCCTGTTATCTTGCGTCCGACAATCAAGGTCTCCCATGCCAAACAGAGTGTGAAGATGTCAACTATTAAAATGCTTGACCGGCAGGCAGATTTCAAGAAAGACCCAGACCGTTGGGCAGCCACTCCCAAATACAGGCTTGTTCTGCATAAAAAATTGAATGAGACTCTGAAGAAGATACAGGAAAAGTTTGAAAACGAACCCAGATGGAATTATGAAGTCGGGGCCGGCCGCGACGTTCCTTTAGGCATCATCACCTGCAGTGTGAGCTTTGTGGTGCTTCTGGATATTCTGGAGGAACTCAACTTAGAAAAGGCGATCAATGTTTTAAAAATCGGAACTCCATACCCTTTTCCTCAAAAAAGAGTTTCAGAATTCATTAAAAGGCACGAGAATGTTTTGGTGATTGAAGAGACGGATTCGGTTATCGAATCCCAAATCTTCGATAAGAGCAAGGTGCTGGGGAGACTTACCGGGGATATTCCTTTACAGGGAGAACTTTCTCCGGATAGAATTTATGATATCCTGGCAATCGTTTTGAAAGAACTTGGCATAGCTGATTTGGAAGAGAGCGGAGATGAAAAGCTTCATCAGCTCATCGAAGGCCTTGATGTCAGTGTTCGAAGACCGACTCTATGCGCCGGTTGCCCTGAGAGGGCGGCGTTTTATGCGATTAAACGGGCACTTCCAAAAGCCATTTACAGCAGTGATATAGGTTGTTATACCCTTGGACTCAACATGAAAGCAGTGGACACGGTTCTCGATATGGGAGCTGGAATCACCTTGGCCTCGGGATTTTATCACGCCTATCATCAGGATAAAGAAGATGTCCCCATAGTGGCGACCATGGGTGACTCGACCTTTTTTCATTCGGGCACGGCGTCTCTTCTGAACGCAGTCTACAACAACGCGAGATTTATTCTAGTCATCCTGGACAACGAGATAACAGCGATGACCGGGATGCAGCCAACTCCAGGCTTGGGAATAACGGCGGATGGGAGTGAGGGGAAGAAGATTTCTCTGGAGGAATTGATCAAAGGGTGTGGGGTACAATGGATCAAGACAATAGATCCCTATGATGTTGAGAATTTAATCAAACTTTTGAAAGAAGGAAGAAAATACACTCAGAGAAGCGATGGAGGAATAGCTGTGATCGTCGCCAGGCATCCCTGTCTTATCCGCTATCCTGATGTAGGGGTGGAACATCCAGTGAAAGTGGAGATCACTGAGGATTGCGATGGATGTCTTTATTGTCTGGATTATTTTGAGTGTCCAGCGCTTTATCTGAGTGAAGAAAAAGACCGTGTCGAGATTGACCGGAATTTCTGTGTCGACTGCGGTGTGTGCATCCACGCCTGCCCAAAAAAAACCATCGTTTTGATGGAGAAATGAAAAGATGTTTCACCGTGAGTATCGGTAGAAAACCTTAATGACAGATATGAAAATACAGATCATACTTGCCGGGATTGGAGGGCAGGGGATTTTGTTTTCCTCGAAGGTATTCTCTGAACTGGGATTGAAATTCGGTCTGGATGTTATGGGATCGGAAACACACGGCATGAGTCAGCGAGGTGGCTCGGTTATTGCTCATCTGAAGCTGGGTAAATTCAAGAGCCCTGTGATCAGAACAGGCACGGCTGATATTCTTTATTCTTTTGAGGAAAACGAGACGTACAGGACCTTGAGATTCTTGAGAAGAGGAGGCCTCTGTTTTGTCAACCTGGAGGATCCGGGTCGATTCGAAGCAAAGGTGCTGGATTATCTAAAAAAGTCAGGAATAACTTTCCTCTCATTCGATGCCAGCGGAGCGGCCTCTAAAATAGGCTCGATAATGTCCACCAATATTGTCCTCATCGGGTATTCTGTGGGGACAGGATTGGTTCCTTTTAAAAAAGAAGACCTCGAAAATGTTTTGGAATCGGTGAGCCAAAAGAAGAATCTTGAGATAAATTTAAAAGCCTTTGAGATTGGCGTTCGAGAGGGAAAGCTATCAAAAAATCCTGATTAGAAAGGAAGGTTATCATGGTATGGGAAATTTTTGGACGAACTATAAGCAAGATAGGAGTCGTTGGCTCTGGCAATATCGGGCCTGATATCGCTCTCTATTTCAGTAAGGTTCTCCATAAACAGGGGGTTCCTGTTGTTGTGGTCGACATAGCTGAGAGTGCACTTAAGTCAGGCGAGGCCCGTGTCAAGGGAAAGTTTGGGAGAGGAGTTAAAAGCGGAGCATTCCGGCAAGAGGAAGTTGACTCGATGGTGGCCAATATCTCCTGGTCTTCCGATTACTCCAAGTTGCGCGGCGCGGATTTCGTGATTGAAGCAGCGACAGAAGACAGAGAAATAAAAAACAAGATCTTTTCTGAGCTGGAAAAGATCTGTCCTGAAACAGCGATATTTGCTTCAAACTCGTCTCACATGGAGCCCGAGGTCATTTTTGCAGAGCTAAAGAATAAAAAGAGATGCCTGGTCATCCATTACTTTTTTCCGGCGGAGCGGAGTATTATCGTTGAAATCGTCCCCGGGAAAGACACCGCATCGGAGATAGCAGACTTTTTGATGAAGTTTTACGAACAGATTGGCAAGGCGCCGATCAAAGTGAAGAGTCGATATGGATACGCCATAGACCCGATCTTTGAGGGACTCTTCCTGGCAGCCGCCCTATTGGTGGAGAAAGGAGTCGGAACGGTCAAAGAGATTGATGCCATGGCCCAGAGAGCATTGGGCCTTGGAGTTGGCCCTTTTACGGCAATGAATCTGACAGGAGGAAACCCGATAACCCAACACGGCCTCACACAGATGCATGAAAAAATCAACTCGTGGTTTCACTGCCCCAGAATTCTGGACAGACAAGTCTCTATCGGGAGACCCTGGGAGACGGCAATGATGGGGGAAGCAGTGGGCTATAGCGAGAATGATTTCGAGACAGTGTCGAATCTGATTAAAGGGGCGGTCTTTGGGCTTGTGTCTGAAATACTTGACTCCGGAATCTCGAATATCGCTGATTTAGAGATGGCCGTCGAAAATGCCCTTGTCATGAATCCGCCATTTCAGATGATGAACGATATGGGTGTCGATAAAGCTCTTGGACTAGTCAAAGCTTGTGCCAAGGAATGGCCGGAATTCTATGTCCCCAAAGTACTCGTCGACCAAGCTCGATCCGGGAAACCCTGGGATATACCGTTTGTTTCTAGAGAAGACAGGGAGGATATCGCTGTTGTCACGATTCGAAGGCCCAAGTATTTAAATGCCCTCAATCTCTTGGTTCTGGACCAGCTCACTGAGGTTTTTACTGGAATAAAAAACGATAGAAAGATAAAGGGGGCTGTCCTGACTGGTTTTGGGGTTAAAGCTTTTGTTTCGGGAGCGGATATCAATATGCTGGCTCGGCTGAGAACTCCCGAAGAGGCAGAGGCTTTGGCCTTAAAGGGACAGAAAACATTGAATCTGATCGAGAACCTCGGGAAACCTGTTATCTGTGCCATGAATGGTCTTGCCTTCGGAGGGGGGAATGAACTGGCTATGGCCTGCACGGCAAGGATTGCACAGAAAGGATTGCCGGTTCTCGCTGGTCAGCCCGAACCCAAACTCGGGATTATTCCAGGATTTGGAGGAAGCCAAAGGCTCCCGCGAATTATAGGGATCGTGAATGCCTGGCCTATCCTTCGGACTGGAAATCCTATCTCTTCATCAGAGGCACTGAAAATGGGATTAATCCAGGAAGAAGTCGAGGGAGATATCAAGGAGGCAGGCATCGCCTTTGCCAAGAAAGTGATCTCAGGAAAAGTCAAGGTGCCACCCATACACAAAGAGCCGCTGGAGATTCCCGAATCTCTTCCTGAAGTGGACATCGGACATCTCTCTCGGAAAACCGATGAGATCCTCCAGAAGGTCATGCTGGAAGGGGCTCGAATGACTCTTGAGAAGGCACTTAAACATGAAGCCAAGATGCTCGGAGAATGCGTGAGGACTAAAGATATGAGAATCGGTATGGAGAATTTCATGAGACATGGCCCGAAGAAGAATGCGGGGTTTGCCCATGCATAATCAAAAAAAGATTCAAACCCAAAAACTGAAAGCAAGAGGTAAAAAATGACTTTAAAAAAAGCATTCATTCCTTACGATGCCTACTGGAGCACAGCGTTTAGCCGCTGGCAGGGTAATTTTGCGCATCTCCATTCAATGGAATTTGCGGCTGAGATTTGTAAGGGAGCATTGCCAGCACGAGGAATCCCGCCAGAAGTATTCGATGGCGTAATCCTGGGGATCACGATTCCCCAGAAAAGCAGTTTCTACGGGGCCCCTTGGATAGCGGGTATGATCGGAACCCCTGGAGTGACCGGACCAACAATCAGTCAAGCGTGTGCGACGTCGGCGAAATGTGTGGCTGCTGCGTCTGAGGCGATTGAGCTTGACGTGAATGAGACGATTCTCGTCGTGACCTGTGACCGGACAAGCAACGGACCGCATATCTATTACCCTAATCCTCTGGGCACCGGAGGGACTGGAGATAAAGAGGATTGGGTCTGGGACAATTTCGGTTATGATCCCTATGCCAAGAATGCAATGATTGAGACCGCCGAAAACGTCGCCAAGGAGGCGGGTATATCAAAGGAAGAACAAGA
>CAYFVQ010000059.1:0-11905 GCA_964346585.1 uncultured Eubacteriales bacterium | reverse complement strand
ATCACTAAAAGAACCAAGAGAGGATAGCGGAGAAGAACTCGCAATGCATTCTCGTAGGCCCCTCGAAATCGCTCTTTTCTTTTTCCCCTTCCTCTCCTGACTAAAGAAGGGCTCAGGGCTGGAATCAGGGAAAAAGATACCAGTAAAGAGGCCGCCAGTGCTGAGGCAATCACTATGGCCAAAGGCAAGAAATAAATCTTCATCCTTCCCTGAAAATAGGCAAAGGAAAAAAAGACGCTCATAGTGGTTAAAGTGGCGGCCAGAACTGGAAGGAACACTTCCTTTGAGCCTTTGATGGCGGCTTCCACGGGGGATGCTCCTTGCTCTCTGTAGCGCAGGACATTCTCAAACACGACAATAGAGTTGTCCACAAAAAGCCCAAAGCCCAATGCCAGGCCACCCATTGTCAACATATTCATAGAGATTTTCAGGAAATAGACGAGGTTAAAAGTGATTAAGACGGAAAATGCGATGGAAGAAAGGATGAGGAGAGAGGGCTTAAAATCCCTCAGGATGAGGAAAACCAGAACAAAAATAACGACAAGGATGATTCCCACCAGCCAATAGAGATGTCGAAGATTTTTTTGGATTTTTTCGCTCTCATCATTTTCAGTTCGGAATATCAAGTCTGAGGGAAGGTCTTTTTTGATCTCTTCAAGTTTCTTTTTGACGGCGTTGGCGACCTTCAGAGTGCTTGTGCCGGGCTCTTTCAAGACTCTCATTGATAGCGTGGGTTGGCCGTTTATCCGGTTAATATTGAGAATATCTCCATAAGAAGGAGCGATTCGAGCCACGTCCTTTAATTTTATCGGGTTTTCACCCGAGTAGGTGATGACTGTCTCTCCTAATTCCCTGAGTCCCTTCGTGGCGTTGTGAATCTTGAAGATGTATTCCTGGCTTCCTTTCTGTATCTTTCCAACCGGAAATGTTCGATTTCTTTCTTGTATCCCGTAAAAAATCATACGGGGATGAATGTTCAACGCTTTAAGTTTTTCTTTATTCAATGTGATTTTTATTTCCGGGTCAGACCCCCCTGTAACTGAAACATGATTGACTCCTTTAATTGAGCCAATCCCAAACTCAATCTTCTCCTTGACGAGTTCTCTCAGCTTTTGAAGAGTGTAATCCCCGGAAATAGAACAATGAAGCAATTCTTCGGCTCTGAATTCATCAGGGACATAAGGTTCGACTTGAGGGGGCGTGACTCCATAGGGAAGCTCGTCCTTTATGCTGGCGAGTTGCTCTCGAAGAGAGAGGACGGCAAACTCCATGTTTGTCTTGGGGTCAAAATCCAATTGTATTGTTGAGGAACTCGTTCGCGAGGAGGAGGCGACCTTGGTCACACCTTTTATTCCTGTGGCAATTTCTTCCAGGAGAGCTGTCACCTGAGTTTGTATTATTTCAGGGGGGACGCCGCTCCAGTATGTCCTGATGCTCAAGCGTGGATAGTCTTCCTTCGGCTGAAGCTCAATAGGAATATTGAGGAAGGAGTAGATACCAAGGACGAATACGGCGATAAAAACCATTGCCGTGGCGATAGGCCGCGCAATGAATATTTTCATTTTGAGCCTCTTCCCTGCTCGCTGACTCTTTTTTATTATAGCTTATTCAGATGCAGTTGTCCTCTTTAGAGAATAGGGGTCGCATCTCAACATTCGACATTAGTAAAAGTAGTAAAAGGGGTCGCATCTCAACATTCGACATTTCATACAATAAAAGTAGTAAAAGGGATCGCATCTCAACATTCGACATTTCACACAATAATGATAGAGATGGAGGGAACAGGTCTGAATATTCTTTAATTCTCAATTGACTATTTATTGATATCGCTTTTGCTTTCATAAATGAAGAAACAAAAAAAATCGAAAAAATGGAAAATGTCGAATGTTGAGATACGACCCCTAATTGTTTTGACAGACTCTTTTTTCAGGAATATAATCAATCAAACTTTATAAAAAATCATAAATAGATTTTCTTCAAGGAGGAATCATGGATAAGAGGGTTAAATTCAGGCTTTCCGGTTTTATGGTCATTTTAGCATGTGCAGCTCTCATCCTTTTTTCAAGCTGTGCGCAGAAGACCTATCCTCCGGCTGACCTTGTGCTCCTGAATGGGGATATTTATACAGCCAATCCCGACATGCCCAAAGCGAGTGCCCTTGTCATCAACGGAAACAAGATTACCGCTGTGTGTAAGAAAGACAGCCAGGCAGAGAGATATGTCGGAGACGGGACCAGAGTCATTGATTTAGGAGGGAAATTTGTCACTCCGGGAATGATTGACGGCCATGTTCATTACGGTCGGGCTGGAGCGTTGATTAATGATGCGAACCTGATGACTGTTTCCGATGAGGCTGGCTTAAGGAGGGAGATTAAAAGAGTTGCCGGCATCCTGGATGATGGCGAATGGATAACCGAGGGTCTCTGGGGAGCCTATGAACAGTGGGCTTTGGCGGATGCCGGAGAAAAGAAATCAGAGAAGAGAGAGCCATGGCGGCCGAACAGGTACATGATCGATGACTTAACTCAAAATAATCCGTGTCTTATCTGCCGCTTTGATTACAGAGAGTGGCTGGCGAATACAGCGGCACTCAAGGCCGCCGGCCTGGAGAAAGGTGGTGTTGACGGCATGGAGATGGGAAAGGATGGTATACCGACCGGAATCATATTCCCGCGCTCTCCTGCGTTTGACAGATTGAGGAAAGCCAGGAAGCCGAAATCGCATAAGAGACTTCTGGATGAAAACCGGGCTGGGCTCAAAGCTCTGAGGGAAGCGGGGATTGTTGAGGTTCATGACATCGAGAGGCCAGAGCAAACCAAGCGCTTTATCGAACTCCAGGAGAATGGGGAGTTGACCTGCCGGGTTTGGCTGCGGCCGGACCTTTCCCGTGGAGCTGAATTGAAAGAGCAAGGTTTCACCATGGGGCTCCATCCGAAAACCAAAAAGAAAGATAACTGGCTGCGGTACGGCGCATTAAAAGGCTACATTGACGGCATCATGGGAACCCATGGGGCGCTGTTCTTCAGTCCTTATGATGACCAGCCAGATAATTATGGACACTGGCGCCGTCACACGTCGGATCACCCCCAGCTCAAAGAAGGAAACATGGAGAAGATGTACAACCTCATCAAGGAGGGATTGGATGCGGATTTTGTGCCGAACGTCCATGCCATCGGGACCAGAGGGGTGGCCGAAATGCTCGACCTTTATGAACGGTTAAAAAATGAAGGGATTGATTTGAAAGGTTTTCGGGTTATCCATGCCCAAGTCATCAGGCCTGAGGACTTTCCAAGATTCAAAGCGTTGAACGTCATTGCTGAAGTCAATCCCTACCATATCTCGGATGATATGCGCTGGATGGAGGAGAGAATCGGGCATGAACGGTGCAAAGGAGCCTATGCGTTCAAATCGCTGCTCGATAACGGGGCCATGCTGAGCTTTGGTTCGGATTGGCCGGGAACGAGCGCGGCCCTCTATCATATGCATCCCAAATACCTGATTTATGCCGCTGTAGCGAGGAAGACTTTAAAGGGGACACCGGAAGAAGGCTGGTTTCCTGAGGAGAAAATCTCTGTGGAGGAAGCCATCAAGGCGTTCACAATCAATAATGCGTATGCCGCTTTCGAGGATGACATCCGGGGTTCTTTAGAGGTTGGGAAACTCGCCGATATCACGGTTTTTGACCGGAACCTGATTAAGATTCCGGAAGCCGAGTTGCTGGATGTGGAAGTCCTGTACACGATCGTTGACGGTAAAATTGTGTTTGAAAAGTAAGTGAAGGGTCCAGTCTTCCAAATCCTCAAAATGTGAGGTGTGTCCAGTTATCCTGAAGCATTGAGGTGAGGTCTTGTCCGATATATTTCACCTCCAGTCCGAGTTTCGCTAGCTTATCTGAAACACCATACAGGTCTGCGCATGCCTTGCAGGCATAAAGTTCCACTCCGACTTTTTTCATCCGTTGAATATACTCTTGTAACTCCTTATCTTCGGAAAGCAGCTTGGAGGATGGGCCCCAGACGATAAAACGGATTGTATCCCACCATCCATTTTTTTGCGCATTGTAGGTGTACATAAAGACCATCTTCAGAGCGACTTCACGGTCTCCACTTGTCCAGACCACAACCAGTCTTGAAGGAGTGGATTTTACCTCTTTTTCCGAACTGGCCACAGGCTCTTTTGCAGCCGATGCGGAGAGAAAAGCCAGACAGAATAAACACAAGAAAGTTATTTTGAAGTATCTCATCATGAAAACCTCCATCTCGATCGTTATATTTCTCTGATTGGCAAATCTTATCTTACCCGGTAAATTCTTGATGTCAAGACTCAGATAATTTTAATTGACTCTTTCATCACTAACTGATATTCTTGGCAAATCAAATAGATAAGGACTTTCATAAAAAAAGAGGAATTCAACGAAGGTTCATCCAGAGCCAAGGTATGAAAATTAACAAGAATTGGAGGAATCCATGAAGAAAATCGTTTCACTGAGTCTATTAAGTGTTTTTCTCTTCGGTTTGATGGCTTCACAAGGATTTGGCCAGAAGGCAACTGATATTCTGGAAAAGTTAATTGAGGCGTCAGGTGGAAGGAAGCGCCTGTCAAGTATCAAGGACTCAACAATGGTAGGAACATTGGATATCGTTATGGCGGGAATGAGCGGGTCGTTGACCCTGTACATGAAAGAGCCCAACAAGATGCGCATGGATATGGAGTTAATGGGAATGGTGATGACCCAAGCTTATGACGGGGAAGTCGCCTGGTGGATCAATCCACAAACCGGCGCGACCGAAGAAATGCCTGCCGACCAGCAAGATGATTTTATGAGACTGGCGTATGGGAATGAAATCCTCCTCAATCCGGAAAAACACGGCGTCACCTACACGTTGAAGGAATCGGAAAACATCGAGGGCAAGGATTATTTTGTGTTGGTTCAGAATTTTCCTGATGGATTTACTCAAACGATGTATCTTGATTCCAAAACCTATCTTCCCTATAAAACCATAGCGACTGTGACTCAGATGGGTGTAGAAATGGAATCAGAAACTTTTTTGTCTGACTATAGAAAAATAGATGGCACGATGGTTTCCTTTACAGCTAAATTTCTTTATGACGGTGAGGAAGCTATGACCATGACCTTCTCTGAGGTGAAATACAACACAGGCCTTGAAGATTCTCTCTTCATGATGGATTGACGCCTGCTGTTTTTTTAAAAGATCAATAGTTTTATAAATTTTGATTCGCGAATTTCAGTCGTTTCAGAAAAACGAATCACCTCTACGCCTGAAACACGTAAAAAGCGCGAACACACCCCACTACCTTCTCTATCTGGAAAATACTGTGTGAGGGAATAAGGGCCTCACTAAATCTTCATAGTTTTTATCCTTCCTGAAATGGCAAGGGTAATCCTGTATGTCCCCGATGAATTGGAAATGGTGATTGAGGCCAAATTGGAAACCGTCCCTGAGGGATGGAACACGGGGCTGTTATTGGCTTGAAGTGTGACTCCTTGGAGTGCGTATTTTCTCTCCTGTTTCCATTCCTTCTGCTCTTCAGAGTATTTTTCGATAGCATAACCTGCAGCATCGAACCGCACCCTGACTTTTATTCCTTCAAATATGGCTTTATACCTGGCGTAGTTCAACCGGGAATGCACTTCTCGGACAGCGCTTTGAAGCCTGTACCTCGGTGCTTTATTCAGGAATGAAGTGGATACGGCGACCACTATCAAGGCAAAAATGGAGAGGGAAATGAGCGTTTCTGTGAGTGAAAATCCTCTTTCTTTGGTTAAAGGGAAGTGTTTTTTTATATCTCGCATTTAATACTCTCTCCACTCCAGAGGTTTAAGGAAAGAAAGGAAAAGAACAGGTTTTTCTGTCAGCGGAGCATCCTGGGTGAGCTCATCAACTTCTAAGAGCCGCTCATCAAAAGTGAGGTGGAGTGCGTTATCATGGGATGAATAGTCAGAAACCTGGAGGCTGCCCAGGATGTGGACTGTTTTGTTCTCGCCTTCTATTGAAAATCCTTCGCCGGTGGCTGTGAGGGAGGCCTGGATTTTCAGCTCGTCCGAAGAGTTTTCATCGATAACAATTTTTCCTTCACTTTCCACATTTCCCAGAATATCCTGTCCTGTTGCAAAGATATTCAGTTGTGAGCTGGAGTCTTTGGCATAGGGCACCTCATCCATCCATTTCACTCCCTGGTGGATGAGGTGGGAGGACAGGGTGATTCTATCCGATGAGATGATCGTCAGGTTGATTCCTTTGAGAATGGAGGGAATTTCTTCTTCTGTGACCAGGACTGCCAGGCCGGAAGGTTCAATCACTCCTCCGCCGAGTGACTGTATCTTTCCCTTCACGATGATGATTCCCCTGGGGGAAAGGTCGTAAGACTGGGTTTCCTCGGGAGTCACAAATATCGTTTGGCTTTTCTGAGGATTGTACTTGAGCATCCAGCAGGCTTCCTCTTTGAGGAATGAGACGACCTGGAATCCTTCTTCGATAGCGAGGACCATTTCCTCAAGGTCTCCCTGGACATAGATTCCTCCCAGTCCCAGGTCGTCTTTGATGAGATAGACCCCCTCTGGTATGGGCTCATTCGACTCCTCCAGGCCGAGAGCGATTCGAAGGATCCGGTTTGACAGGTCGAATGGGCTAAAAAATTTTATTTTCAGCGCTTTTTCAAGCTGGGCATGCGCATCTTTTGGAAGAAGGTCGCCTTCGGAATGGATCGTTTGCTGCGGGATGAGATTCTTCATTGAAGGAGTGAGTGTGATTTTATTCTTTTCCAAAAACGGCTCTTTCTGTCCGGGTTCAGACTCTTTGTCTATGAGAATCGGAAGCAAGGGGAGGGGAATGTGGCCGGCGAAAATCCCAAGGGCAGCTTCGAAGGAAGATTTCCTTGTGTGATTGAAATTCTTGATTTTCCCTTCGGAAAAGATGGATGCTCTGTAAACAGCCTTGAAATAGTCCTTGCTTTCTTCAATCTGGTCAAAGGAGAAGTTTGTGGTGCTTTTCCATCCCAGATTCTCCCAATCCTGTGCGGTCTGAAGAGGAAGTTTTTGGCCGATGAGCTTTTCGGCTGTTCTTACACCCTGGTTCTGTGCGTCAGTCCAAAACTCGCTTAACTCTTCAGGTGATAAAAAGACCAGGGAAGGACTCTGTGCCAATGAGCCGAGAAGTTGGTTGAAGCCCTGTTTTATCCCGTTCTCCGAAGCATAATCCAGCAGAGTCGAATTCTTTTTGTAGGCACTTATCCTGAGGTAAATGCCGGTGAAATAGAGCATGCTTAATCCCAGAGTTGAGAAGATCATGAAAAGAAAGACCGAGACAAGAGTTGTGGCGCCTGGGCTTTTCCGTTTCTTGTGTTTAATGGGAAACGGCCAGCGCTGCATTTTTCGGAAACACGGAAATTTCATAGAATTTCTCCTCTTTCGTTTTGAGTTGAAGACGCAATTTCACGAGGTTTGCGGCCTTATCCCTATCGAAGTCAAAGGAAGCCGTGTCTTCCAGAAGAGGCTGGGCCGGGCTGGAATTGACCTTTCTTCTCAGGATCGGCTTTTTTTCGTCCAAGTAGAAAGAGATTTTTTTGACAAGGATGATGGACGCTTTTTCTTTGATGAAGGAAAAATTCAAGGGAGAAGAGAGGACTATGCTCTCTTCATCCACCGAAGATATGGATAAGACCTCTCCGTTGAGAGAGTCAAAGATGCATATCTCTCTTCCTTTTTTGAGTCCGGATGTGCTTTCAAGCAGGATTCTCGTCTGCCCTTCAACCAGATTGTTGCAGAGTGATAACTCCTTTTCTTTGCTGAGGATGATGAGAGTGCCGCTGTCTTCCGAGATTCCTTCAAGAATCCCGAGCCGAACAGGATCGGAAAGCCCTGCGCCGCCCTTGTGAAGGTCTGTTCTGATTTTGTCCAGTGCTGCGAGCACGGCTTCTCTGTCCTCTTCTTTCTCCTTGAGTTTGAAAAAGAGGTTCCGGGTGCGTGTGAAAAACTCAAGGCAGGAGAGGACGATAATCAAAAACAGGGAAAGGCTGATCAGGCACTCGATCAGAGAAAATCCATTTTGTGAATCATTGAGAAGTTTTGTGTTTTTCATATTTAGTTTATTATTAAGTTTGTTTCAAGTGCATCTTATTGATGTCAGATTTAGTCAATTCTTCATCTTGTTCAAATTGAATCTTATTGATGTCATTGCGAGCGCAGCGTGGCAAACTCATTCCTTCCTGTCATAGCAAGCGCAGCGTGACAATTTCGTTCTTTCCTGTCATTGCGAATGAAGCATGACAATCTCATCCTTTCGTGTCATTGCGAGCGCAGCGTGGCAATCTCATACAGATTTTATTGAGGACGAGGCGTGGCAGCCTCAACATTTTGCCTTTATTTGGCATCCTCAAAAACCGAGCTCCTTGGAGAGATAAAGAACAAGGCGGATCTTTTTCAAAGGATGTTTTTCAGAATAACATTCCACTTCGATCCTTTTCAGGTTCGGGGAGATGTTCTCGACTCTCCATTCCTGCCGGAATGCCTCAAGAGAGCCTTCTTCTTGGAAGATTTCGCTCTGGAATCCTTCTTTCAATTCCTCGCTTTCATAAGGAAGCGATTTAAAATATTCGAGTAGAGAAATCGCCAGTTCCGCAGTTTTCAGGTTGAGGTCAGCATTTCTTTTAACCAACAGAGAATGGATGGTGAGCTGAACCGTCCCTGTGAGCAAGAGCGTCACAAGAGTGAACGAAACGAGAAATTCCACCAGCGTGAATCCCGGACGATTTATTTGTGTGGCTGTCGGATTCATTGGTGGAGCATTCTTTTTCATTTTGTTTTTAGCCATTCCATAGTTAGATAATTATTTGTCACGGCTGGAAACAAAGTGACATATCAATCTCATTCTTTCCTGTCATTGCGAGTTAAACGTGACAATCTAATCCTTCCGTGTCATTACGAGCGCAGCGTGACAATCTCATACTTTCGTGTCATTGCGAGCGAAGCGTGGCAATCTCATAAAAAAAGAACAGTATTCCTTATGCGCAAAACGTGCCATGAACAGCAAGAATGGTTTTCAGAGGAAAATACAGGAAAATATCAACGAAATGTAAACTTTTGGAGAAAAAGAAAAAATTGAGAGGAAAATTTAGTCTACGAAAGTTGACAGAATAAAAGGGATCGGCTTGATGAGTGTACCGGATCAATATACTCAGTGAGGTTATATGCGAATGAATAATTAGGGGTTGATTCAGGTGGGAAACACAAAGGTATTCTTTTTAGGGCTTCGAGCCGCATCTTTGCGTCCTCGACCTCCACCATACCAGGATCAGCGTCTTTCCAGAGGTCGAGGAATTTATCGTAATTCTCGATGGCTTTGGTTGTGTTTCCCTGCTGTTCATAGATCTTGCCCAGCATGTAGAAGGATTTAGCATGGACGTCGCCATTATATAGCCTACCTGTTGGATGGGAACCTATCCTTTCATATTCTTCACGAGCTTTCTCAAAATTTCCAGACTTGTAATAGGCTAATCCTAAAGAGTCAGCGTATACAATATTCATGCTAGAAAGCAGATAGAGCAAGGGCAGACCTTTCTTAAAATATTCAATAGCCTTCGGATAATCCTCTTTCTCAAGCTCAATCATTCCCATTAAATGATAGTAATGTCTCATGAGCTTCTTGTTCATTCCTTGTTCGATCATCGCCCTCAATTCTTGTGATGCTTTTTGTGCTTCTGCCAGTCTCCCCATTTCAACGTAAACAAGCGCTTTTCTGTTCAGAGCGCGTCTTTGATCTCTTAAATCCCCATCTTCCGCGGCGCTCTTCCAATTCTTATCCAGCAGCTCTAAAGCTCGTTCAGGATTGCCTGATCTGAGTTCAGCATAAGCCAAATCACGAGTTTTCTCCCTTATCCATCTCTTTTCGCCGAGTTCTTCTGCCTGCTCAATCCCTCGTTTTGCCATCTCTATTGTCTCTTTGAATCTTCCCTGTAATACAAAAAGCTCTCCTAATCTCAGCATTCCTGCTGCATTGGCAGATGGTTCTTCTTTCTCCAGAAGCTTCCGGTATTCCGCTTCTGATTCAATAAAATTTCCCGTGTAAAAATAAATTTCCCCTTTAGCAATATTGTTGACCCAATCTGTTGGAGCAAGGGCGAATGCTTTATCAAGTTCTTCCAGGGCAAGGTCATATTTCCCTTGCCTAAGGTAATGCCTGGAGAGTGTTTGATGGATGAAGTGGCTATCTGGAAAATTATTCAGGTATTCCTCGTAAACCTTTCTGGCTTTGTCAAACAATCCATAATCTTCGTATATACTGGCTAAATTTATATAGGTGGAAATGAAATCAGTTTTATACTTTTTTATCAAAATTTCGTAATTTTCAATAGCTTTTTGATCTTCTTCTATCACACCGTACCTTACTGCTAAATTATGTCTTGCTCCCCTTTCATCAGGATAAATCTTCAATAATTTTTCATAAGCTTCAAAGGCTTTATCATAGGTTGCCTCTGACCTGCCGTAGAAATCTGCCTCGATTCGATATCGTTCTCTCTCAGACAACCTATCTGTAAGCGTTAACGCTTTTTGGAGCAACTCCTTCGACTTTGTTCTACGGCGTAAATTGCCATAGGCCACTGCCATCGATCTGTAGGCCATGGCAAACTCCGGATCAATGGCCACCGCTTGCTCCATCAGCTCTATGCCTTTCCGGTACTCTCCTTGGAGGTGAAATTTTCTCCCTATGCTGTAGTATTTAAACGCTTCAGAAGAGTTGGTGGTGATTGTTCTGACTTCGCTATCGATATCGCTTGTGACTTGTTCTTCTGTAAGCTCAAGATGGGCCTTGATAGTCTTTGTCATCTCATCTACCAAAGTAGGGAAGCTCTCCTCGCTTTCCCCTGTAACATAATCTGAGGAAATAATCTCTAATGTGTCTGCTCTTTGTAAGGAATAATCTATCCGAAAGATATCCCCTGCTTTGGAATAGCGTGCTTGAAAAATATGATTGACTCCTCCTTCTCTTGCGACATTCTTCAGGTCCTCGAAGGCGTAATTTTTTACCTCCAACAGGTTCAGTTTTCTGAGGACACTGAAAAGCCTCTCTGCAGGTAAGACACTGATGTACTTGGACTGGGAGAGGTCGGTTATCAGCCAGCCAGGAAGAGCCTCTCTCCAATGATCCAGGGCCTCATCTCCTGTTTGGTTCATGAAATACACAACAGCCAGGGAGGGCTTATCTGAAGGAGAAAAAGGAACAGCTTTATCTGCTGGAAGAACCTGCAAGAGGATTATTACGATGATCACGACAGCGATAATGATTAAAGCCGGGATGAGGAGTTTTTTCATGCTGAATGTGACAGTGATCTCTTTGGAAGTGATCGGTTCTTTTTTTGGAATGGTCCTTTCTGTAGTCGGGATGCCCTGCTCGATATGACTCAGTTCGCTGCGGACTTCACCCGAGCTCTGATATCTCTTTTCTTTGTCTTTTTCCAGGCATTTGAGGATCATCCGGCTCAGATCCACAGATATCTGAGAGTTGAACTCTCTCGGATCTTTAGGCACCTCGCTTTTTTGCATGACACCGATGGCAAACGCCGTGTCTCCCTCGAACGGGACTCTTCCGGTCAGCATCTCATACAGCATGATGCCCAGAGAATAAATATCCGACCTCTGGTCCGCCTCCTTGCCCTCCACCTGTTCAGGGGACATGTATTCCGGTGTCCCGATCATCACTCCAGCACCCGTGATCCCTTTACCTTCGACTGAGCGGGCCACGCCGAAGTCCATGATCCGGGCATTCCCTTCCTTGTCGATCATGACATTCTGGGGCTTGAGGTCCCGGTGCACGACTCCCAGACGGTGGGCTTCTGAGAGCCCCTCGCTCACCTGCTTGGCCAGGGAGATGGCTGTCCCGATGGTGAG
>CAYFVQ010000058.1:0-4877 GCA_964346585.1 uncultured Eubacteriales bacterium | reverse complement strand
ATGATACTGGTTTTAGCGGTTGCCAATTATGTCAAAACCAATCTTCAGATATCTTCAGCAAATCAATTGCCCCTTGTTTATTGGATCGGCGATTTCCTCATCAGCTACCTCGCTGCCATCGGATTGACCTATTCCTTTCTTCGTGTCGTACGAGGGCTGGAGGACAAGAGAGTATCCTCACATTTGAGAATCGCGTTTGCAGCAGGAATCATTATTCTCGCCTCCAGCTACGGAGCCGGATTTGCATTATACGTTCAAAATGATGATTTCCGATTGCTTTATGAGACTCGTAACGCGATGTATTTAGCCATTCTTCTTGTTCCGATCGTGTTTTTAATCATTTTGTTGATCCGGGGAAGAAAAATGGATGATGCCAAAAAAAGAAAAATAATAAGTCCGTTTTGTAATTTTTATTTGACCGGTTTCGTTCTCCTTTTTCTTTCTTTGTATTTTCATTTTCAATTCTCCCCGTTTGATATAGCCTTATTGTTGCTCATCATCAATCTTATGCCCTTCATCTGGTTCAAATGGTTCTTCATGAAGATTTATGGAGATCACTTTCTGCTTTCGGGAACGAAAGTCGTATTAAATAATATTACGACGGAACACCACATTTCAAACAGAGAAAGAGAAATCCTTGAGCTTATTCTACAAGGGAAGAGCAACAAAGAGATTGAAGGGATGCTTTTTATCTCCCTCAGCACAGTGAAGAATCACATATATAATATTTACCAAAAACTCGGTGTGAAGAGTAGAGGGCAGCTAGTACATTTTATTTTGGAGGCGCAGAAGAGGCAGCAACACTCCGAGGAATAATACTAAAGGACAGGTAGGAATTTAATCTTAGGATCTTCGCTGAAAGCACTAACGAGCATCTTACCTTCGCAGGAAAAACATACTAGAGGATCCACTTCATAGACTTTGCAGACCATCTCTGCCCAGCGGTTTAACGGGACAAACCGCTCTTCTTACTCAATGATTGGGGGATGAAAAGGATCAATTCCTGCAAAAATCCCGCAGGCGCTGAATCGTCCCTGATCCTTCACGGGAGTTATGATTCCTTTAGTGCTCTAAGCGAATCTGTTGAGCAGCTCCGTGGAATCAGCCGCTGTGAACAGAGTTTCGACAAGGGAGAATATCCCGAACGTGCAGGCGACGATTTCTCCTCTTCTTTGATTCTTCAGCCCTCATGGCGGAGGACATTCGCTGGATTTGTTCGGGTGGCCCGCAGCGTCTGAAAAGAAATGGTGAGGAAGGCGAAAAACAATGTGCCGACGGCAGCGATGAGGAATGGCCAGGGCCGGAATGGAGTGCGAAAAACGAAGGCATGGAGCCACCGAGACATGGCGATATGTGCACAGGGCCATGCGATCAGGTTGGCGATGACGACCCATTTCAGGAAGTCGACAGAGAGCAATGCGAATATCTTCTTCTCCCCGCTCCCCAGGATCTTCCGGATAGCGATTTCCTTTCGTCTTTGCTCGATAGAAAAAGCCACAAGCCCGATCAATCCCAGACAGGCGATGAATATGGCGATTCCGGCGAAGACGCCGATGTTCCGCATGAAAGCCCTATCCCTTTCGAACTGGCGGTCGAATGGCTCATCCAGGAAAAAGGATTGGAACCTTCCTTCAGGATAGGTCTCTTTGAAAGCTTTCTCTATGGCCGGAAGGGCCTGGGTTGTTTGTCCCGGAGCGATCCTCACCATCAAAAGGTAGCTTCGGTGGGGATTGAACAAAAACATCATGGGCTCGCTGGACTTCCGCAGTGGCATGTAGTGAAAGTCTTTTATGACTCCGACGATCCGCAGGGGGATGAAGTTCCCTTCTTCGTCCACGATGTCGATCCTCCGACCGAGGGCATCTGCCACCGTGTAATTCGCTCTTCTGAGTAGAGTTTCGTTGACGATGATGCCGTCGGTGAGGTCTGTGAGGTGTTCACGCGAAAAATTCCGGCCCTGGAGAATGGTGATTTCCAGGGTTTCGAACAGGTCTTCATCGATGTGAAAACGGGAGGCCGTGATGTTTGAAGGCCGTGTGAATCCTTCGGGGATGATCTCCATGCGGTTGAAGTCGCGTCCAGGCGGGGCTGAAATCCTTCCTGAAGAGAGAACGGACGGAAGTGTGGCCAACTGCTGTTTCAAAAGGTCTTCTCCCTCTCTCACCGGATTGATAACAACCAGAACCTGTTCCCGGTTGTATCCCAAGTCCATGGATTTGAGGAATTTGATCTGAGCCAGAATCACAAAAACACCGACCAGAAGAGCCGTTGTGATGGCGAATTGGAAAACAACGAGCACTCTCCGCATGGTCACCCCTGTCCTGCCCGTTTGCAATTCCCCCCTCAAAACGTTGACCGGCCTGAAGGAGGAAATAATAAAAGCCGGGTAGATACCGGAAAGAATACCGATTCCGACAGCAATCAGAAAAAATAGGGAAAGGAGGAGAAAGTCTTGACCGAAGTGCAGAGTCAGCTGTTTGTTCAGGATGGTACTGAGAGGGGGGAGACTTAGATGAACGATAACCACAGCCGCCACAAATGTGAAGACGGTCATCAAGACGGACTCGCCGAGAAACTGAGAGATGAGCTGGCGTTGGTTAGAGCCGACCACTTTGCGCATCCCCACCTCGCGGGCCCGCATCCCCGCACGCGAAGTGGAAAGATTAACGAAATTAATGCAGGCTACCAGAAGCACCAGGATTCCGATCACTGCCATGGTGTAGACGACAACGATATCGTTTTTGCCCTCATTCAAAACGTCATAAGAATGATCTGCAGACCCGAGGTGGATATCCAGCAGCGGTTGGATCCTGGGCTCGAAGATCTTCGGAAATTTGGTTTCTGCCGCGAGTTTCACCATTTTATCTTCTGTAACTTGAGGATCGGCGTTTTTTGCGAGCTTGACATAACCCATCAGATTAAGGTTTTCGAAGTTATCCCACCAGACAGGGTTTTGTTCAGGAATGAGTGCGGCGACCATGCCGAAGCGGATATGGGATGTTGTCGGTGGGGCTTCGACAATTCCGGCAACAAAAGCTGTTTCAAAACTCTGGACTGCGATGGATTCACCGATGGGATCCCTGCTGCCGAAAAGAGCCTCGGCTTTTTCAGGTGTGAGAAATACGGCTCCTGGCTTGCCGAGAGCTTCTCCGGTATCCCCTTTCAGGATCTTGAAGTCGAAGACGTTGAAGAAATCTGCATCAGCTAATACACAAGCGGCTCTGATGACGGATCCCTCGTCGGCACTCCTGAAGTCCGTTCCTTGAGGCCCGATCGGCATTCTTCCCCAGAAGCCGACCCGAGTTGCATATTCCACTTCCGGGATGTTCTGTTTGAAAGCAGGAAGGAGAGGACCGGCGGTTATGGAATTTTTCGTGCCCCGTTTCACTCCGACGGACAGGACTCGGTATATCCGGTCCGCATCCTTGTGGAACTTGTCGTATTTCAGGTCATCCATAACATAAAACGTGATGATCAGTGTGACGGCCAGACCGATGGCCAGGCCGGCAAAATTGATGAATGTATACCCTTTGTGCCGTTTGAAATTGCGTAACGTGATCCTTATGTAGTTTTTGAGCATGACCGACCTCCAATAGATTTCATCCCCGAGATAGCGCGGGAAAGATCTGAATATCTGTTTCAAAAGCCAGAGATTGGCGCTGCCTTTGCCTTGAGAGACGGCGATACGATTATAAATTTCCGTGTAATCTCCCAAAAGATTTGTCCTGTCTGTATGAGGCAAAAGAAAAGAGAAAAGGAAGTTTGCAGATTTTGGGAGTTTGAGCGATTTTTTATGCATTTTTCTCTCAGGCTTTGGCAGGTGGCAGCACCACCCCTTTCCACAACTGCTCCTGGATACGTTTCATTTCGGCCAGCGCTTTATAGCCTTTGGCCGTCAACTTATAAAATTTGATGGCTTTACCGCCTCTCACCGCGGATGGTTCGCCGTAATAGGTCTCCAGGTATCCCTTATGGTCAAGACGTTTCAACGGGACATAAATGGTGCCGACATCCAGATATTTCCCGGTTATTTCCTTAAGCCTATCTCGAATATTGACGAGATAGGCTTTATCCTGAAGGTGGTAGATAGTAAGCAAAATTTGTTCTTCGGGGCGGGTCAATATTTTCATAGTCGATCCTTTTTATTCATTTCCTTGAAAATATCAAAGTTATCATTAGCATTATAAATTATTTCTTTGAAGATTTCAAGGTTATTATTTGTGATTTTAATTTTTCAGGACAAACATGGCTCCTTGGTGTTCAGGACAAAAGATCGTTACCTGTTTTTTATACTTTACGTGAGTTTCAAAGACTTCCTAAAGGACAAATTCCGTCGACTCGCTTCCTTCCAAGGCAAGACAGGCCTTGGGTTTGAGGATTTTCAGGGCATGATCGACGCCTTCCAGCTTGCTGGGAAATATCCGGCCGTCAAAGAAATTTGTCGAAATCCGCAAAAGGTCGATCGCCCTCCCTGTCTTTCTCATGTTATCGATGGGCTTGAATTATAAGTATTCCCTTTTCGGACTGGCTCCTAATCCCTGATAATTTCCCGTGATTTCTATCTCATGAGGGTACACCCGTCACGAGGCCATACTCCATCCATCACTGTTTATTTCTTTGTGAGTTCTTTGAGTTTCCTCTGTCCCCAGGAATTCTTTGGATTAAGCTCCAGGAGCTTTTCCAGGTTTTGAACAGCTTGTTCTTTTCTCCCAGCCATGAGATAAGCCTCAGCCAAGCTCTCGTACACCCAGTGGGAATCCGAAAATCGACGCGCATTGAACTCCAGAACCTCCAGGCCGGTGTCTTGTTTTTTTGCGAGCATGAGCTTAAACCCGAGTCCATTCACTGCATCCCGACGGATAGCATACTGGGATGGA
>CAYFVQ010000057.1:0-23513 GCA_964346585.1 uncultured Eubacteriales bacterium | reverse complement strand
TCAGAACATGTCAAAGAAGAGCTTGTCACACCCACAGGAGCGGCGATTGTCTCCACGCTGGTTCACAAATTCATCTCTTTCCCTGAAATCACCTACGAAAGAATCGGATGCGGGGCAGGAAAGAAAAACTTCCATGACTTTCCCAATATCTTGAGAGCTTTCTACGGGAACAACAAGGAATTCAAGGCCGATAAAGAAGTGTACATCATCGAAGCGAACATCGATGATTCCACACCCCAGGTTCTCGCCTCTTTCTTTGACACGGCTTTCGCTTTAGGAGCGTTGGATGTGTTCCTAACGCCTGTTGTGATGAAAAAAAACAGGCTGGCAACAAAATTGACCGTCCTGGCAGAGATTGATAAAATAGAAGCTCTGATCAACGCTGTATTTCGAGAAACGAGCTCCATCGGTCTGAGATACTACCCTGTTCACAGGCGAGTGCTGGAGAGAACAATCCAGAAGCTCCGTGTGCTCGGAGAAGAAGTTTCAATCAAAATTTCTTCCCTCGAAGGAAAAATTGTCAACATCCAACCTGAATATGCGGATTGTCTGAATCTGGCGAAGAAGAGTAATCGGCCCGTCAAAGAAATCATCCAGTTGGCCGTAAAGGAGTTTGTCCATATAAATATAAAAAGAGAGGAGTCAGATTAACTTTTCACTCTAAATTTTGAGGACAAGACCAACAATGCCCGAAAAAAACAAGAAGATAAAAGCAGACCTGGAGAAGATCGCAAAAGGCGTCAAGCTCATCTTGGAAGGAGTGGGTGAAGATCCTAAACGCGCAGGGCTCAAAGAGACGCCGCGCAGGGTGGCCAGCATGTTCTCTGAAATACTGGGAGGAGTGAGTGAGAATCCAGCTCGCCATCTGCGGGTGATTCAGGGTGAAAAGCACGATGAGATGGTCCTCATCAAGAATATTCCTCTTTACTCCATGTGCGAACATCATCTCCTTCCTTTTGCTGGAGTCGCCCATATCGCTTATATTCCCAAAGGAGGTCGGATCGTGGGGTTGAGTAAGATCGCCCGAGTGGTCGACAACCTTTCCCGCAGGCTGCAAGTCCAGGAAAGACTGACCAAACAAATTGCCGACCTTATCATGGAACACCTCAAGCCCCTTGGCGTCATGGTGGTGATTGAAGCGGAACACATGTGCATGTCGATGAGAGGGGCCAAAAAGCCCAAATCTCTCACGGTGACTTCTGCTTTACGAGGCTCTTTTCGCACACACAGCGCAACGCGATCAGAAGCCATGACATTGATCAGAGGAGGTATGTTCGGTGGCAAAGAAGTCTAAGAACACTTTTTACATCACAACCCCAATCTATTACGTCAACGACGTCCCTCATATCGGTCACGCCTACACAACGATCATTGCAGACGCCATTAGCCGCTTCAAGAAGCTCTCAGGGAACGATGTCTTTTTCCTGACAGGAACGGACGAGCATGGGCAAAAAGTGGAGAAAGCGGCAAAGGAGAAGGGGCTAACCCCCATAGAACTGGCTGACCAGATGGTGTTGAGATTTAAAGACCTGTGGAAAGCTCTGAACATAGCCAACGACTCTTTTATCCGCACCACGCAGCCCTTCCACGAAAAAGGCGTCCAAAAGATTTTCCAGAAATTGAAGGACAAAGGAGACATTTACAAGGGTATCTACAAAGGATGGTATTGTGATTCCACAGAACACTTTTTAGCTGAAGATGTTCCTCTTGAAGAAGGCGGTTTCAAAATCTGCCCTGAGTGTAACACGAAGGCATTCATTGTCTCTGAAGAATGCTACTTCTTCAAGCTTTCCGCTTACCAGAAGCCCCTTCTGGATTTCTACGCCAAAAATCCGACATTTGTCCGGCCACAAAGCCGGATGAATGAGGTCGTCAGTTTTGTCAAACAGGAGTTGAAGGATCTGAGCATCACCCGGACAACCGTCGAATGGGGAATTCCTGTGCCGGATGACCCGAAACACACTATCTATGTCTGGTTTGATGCCCTCCACAACTACCTGACTGGTGTCGGTTATGATCAGGATATGTCTCATTTTCAAAAATACTGGCCGGCCAACATCCATCTTATTGGCAAGGATATCCTCCGGTTCCATGCAGTTTTCTGGCCAGCCTTTCTCATGGCCGCAGAGTTCCCCCTTCCCCAGACGGTTTTCGGCCACGGTTGGTGGCTCAAAGATGAAGCGAAAATGTCTAAGTCCAAAGGCAATGTCCTCGACCCTCATATAATCCTTGAGACTTTTGGAGAAGACCCTCTCCGCTACTTCCTGCTCCGGGAGATTCCGATCGGTCTGGACGGCAATTTCTCCCACGAGGGGTTTATCCACCGAGTCAACTCAGACCTGGCCAATGACCTCGGAAACCTCGTCCAGAGGACTCTGACCATGATCCATAATTATTTCAGCGGGAAAATTGAGGAAATGGGTGATGAGGAAAAGGCAGATAAAAAACTTCGGGAGGAGTTCGATAATTCGAAGAAAAAAATAATCGAGTTCTATGATGACTATGCCCTGAACCGGGCGTTGGAGGAGATTTGGTTTTTCATCAACATTGTGAATAAATATCTAGCCGATAATGAGCCCTGGAAACTGGCCAAAGATGAATCCCAGAGGAAGAGGCTGGGAAGAATCCTTTACCAGAGTGCAGCGGCCCTCAGAGTGATCAGCTTTTTCCTCTTCCCAGTGATGCCCGAGTCATCGCAGAAGATCTGGAACTTTCTCGGTGAAGAAAAACCATTAGAGGAGACTACTCTTACAGGATTGAAATTCGACAACCTCAAGCTGGGCCAGGTCAGCAAAAAGCCAAAACCTCTCTTCCCGAGGGTGGACCTGAAGGAGTTTTTAAAAGAGGAGGAAACCAGGAAAGCCCCACAAAAAAAGGAGGAAAAAATGGATATGGTGACTTTTGATGAATTCAAAAAAATGGACCTTAGAGTCGGAGAAATTCTCAAAGCGGAGAAAGTGGAAGGAACAGACAAGTTAGTGAAGATGGAGGTTGACATCGGTACCGAAAAAAGGACGATGGTGGCAGGCGTAGCCGATGTCTACTCGCCAGAGGAGCTCGAAGGCAAAAAACTCATCGTGATCGTAAACTTGAAACCCGCAGTCATCCGGGGAATCGAATCTCAGGGGATGCTCCTGGCTGCCGAAATCGAGGGAAAGGCAATCATTCCCTTTTTTGATGCAGATGTTCCCGCCGGAGCCAAAGTCCGGTAGGTCTCTGAGATCGCGTCTCGCATTCTATATTCTTCTTAATCGGGTCAGGCTCTATCTGGATGACAAAATTTACGCTTGATTCCAGTCTAACCATCGTCAAGACTGACAAAGTCTGATGCCGATTTTTCAACTTTCAAGACTTGACCCCATATAAAACTGTCAAATCCTCAGAAGCAATCTCTATCTGTCTGACTATCTGCAATAATTTCTTTTCTGGACTCAGAGCCTGCAACTCGCTACTATTGAGGGTATTCAGAGCGAATCACTGTAGATAGAAACGAGGGTGAAGAAAATGAAAAAAATGGAGAGACGGGATTTTCTCAATTCGATTCTCGGAGGGCTGACAGGTTTGGGCCTCCTTCATTCCGGGAGAAATTTCAGGATTTCTCCAAATCTCCAGGCCAAAAGGCCTGATCAAACAGGCGCTCTTGTTCTAGTCCTGGGGACGGCTCAGGATGGGGGAATTCCCCATATAGGCTGCTATTGCCCAAACTGCCTTCGGGCAAGAAAAGACGCCAGATTCTCTCGCCTCATCTCATCTCTTGCCCTCATCGATCTAGAAGAAAAAAAATATTTCATCCTGGATGCAACCCCTGATATCCGGATGCAGTCGGATGCTGTTCGGGACCGGCTAGGGATTGAAAAGCAGGGCAGAAGAAATGCCCCTCACGCGGTACTGCTGACGCACGCGCACATTGGACATTATACGGGCCTAATGTTTTTCGGCTATGAAGCCATGTCGACTCGAGGGCTTCCTGTGTACTGTACTTCTCGAATGGGACGCTTTTTATCCGGCAATGGCCCCTGGAGTCAGCTTGTCCGATTGGAAAACATATCTCTCCGCACTCTTCATCCAGTAAAAGAATTCTCCCTGACATCCAGAATTTCACTGACTCCTTTAGAGGTTCCGCATCGGAATGAATACTCTGACACTGTCGGATTTATCATCTCGGGAGAAAAAAAGAGACTTCTGTATATCCCAGACATCCAGAGCTGGAAAACCTGGAACCGGTCGATAGTGGAGGAAACTGAAAAAGTCGATATCGCGCTTCTGGATGGAACCTTTTACAGCCCGGATGAGCTCCCTGGCCGGGATATGTCCCAGATCGGGCACCCTCTTATCCAGACAAGCCTGAAGACCCTGGAAAAAGTGGCCAAAAAAGGAAAGACGCACATCTATTTCACTCATTTGAACCACACCAATCTGGCTCTGGATCCAGAAGGAGATGCCAGGAAGGAGATCAAAGATAAAGGTTTTCAACTGGCTTCTGACGGAGATGAGTTTTTCCTCTAAGATTTCAAATTTTTTCCGAGATACTTCTCCAAATCTGAGCGAGGCACCGCGCCTTCTCTCAGGATTTTGGGCCTGGAAGAGCTGAGATCCACCACAGTCGAAGGCAGAATTCCTGCTGTTTTTCCTCCATCGACGATGAGATCGACTTTCCCAAGGAAAATGTCCTCAATCTTCCTTGGGTCCTCGATTTCCTTTTCTCCTGAAATATTGGCGCTTGTGGCTGTTATTGGAAAATTCGCCTCATCGATCAAGTCTCGAAGCCATGAAAGGTCAGGGAGGCGGATTCCGACAGACTCTCCTGGACCGAGCATTTCCTCAGGTAAGTCAGAAGCAGCTTTCAAGACAAGAGTGAGGGGTCCGGGCCAGAACTGGTCAGTCAGCACCCAGAAAAGGGAAGGAATCTCAACGGCAAGACTTTGGACCATATTCTTGTTAGAAACGAGAGCAGAAAGAGGCTTGGCAGGCTCTCTCCTTTTCAGACGATAAATTCTTTGGATGGCTTTTTTTAAAAAGCAGTTGGCTCCCAGACCGTAAAAAGTATCAGTAGGATAGGCAATAACTCCCCCTCTTTGAAGGGTTCCCGCAATCGAGCTTATGGTAGCCGGTTCCACTCGCTGCGGGTTTATCTTTAGGACTCTTGTCTCATTTGTCATTTCTTAATCTATAGTAAAAGGAAGGAAGAGAAGTGTAAAGATTAAATCGAGAAAATCCGCTTGTTAAAAGGTTAAAAGTAAAAGGGGTCGCATCTCAACATTCGACATTTCTTATGGTCCAACATCCGGCCTACGATTGAAAAGCTAAAATTTCTTTCATCACCTCTGTATCTCTGTGTCTCAGCATAACACGGTTTATCCCGATAGTTTCAATTTTTTGAAATGTCGAATGTTAAGATGCGACCCCAAATAACTTGACTCTCCTGGCTATCTGATTCATAATCAACTATCTAATGATGATAAAACAGGGTCTGGAAGAGGACAATTGACCTTTTTTAGACACATTCATCATGAAAGTTTCCCCTGAAATTCCATTTGGCATAACTTTTGCATAATGTCTGATGTGAGGTGAGATAAAATGAAGAAAAGCGTACTTTTATTTTTAGCGTTGATTCTATTGACTCCGAGTCTGGCCTTCTCTGGGATCATCACCATCAAAATAGGATTTTTTATCCCACGGGCTGACAGCGACCTCTGGCAGATTGAATTCGATAACATGGATTTTGGCAAATCCCACTACTACAACTCAAATTTCTGTTTTACTTATGAATACTTCGCCACGAAACAGCTGAGTTTCACACTCGGAATTGACGGGTATCTCAAAAACAAGACCGGGATCTACAATGAATATTTTGGCGTACTCGGCAGTGTCTTCGGAGAGCCACTTGATTTTGCCTTTCCAAACGGATTGGAAGGAGATTTTTTCCCAGATGAAATGTTTAGTATTATCCATAGTTTTAATGTGTCGATCACTCCGATCCAGTTTTCACTGAAACTTTATCCCATGGGAAGGCAAGGGAAAATCATGCCTTATATCGGAGGAGGAGTGGGTTTATACATCTGGTATGTCAGGCTCGAAGGCGACGTGATTGATTTTGAGGATGATACATGGGTTTATGGTGTGGACACTCAGATTTATCCCGTCTATCTTTCCTATCTTAGAGAAGACAGTCGATTCACCTTTGGGTATCAAGCGTTTGCCGGAATCATGATCCCTATCGCACAAAGATTCACCTTTGAGGGAGAATTCAAATACAACTATGCCCAAGGGAATTTCAGGACAGGCCCTGATGCTTCTTTTGAAGGCTTCGAGCCTTTTGACCTGAGCGGATACCAGTTCTCTCTGGGATTAAACTACTGGTTCTAAAGAATAAAGGGGTCGCATCTTAGCATTTGTTAAATGGGGTCAGGCCTTATTAAAGTTGATGCCATGGGCCCTGGATTGAGTCCTGTATCCTGAAATCTTGATAAGGCCTGATCCCAAATTACTGGATTGAGTCCTGTATCTTGAAATCTTGATAAGGCCTGACCTCAAATTAATGAAATATTGAGATGCGACCCCCATTATTTCTTGCGAAGCTTTCAACTGATTAACCAGGCCACCCTCTGAACGGAAAGGATCCCACCGCCAAAAATGATCCCTATCCTGGGCTCTGAAATAACAGCGTTGACCGCCATTCCGCAGACATAAGGAAAAGGAAAGGTCTCCCTGGCACCCAGTTTATTCTGCTGCCTTCTTGCGCTTTAGAACCCATCATAAGAGACAATCTCATCCAGCCTTTTTCGGCCGCGATACGGAGCTGTCTCATCGGGATAGCCAAGGGGTGTCAGAGCCAGAACCCTGACATTTTCAGGGACGTTCAAGATGGACTTAACCTCATCCTCCTCAAAAGAGCCAATCCAGCATGTCCCCAAATCCTCCTCAGCGGCCTGGAGGATGAGATGCTCGAGAGCTATCGTCACATCCACAGGCCAGGATTTCATGTAACGGCCCATGCTGGAATAGCTATCATCGGGAAATCCACAGCCCACGATGATTATCGGGGCTTCGGCCATGAAAAACTGTTCCGCAGATGCCCGTGCCAATTTCTCTTTTAACTCTTCATCCTGAACGATGATGAACTTCCAGGGCTGATAATTTTTCCCTGACGGAGCCAGACGCGCGGCCTCGAGTACACGCTGAAGAACGTCTTCAGGAATGGGGTCTTTTTTGTATCTTCGCACACTTCGTCTTTTTTGGATGACTTTTAAAACACTCATTTCTCCTCCTTTTCCAAATTTAGCTCTCTTGACCTGTATTTCTCTATGCGGGCCAAACATTCTCCCGCTTCTTCATGCTTGTTTCTTTTCTCGTATCCTTTAGATAAGATATGATATTTCTTCACTAACTCCTGCCTGACGAGCCTTTTTTGACTGGGCGTCAGGTCAAGATGCAGAGCTTTCTCTAAAGCAATCACTCTAAATCGATCCATTCCCCAGTATTTTCTCGAAAGCTGGTCGGCATTGCCACCGCGTTTAATGATCAGCGCCTTAGGCAGCAGATGAACAGGATATTTCGCCGCTATCCGGATGCCCAGGTCATAATCCTCGCAGGCGGGCAATTCTTCATTAAACCTTCCGACTTCCTCGAAAATTTCTTTCCTGAAAAAGGCTGAAGAGAGACTCAAAAGGCAGAGAGGCAATACCTTATCGAATATCCATCCAGAGTATTTCCGGTGTTTTTTCTTGGGATTGACAAAAATTCCCCGCCTGATCCAGGTCTCTTCAGTGTAACACACCCTGGCTTCAGGAAAAGCCTTCATGAAACTCAGCTGAATGCCAATCTTTTCTTTCTCCCAGAGGTCATCCGAGTCCAAAAATGCAATATAATCTCCTCGAGCAAGGTCAAGCCCCTGATTCCTGGCCGCACTAACTCCTCTATTCGGCTGGAAGTGATATTTCACTCTCTTTTCGAAAGAGTGAACGACATCTCTGGTGCTATCGGTTGAACCATCATCAACCACGAGGAGCTCAAAAGAAGAGGGGCCCTCCCGCACAAAGTGATCCTGGTCTAGAACTGATTGAATCGCTTCCCTTAAACAATACGCTCGGTTATAGGTGGGGATGATTACACTAATCATTGGATAAAGCAGAACCAGTTCAGGAAGTTCTGGCGATAGAGACTCTTCCAGTCTGGTCAAAAGGAATTTTCACTCGGCCCCATTCTGTCTTCACCTCGATCTCACCTGTAAACCGGCAAAGGGATGAAGTCATCTGGAGCATGGTGTACACTTCCTTCCCTACCTCAAAAAAATTTATGAGCATGGGAAATGAGTAAGACTGTTCTCCGCGGCTGACGATGGTCTTCCCTCCACTCACTGATTCTTCACTGATCAGGTTGTCCCTTAGATAGAACTTATAGCTGATCCTTTCTATCAGAACATCAAAGATATTGGGATTGACTAGACTCGCTACAAAGCGTGTGTCCGCACCCCCGATTGTCAGGTCTTCCAACTGAAGGGAAAGAAATTTGAATTCCAGTTTTTGGACGACAGGAAATTCTCCGGAAAAATCAAAAAGAATCCTTCCCCGGTCCTTTTTGGCATCGGAAAAGGACATGGCTCCAGTCCAATTTCCCTCAAGATTTTCTTCTCCCTCGGTTCCCTCGACGAGTCGATAAAGATGGGCAAATGTTATCTTTATGGGAAAGGAGAGGAGCTTGCTCTTCCTGGGCTCGATCTTTATCCTTTTAACCATAGACCTTTGAAGGCGGAAGTACTCCTTCTGGTTAACGAGAAAGCGATAATCATAAGCTGAGAGATAATAGGCTGAAGAAGAAGAATTCGCTATATTCACATAAAAAACATAGGATAAACCCTCCATACTAAAGTCCTTGATCCTGGTTTCTTTCAGGGATATCTTGATGTCATCTTTGAGAGATTTGGATAGAGCTAAGCCCGCAATAAGGCAGAAGAGTGCCAGGAGCCAACTTATTTTTCTCACTTTCACCGCTTCTTCCTCTGAATCATACAGGATACACTAACACGCCCAAGAGAACAACCCTTGAAATTTCTCCAAAAAATGTTTGAATCAAGAGGGAAACTGCTTTTATAATAGGACAAAACTACAGGGATTTTAGAAATATTAAATGTATGACTCTCAGATCGATGATAAGTGGTGGTCAACATGAAGAATTTACATGCTGAGTTTCGCGACAAAGGATTCTTCATCCAGCACTTCAGTGGAGATGTCTATGCGGTCGGCGGATTTGTACGCGACTTCATCCGAGAAAAACCAACAGAAGAGGTAGATCTTCTCATAACCCGGCACAGCGTCGAGGACATAATAAAAAAAATCGATTCGTTCGGGAAGGTCGATCTCGTTGGAAAAAGCTTTGGCGTGATCAAGTTCACCATTAATAAAAAAACATATGATATTGCTCTACCGAGGAAGGATAAGCCAAAAGGAAAGGGAGTGAAAAGTCACAAGGATTTTGTCATCTCTGCCGATCCTGAGCTTCCTCTTGAAAAAGACCTCGAAAGGCGGGATTTTCGCTGCAACAGTATGGCCTTAAGACTTGCAGACAACACCCTGATCGATCCCTTCGGTGGAGCGAACGACACAAAAGCTAAAATCATAAAGCTGACAAATCCAGGGGCCTTCCCTGATGATCCACTTCGAGTCCTCCGGGCGGCTCGCTTCGCCTCTGTCCTCGAATTCGAAATCGATAAAGAAATCTACAGTGTCTCCAGAGAAATCGATTTATCCGGACTCAGTGTTGAGCGGGTGAATGAGGAGATCAATAAAATTCTTCTCCATTCGCCTCTCCCTTCAGTCGGCCTTGAAGGTTTATTCAAGCTCGGAGTCCTTCGCCAGCTCATACCGGAACTCTACAGCCTGACTCTTTCAATACAGGACTCTCTCTTTCATCCTGAGAAAGACGAGTACGGCCACCACACTGTCTGGCATCACACCAAGCTCACTGTGGATCAAGCAAAAAGATTGGCCGACGCCAAAAAACTCCCCCCAGAGAAAAAACTCGCACTTCTTCTCGCTTCTCTTTATCATGATGTCGGCAAACCCTCAACAGCTGTGTGGGAGTTCAAAAAAGGCAGGATGGTGATCACCAACAACGGCCACGATATACTCAGCGAGAAGATCACCAAGAAAATCTTTACCCGTCTGAGGATTTTTTCTTTCAACGGATTCAAATTGAGGAAAACAGTGCTTTCGCTCATCAGGTGCCACCATCGGGCCTCAGAATTGTGGCAGAACAGGGAGGTTGTCACCAAAAAAGCCTTTAACCGATTGGCCGCAGAGATCAACGGAGAAATCGAACTTCTGGTTTATCTCGATGCCGCTGACCGTGCAGGAAGAGAGGAAATCCCGATTTCAGGGTTGGACAGCGAGGCCAAATGGCTTCTCAATAAATTCAAGGAACTCAACGTTACCAAAGAAACCATCCAGCCCCTGATAATGGGCAGAGATCTGATAAAGATGGGAATCGCTCCCGGTCCTGAGATGGGTCGAATCCTCAAAGAACTCTACCAGCAACAGCTCGACAACGAGTTCGAAACCAAAAAGCAAGGTCTCCGGATAGCCAAAAAAATCATCGAGAGGAAAAGCCCATGAAGGTGCTCGTGGCAGGAGGAGCCGGTTACATCGGGTCTCACACTGTGAAAGAACTCCTCAAAGAAGGATACGAAGTCACTGTTTTCGATAATTTCTCGACAGGAAAAAAAGAGTTGCTTGTCGGGGGAGAACTTGTTGAAGGCGACCTCATGGATAAGGATTCCATCAGGCACGCCCTCCGCTCTAAGGGGATAGGAGCCGTCCTGCACTTTGCCTCTCTCATTCAGGTCGGAGAGTCCTATACGAATCCTCTCAAATACTACACTCATAACCTGACGAGCAGTCTGAACCTCCTGGATGCTGTTCTGGAAGCCAAAGTCAAAGCCTTCATTTTCTCCTCAAGCGCAGCTGTGTACGGCATCCCCCTTCAGATACCGATTCCAGAAAATCACCCCTTAAATCCGGTCAATCCATACGGTCAGACAAAGGTTTTTGTCGAAAAAATCCTCGAAGATTACGAAAGAGCGTATGGATTGAAGTTTATCTCTCTTCGCTACTTCAACGCGGCCGGAGCCGACCCAGAGGGTCTTCTGGGAGAAATGCACGAGCCTGAAACTCACCTCATCCCCAACATCCTTCTCTTTCTTTTAGGGAAAAAAAAGAGCCTTGATCTATACGGAACAGACTTCCTCACAGAAGACGGGACAGCGATCAGGGATTATATACATGTCACTGACTTGGCTAAAGCCCATGTCCTTGCACTCCAGAGACTCCTCGAGTCTTCTCAGAGCGAATTCATCAATCTCGGGGCGAATAAAGGGTATTCTGTCTTAGAGGTCATTCAAAAAACCGAGAAAATTACCGGGCATAAAGTGCCGTACAAAGAAAAGCCGAGGCGCAAAGGAGATGTCCCTGTTCTTCTCGCATCCAGAGAAAAAGCTGAGAAAGTCCTTGGCTGGGAACTCTCTCATTCGGATATACAGACCATTATAAAGACGGCTTGGAACTGGCATCAAAAAGCAGCCAATAAATGAATATCAGGGTCAGGCCTTAGTAACTTCAGTAAATGGGGACGTTCCCCAAGGTGCCACTCTATCTCGTTTTTATTAAAAAATAATAAGAGATAGGGTGGCACCTTGGGGAACGTCCCCATTTTTTTTATTATCATCTCAACCCATCTTTTCGGGTGAGAAAAATCACTCCGCAAATCATCCCTAAAGGCGATTTACTTCATTCTCAGAGTTTGTGTATAGTATGGCTTCACTGAGTCAGTTGACTCGAATACCCCTAAAATGTTATAAATTTACCCTTATAGGCGAAAAATTGAGAAAAAATAGATTCCTTTATTTTGTTCCTTTTGTATTAGCTCTCCTGTTCCTGTGGAACTGCTCCATCTTCAAGAAGAATCCGGAAAAGACACCAGTCACTCCACTCCCAACTCCTGAAAAAAATCAGGTTTCTCAGGCAGTCTTTACCGACGAGCAGGAAGGTACGCTTGAAGAAGAAAATAACCAGACTGTCCAAGAATCTCTTTTTCAAGAGGACATCACCAATCAAGAAGTAGAGACAAAGGAAGAGAAAGTAGAGAAAGTAGATGACCCTCAGGTCATCCTCGAGGAAAGCCTGTATGCTTACCAGGATGCCCAGCTTGCCTGGGACAAGGGAGATCTTGATACAGCCCTGGCTGCTCTCGACGAGGCATACAGCCTCATTTTGAAACTCCGTCTCCCCCCTGACAGCCCTCTCATCCAGGAAAAAAACGAACTCAGACTCATGATCGCTCAGAGAATCCAGGAAATCTACGCCTCCCAACAAACAGCCGTCGGGAACAACCATCAGTCCATCCCCATCGAAGAGAATGAGTATGTCTTGAAAGAAATCAAACTTTTCCAGGAAGGAGAGAGAAAGTTATTCGAACTCAGCTACAAACGTTCTGGCTGCTACCGGAAATTAATCGTGGAGGAGCTGAACAGAGCCGGACTCCCTGAAGAGCTGTCCTGGATGCCTATGATCGAGAGCTGGTTTAACACCAGAGCCTACTCCCGGGCTCGAGCTCTGGGCCTCTGGCAGTTCATCGCCTCTACGGGAAACAGATTTGGTTTAAAAAGGGACCGGTATATCGATGAACGGATGGACCCGATTAAATCAACCCGAGCTGCCATAAAATACCTGACCGAACTCCATCGCCATTTTGGGGACTGGACCACTGCCCTGGCGGCCTATAACTGCGGAGAGTACAGAGTCCAAAGAATTATTCGGTCTCAGGCAATAAATTATCTCGATAATTTCTGGGACCTCTATCTCAAGCTCCCCCGTGAGACCGCGCGGTTCGTTCCCCGTTTTATCGCCACCCTCCTCATCATCAACAACCCGGAAAAATACGGCTTCAATCTTCCCAATCCCGACCCGCCTCTCCAGTACGAAACTATCTCTATCAACAAACCGGTAAGGCTCTCCTCTCTCTCCGAAGCTCTAGGATTGGAGACTGAAGAACTGGCAACACTCAATCCGGAACTCAGGCAAAAATCCACTCCTGATGGTGAATATCTATTAAAGGTTCCTGTGGCTCTGGGCGAGCAAACACTCGCATCAATTAATACGTTGCCTCGCTACATCCCTCCTTTAAACACCTATATAAATCATTATGTCAGAAGAGGGGAGACCCTCTCCGAGATTGCTGAGCGTTATGGGACAAGTGTCAGTGCGATCGCGCGATTGACAGGCCTGAGAAGCGTCAATTTCATCAGGCCAGGCCAGAGGCTTAAAATCCCGGTCCGAGGAAGCTCAAGAAGCTACGCTTCCCCCCCTCCTCTTATCAAGGAAGGGGAAAAACTCATCTATGTTGTCAGGCGGGGAGATTCTCTCTCTAAAATTGCCAGGGATTACAACACGACTATCCAAAAGATAAAAGAAGACAACAACCTGACGAACAACAACCTGGATGTCGGCCAGAAAATTGTGATCCAGTCGGGTAAGCCTGAAGGAGCCACTACCTATACAGTCAAGTCTGGAGACACCCCTTTTGAAATTGCACGTGCGTATGGAATGAACCTCAACACGTTTCTGCAGATCAATGGATTGAGTCGGAGATCGAAAATCTATCCTGGTCAGGAACTCTGGGTCATACCTAAAGACTAACGAATTTCAGGAATATCACTCCATCCAGCCATCAACAGTCAATGATACCCTTTCTGACTCTAATGGCTATTCTCCAAGAAAAAGATATTTTGCTGACAATTAACCTGGATAATTCTCAAGTCGAGGTTGCCGGAGATACGAGGCACAGTGCATGAAGCTGTGGTCGGCCACCGCGAGTGCGCTGTAACAAAGTAGATTCGGTGAGATCGGCTCGCCCGAAGGGGAAAAGATGCCGACATATGATGATCACTTATCCTTCAGTGATCTTTTGTATATGGTGTCGGCAGATTTTATGAATAGTTCAGGGTAATGATGATATCCGACACTGAGGAAAAAGAAAGTCAGTTTTGAGCCTACTCCTTTTTCCTCAATTTTTCTTTAATATCCTTCTTCTTTTTCTCTTTTTTCTTGAATTCTGTACCGATGAGCTCGAGCATGGCCATTTCCGCTCCATCTCCTGCCCGGGGTCCGACCTTCACGATTCTTGTGTATCCCCCAGGTCTTTCGCTAAAGCGAGGTCCAATCTCTTCAAAAAGCTTTTTCACCACGGGCTTCTTGTAGATGAACCTCAACGCTTGCCGCCTGGCATGAAGAGTATCTTTCTTGGCTAAAGTAATCATTTTCTCCGCAAGAGGCCGTGTGGCCTTAGCTTTGGCCAGAGTTGTGTTTATGCGCTCTTTTTCCAGAAAAGAAGTCACTAGATTACGCAACAATGCCCGTCTCTGAGCGGTGTTTCTCCGCAGTTTTTTCCATCTAACGAGATGTCTCATTCTACAGGTTCCCCTTCTTCCTTCTCCTTCTTCTCTGTTTCAATCTTTTCCAATAATCTGGGATGAAGATCGATGTTGAGACCTAAATCCAATTCCTGCAGAGTTTCTTTGATTTCGGACAGAGATTTGCGCCCAAAATTTTTCGTTTTCAAAAGTTCTTCTTCAGTTTTCTGGACGAGTTCGTAGATTTTTTCAATGCCAGCTGACCTGAGACAGTTGTTGGACCTGACTGAGAGTTCAAGATGATCTATGGATTTTGACAAAATTTCGATCTGGGAGAGATACGGAATCTCTTTTTTGGCAGTGACCTGTTCCCTTTCCATCGGCTCATCAACAATATTCAGGAATATCACTAAATGATCCCTCATGATTTTCGCAGCCTGGGCAAGAGCATCCATCGGAGAAATCGAACCTGAGGTCCATATCTCCAAATTTAACTTTTCATAATCGATCCTCTTTCCGACTCTTGCGGGTTCGACTCTGTAATTCACTTTCAAGACGGGAGAATGAGAAGAATCGAGAGGAATATAGTCCACACTCAAGTCTTTATCGAAATTTTGATCCGCAGAGATATATCCCCTGTTATTCCTCACGATCATCTCCACATCCAGCTTGCCGTCTTTATCCAGAGAAGCAATGTGGATATTTTCATCGAGAATTTCGATATCTGCATCGTGCTCGATATCAGATGTTTTTGCCTCTGCCGGCCCCTTCTTTTTCAGAGTCATCACTTTCTGCTCTTCACCCTCGAGCTTCAAAGGAGCGCTTTTGATGTTCAGGATAATATCTGTCACATCCTCCACCACTCCTGGAATGCTCGAAAACTCATGGAGAACTCCCTGTATCCGTATAGCCGTAATCGCCGCTCCGGTTACTGAAGAGAGGAGAATCCTCCGCAGAGCATTTCCGACCGTGATACCAAATCCTCTTTCAAAAGGTTGGGCCGAAAAGCGGCCGTATGTTTCGGTTAAAGAATCGTAATCACAATCCAGATATTTCGGCCTCTGAAATCCTGTTTCTATCATGATTCCTCCTTTTCAGCCTCCATTATCATCAAATTTTATCACTGAAGAACGAAGAGCCAAACACTCTGCGCTTCGAGTGACACGAGAAAAATAATCTATTTTGAATAAAGCTCAACCACTAAGTGTTCTTCTACGGGAAATGTGATATCTTCTCGAGTGGGAAAATCAAGAATCCTAGCCTGCATTGTTTCCCAATCGACATCTATCCACCCGGGAACAGTCTTACTCTTGTTTGAACTCACGATAGCTTTTAACTCTTCATGTTTGGCTGATTTATCCTTGAATAAAATGTTATCTCCCTTATCAACCAGGTAAGATGGGACGTTGACTTTCCAATCATTCACTCGGAAATGGCCATGCGTAATCAGCTGACGGGCATGACTCCGAGAGTGAGAAAATCCAACGAGATATATAACATTATCCAGTCTTCTTTCCAACATGGAGAGAAGATTTTCTCCTGTGACCCCTCTCTTCCTTTCTGCCCTCTGGAAAAATAATCTGAACTGCTTTTCTGACATACCATAATATCTCTTCAATTTTTGCTTCTCTCTGAGCTGAAGTCCGTATCCGAGGACTCTTCTCCTCCGCCTTCCGTGTTCTCCTGGAGGGTAGAGTCTCCGTTCCACCGGGCATTTATCGGTTAAGCATTTACTTCCTTTAAGAAAAAGCTTGACCTTCTCTCCTCGACAGAGACGACAAACAGGTTCTCTGTATCTTGACATCTTTTTCTCCTTACATTCCTGCTCTCAGTTAGACCCTTCTTCTCTTCCTGACACGACAGCCATTATGAGGCAGCGGAGTCACATCCTTGATGGACTTTATCTCTAAACCATTCGCCTGAAGAGCTCGAATAGCTGATTCTCTCCCCGCACCCGGTCCTTTCACTCGCACATCAACATACCTGACTCCATATTCCTTAGCCTTCACTGATGCTTCCTTGGCCGCGAGCTGGGCGGCAAAAGGTGTCCCTTTGCGGGAGCCTTTAAATCCAGATGTTCCAGAACTGGACCAGCAGACAGTGTTCCCCAGCTGATCTGTTATGGTTATGATCGTATTATTGAATGTGGATTG
Organism: uncultured Eubacteriales bacterium; assembly: GCA_964346585.1. Classification (GTDB taxonomy): domain Bacteria; phylum Acidobacteriota; class Aminicenantia; order Aminicenantales; family Aminicenantaceae; genus SOIA01. The sequence goes on along the minus strand of CAYFVQ010000057.1, from coordinate 6,959 downwards.
AATATAGGCTGCACCAAATCCTATCTCTTTTCTTGCCTTTTTTTTCCTCGTTTTTCTTTTCGGCTTAGGCATTGATCACTCCTGATTATTTAACTCTAGTTTTGACCTTCTTTATTGTTTGGCCCCGAGGACCTTTTCTTGTCCGTGCGTTGGTCTTGGTTCTCTGTCCTCTCACGGGCAGTCTCCTCTTATGCCGCATTCCCCTGTAAGAACTAATATCGATCAGCCTCTTTATGTTCTGGGTGATATCCTTTCTCAGATCACCCTCTATCTTCTCTCGTTTTTCAATGATTTCACGAATCTTTTTGACTTCATCCTCGGTTAAGGCTTTGACTTTTTTATCTTTATCTATTTTCGCTTCTTGAAGAATATCATTGGCTCTCGAACGACCGATCCCAAAAATGTATGTTAATCCAATTTCAATCCTCTTTTCCGATGGAAGAGTGATTCCTGCTATTCTTGCCATTTTACCCTCATATTATCCTTGTTTTTGTTTATGTTTCGGATTGGAACAGATGACCCGAATAGTGCCCTTTCTCTTTATAATCCGACAGTTCCTGCAAATCTTCTTCACGGACGCCCTGACTTTCATTTTCTTTCCTTTTATTTGAAACGATAAGTGATTCGTCCTTTCGTTAAATCATAAGGGGAGAGTTCCACCAATACTTTATCTCCAGGGAGAATTCGGATGAAATGTTTTCGCATTTTTCCTGATATATGAGCGAGGATAACATGCTTATTCGCCAGTTCAACACGAAACATTGCGTTTGGGAGTGTTTCGATGACAGTGCCTTCAGTCTCAAAAACATCATCTTTAGGCATACCGATTCTCCTTGAAACAGGACGAGTCTCTCTTTCCTCCATCCAATAGACTTAAAATTTGAGCCCCATCCTGAGTGACAGCCACTGTGTGTTCGTAATGAGCGGAGAGACTTCTGTCTTTGGTAATCGCTGTCCAGTTGTCATCTAAAATTTCGACGTTCCAGTCACCCATAGCGATCATAGGCTCCAGCGCAAAAACCATACCCGGTTTTATCTTTATTCCTCTCCCGGGTAAGCCGAAATTCGGGATTTGAGGCTCTTCATGAAGCGAAAGGCCGATTCCGTGGCCGACAAAAGATCGGATGACTGAAAATCCCTGCGATTCAACATAAGTCTGAATCGCATGAGAAATATCCGATATTCTTTTCCCGACTTCTATCTGTTTCAATCCTTTATAAAAAGATTCTTTAGCCGCCTGGATGAGTTTCTCTGCCTGCGGAGTAATCTTTCCCACAGGAAATGTCACGGCCGCATCTCCATAATATCCATCATACAGGACTCCAAAATCCAGGCTGAGAATGTCTCCTTCCCGAAGAAACCGAGAGGAAGGAATCCCATGGACAATTTCCTCGTTAATGGAAGTGCAAAGAGAAGCCGGATAATCCCTGTATCCTTTGAAAGCCGGAATAGCCCCCATTTCTCTAGTTCTCGTTTCCGCCCACTCATCCAGCTCTTTTGTGCGTATCCCTGGTTTGATCATCGCTTCTAACTCGCTTAAGATTTTGGCGACAATCTGATTGCTCCTCTTGATGTCACGCACTTCTTCTTCGCAGTAAATAATCATTTTGTTATTCCCACCTCTTGGGATCTCGCCAGTTCTCTATCCAGAAGAGAAGAAATATTATTAAAAACGGTCTCGATGGTCCCGTCGCCTTCAATCTTGAAATAGGCCTTCTTTCTCGAGTAATAGTTTATAAGGATTTTTGTTTGTTCGCGGTAAACCTTCATCCGCTCTTCGATGACTTCAGGCTTATCGTCATCTCTCAGGACAAGGCTTTTCTCACAGGCATCACACATTTCCTCTTTTTTTGGAGGTTTATTCTTCAGGTGATAAATGGTTTCACAATCCGGGCAGGTTCTTCGTGCGCTGAGTCTGCCTAAAACAGCCTGATCGCTCAAGTGGATTTCTATGGCCATCTCTCTTCTATCAGGATCAATCTCCTCTAGTCTCTGGGCCTGAACGATGTTGCGTGGGAAACCATCCATTATGTATCCTCTCTGGTATTCTGGCTTTGAAATTCGGTCTTTTATCATCCCGACGACAATATCATCGTCCACCAGTTCACCCTTGTTCATCTTGGCTTCAGCCTCTTTCCCCAGCGGCGTTCCTTCCCGGACTTCACTCCGCAGCAAATCACCCGTGGATATTTTCGGCAATCCGTATTTTTTCTCAATCAGGTTCCCCTGGGTGCCCTTTCCGCTACCTGGAGGCCCGAGCAGAATGATTCTCATCCTCTCCTTCCTTTTAAGCGGCCACGGCGCATGAATCCGTCATAGTGGCGCATAATAAGCTGCGCTTCAATCTGCTGCATAGTATCCATAGCCACTCCGACCACGATCAGGATCGATGTCCCTCCAAAATAGAATTCCACTTGCAATCCCTGGGTGAACCACTGGGGTAAATTCTGATTCAAGAAATCTCCGATAAGAGGCAAAGAGCTGACCTTGAATCCCCTCGTTAAGAAATCTGGAAGTATGGCGATAACTGCCAGGTAGATAGCGCCCACAAGAGTGATCCGCGAAAGAACATTATCTATGAAATCAGAAGTGTTTTTCCCCGGTCTTATTCCCGGTATGAATCCCCCGTATTTCCTGAGGTTGTCTGCGACATCCGTTGGATTGAAGATGATGGATACGTAAAAATAGGTGAAGAAGATTATCGCTGCCATGTACAGGAGGTTGTACAAAGGCTCACCGGGATTAAACTGGAGGGCGATTCTCTGGACAGTCGGATTTCTGACGAATGAAGCGACCGTCGCAGGAATGGTGATGATCGAGGCCGCAAAAATGATGGGGATAACCCCGCCCGTATTAACCCTTAATGGAAGATGTGTACTCTGCCCTCCATAGATCTTTCGTCCGACGACTCTTTTCGCGTAAGAGACAGGAATCCGCCTCTGTCCCCGCTCGACAAAAACGATGAAAGCCACTACGACCACTGCGATCGCAAACAAGAAGATGAGTTTGAGGGGGGTGACGTCTCCAGTCTTCAATCCACCTAAAAGATTCTGGAGCATACGGGGAAAACTCACCACGATTCCGGCAAAAATAATCAGGGATATGCCATTTCCGATGCCCCGTTCAGAAATCTGTTCCCCCAGCCACATGACAAACACCGTGCCTGTTGTTAAAGTCAAGACTGTTAAAAAGATAAACCCGGCGCCGGGATTAGGAACAATGGGTGCTCCACTGGGACTGGTCTGGGTCTGCAGCCACCAAGCAATAGCCGAAGATTGAATCGCACAAATTAAGATGGTTCCGTATCGCGTGTACTGCGTGATTTTTTTCCTTCCTAGCTCTCCTTCCTTGGATAATCGTTCCAAATAAGGCCAAACAACTTGAAGCAGCTGGAGGATGATGGAGGCGCTGATATAAGGCATGATACCCAGGGCGAAAATCGTCATCTTGGACATATTCTGCCCAGAGAAGAGGTCGACAAAACCAAGAATGGTTCCTCTCTGAGCTTCCCAAAACTCTTGCAGAGCATCCGGGCTTATCCCCGGATTAGGAATCTGCCAACCGATGCGATAGACTGCAAGGAGGAGTAAAGTGAAAATAACCCTTTTTCTAAGGTCTGGGATGCTGAATATGTTCCGAATGCTTTCTAACATTATTCACGTCCAATAAGGATTGCCTTCCCTCCCGCTTTCTCAATCTTTTTCAAAGCCGAGCGAGAAAATTTATGGGCATGGATGGTTTTGGATGAGGAAATATCCCCTCTTCCTAAAACCTTAATGGTTTCTGATTCTTTCTTTATAATGCCCGCCGCTTTCAAATCCTTAAGTTTGATTTCTTGTTTTCGTATCTGACCTAACCTATCCAGGTTGATTTCGCTGTATTCCTTCTTAAAAATATTGGTGAAACCTCTTTTCGGGAGTCTTCGATGAAGAGGCATCTGCCCCCCTTCAAATCCACGCTTGCGTGAGTATCCAGAGCCAGACTTCTGTCCTTTTGTCCCACGGCCGGCTGTTTTGCCATACCCGGAACCTGGGCCTCGCCCGATTCTTTTCCTGGTCTTTTTGGAACCTTTGGCTGGATGAAGATTACTTAAATTCATTTTTTCTCCACCGCTTCCACTTGAACTAAGTGGGCGACTTTATTGATCATTCCCCTGATCTCGGGACAGTCTTTCCGGATGACTTCTGAGCTCATCTTCCGTAATCCCAGTCCTTTCACGACCTCCCTCTGCTTTCTCGGACGTCCGACAACGCTGCGGACCAGTTTCACCTTGAGAAAGTTTTCCTCAGTCTTGACGTTTGCCGATTTCGGTTTCTGACTCACCTTGGTCTGAGCCTTGTCCGCCTGAGGCTTTTTTACTGCCATATCCTATCCTTTGCCTTTCCTCTATTTTTTGAAACTGTATCCGGGTCCTTCAATCTCTTTAGTGCATTCATCGTGGCATGCGCCACACTCACAGGATTATTGCTTCGTATTGATTTTGTTAAAATATCTTTAATGCCGGCCAGTTCCATGACGGTTCGCACCGCCCCACCCGCAATGACGCCCGTTCCTTTTGATGCCGGCCGAAGGATAACCACACCGCCTCCGGCTTCTCCTTTTATAAAATGAGGAACCGTTGTATCGGCCAGAGGCACTTTTATCATTTTCTTTTTTGCATCTTCCACAGCTTTGGCAATGGCCATGGGTACCTCTCTGGCTTTTCCTTTTCCGATCCCGACTGTGCCCTTTTCGTCTCCCACTGCGGCCAGCGCCGAAAAACTGAGATTCTTCCCGCCCTTGACGACCTTGGTGACTCTTCGGATGGAAATCACCTGGTCTTTAAGTTCGATTTCTTCTTCGACTTCCTCCTCTTCCTCCTTCTTTGCTTCCTCCTGTAATTCCTTTTTCTCTTCTTCTTTTTTTTCGTCTTCCTCTTTCTTTTTGGCCTCTTCAGGCTTTTCGGTCTTTTCCTGGACGACTTCTTCCTGGGGTTTATCTTCTGGTTCTTCTTTTTTTGGCTCTTCTCTTAATTCTTCTTTTTTTTCCTCTTCAGCCACTCCTTATCCTCCTTGATTTGCCTTTTAAAAAGTGAGGCCACCTTTCCTCATGGCTTCAGCTAAAGCCTTGATACGGCCATGATAGCGATACACTCCTCTGTCAAAAATCACATTTTCGATCTTTTTCGCTTTCAACCGCTTGACCAGCATCTCACCGAGCATCTGACAGGCTTCAACGTTCTTGAAATTCTTGTTTTTCTGTTTAAATTCTTTCTCTAAGGTTGAGGCGGTAGCCAGAATCAGACCATCTTCATCATTAATGACTTGCGTGTACACATAGCGGTTGCTCTTAAAGACATGAACCCTGGGTCTGTCAGAAGTTCCCTGGATCTTCTTTCGAATCCTCTTTCGGATTCGATCCTTTGCAATTTTCTTTATCGTGACTTTATCTTTATACACCGGCCACCACCGCCTTACGTTCTTTCTTTATCAAACGCTCGCCCACATAGCGAATCCCTTTGAGCTTGTAGGGATCAGGTTTGCGAAAACTGCGGATCTCTTCTGAGATTTGGCCCACGCGCTGTTTATCAATTCCTTTAACAGTGATCAACGTCGGCTTTTCCAGAACAACCTCAACATCCTTTGGAATTTCATACAAGACGGGCTTGGAATATCCCAGGCTGAGCTCCAACTTGCCTTTATCCAGCTTGGCTCGATACCCCACGCCGACTATCTCCAGCTGCTTAGAAAATCCGGTTGAAACGCCAACTGCCGCATTAAAGGCTAAACTCCTGCACAGGCCATGCGAGGACCGATGCTCTTTAGAATCATCCGATCGAGTGAGTGTCAGTTGGTTATCCTTCATCTCCGCCTTGATCCCGGGAAGCAAAGGCGACGTTAGTTTTCCTTTAGGACCCTCGAATTCGATTTTTTCTGGGGAGATGTTCACTTTCACTCCATCCGCTAAAACTATGGGCTGTTTTCCGACTCGAGACATCTTACATTTCCTTCTTTATCTCAGTTACCAAATATAACACAAAACTTCTCCTCCAACGCCAAGCTCTTCGCATTTTTTCCCAGTGGCGACTCCAGTGGATGTGGATAAAATCACGATTCCCAGCCCACCCAGGATTTTAGGGATCGAGTCCGCCTTACAATACACGCGACACCCTGGCCGACTGGCTCTTTTCAGCCCAGTGATAACGCATTGCCGGTCATCTGTGTACTTGAGAGTAATGCTCAGAACTCCCTGCTTTTTATCTCCCATCACTCTATAGTTTTTTATATATCCTTCATCCTTCAAGACTTTAGCTATCTCAACCTTCATCCGCGAAGAAGGGATGCTCACGTCTTTCTTTCTGACTTTTGCCGCATTTCTTATCCTCGTCAGCATATCGGCTATGGGATCGGTTAAACTCATAATCTCATCCTTTCCAAAATATTACCATGATGCTTTTATTATTCCTGGTATTTCGCCTTTGAGTGCGAGCTCTCGAAAACACAATCGACACATATCAAACTTCCGGTAATACCCTTTTGAGCGACCGCATATCCGGCAGCGTCTTTTCCTCCTGACCGCATATTTTGGTTCTCTTAAGTATTTTGCCATAGATGATTTTCGACTCATTTTCCCTTCCTATGCTTCTCCAAAAGGAATTCCTAGTTTTTGAAGAAGGGCTTGGCCTTCTTTATCGGTTTTCGCAGAAGTGACGATCGTTATATTCATGCCTCGCTGTCTTTCGACCTTTGTATAATCGATCTCTGGGAAAACCAGCTGATCTCTCATCCCCAAGGTGTAATTCCCACGCCCATCAAACGCACGTGGAGAAACACCCCTGAAGTCCCTCACTCGGGGGAGGACGATATTGACCAGACGGTCAAAAAACTCGTACATCCTCTTGCCTCGTAAAGTCACGTAGCAGGCAATGGCATGCCCTTTACGAAGCTTAAACGACGAAATTGACTTTTTCGCTCTGCCGG
>CAYFVQ010000056.1:0-9553 GCA_964346585.1 uncultured Eubacteriales bacterium | reverse complement strand
AAATTACTCCGGCTGTACTTTATTTGGATCCGGATGGCCTCAATTTTGTTTATGTAAAAGTTTCTTCTCCAGATAAAATTTCCAGTGCTGCTGAATACATGGAGAATCAATGGAACGTTCTAGTTCCGAACCAGCCCCTTGAGTATGAGACTCTGGAGAATGCATTCCAAGACATGAATAGCGGCGACAGAACGGCTCAATTGACAGGCGCTCTGGGAACAATGGCAATATTTTTGTCTTGTCTGGGATTATTCGGGCTCTCATCCTATGCCATTGAACGAAGAATAAAGGAAATCGGCATCCGAAAAGTGCTCGGAGCTTCGGTCTCTGGGATCGTTCAAATGCTCATTAAGGACTTCATGAAACTGGTCGTCATCGCCAACATCATTGCCATCCCCATTGCTTACTTTTTAATGAATTGGATAATCCATTTTATTTACTCCTATCCAATAAACATCGGAGTCGGTGTTTTTATTCTGTGTACTGTCCTCTCTTTGTTGGTTGCCTTCTTGACTGTATCATTTCTGACCATAAAATCGGCTTTATTGAATCCGGCAGAAAGCCTGAGATATGAGTGAAGTTTATGGGGACGTTCCCCAAGGGGACACCTTATACCATTATTATCTGATGAAAAGAAAAAAACTCGGTAGTTTCTATTTTCTTGAGTTCAACAAAGTATCCGACAAACAATAAGGTGTCTCCTTGGGGAATGTCCCCTAAAGGCTGGGTATCCATCGGTACTACGAACCTTAAGGTTTATGATAAATGAGGATTCCCAGATATCTAAAACCGGATATTTCCGTATGAAGAAACTGAATAAGGGAATCACGAGTATGCACAGTGAATCTCGCATGACAGTCAAGGAGGGCACACCATGCAAGAGGCTAAAAACAAACACGGCCGTTTATTTGGAATTTTACTCATTTTGGCTTTTTGTTTCATCCTGAAGGCCCAGACCGGAAAAACAGACTCTGAAGCCAAAGTCCAGTGGCTTAAGGATCATGCCCTTCCCATCCGAACCATAACTCCGGATGATGAAGACTTTTCTGACCTCATGCCGCTTGTGGACAAGATCGGATATGCCAGACTTGTACTCCTCGGAGAACAGAGCCACGGCGATGGGAATGTCTTTTTGCTCAAGGCCCGGCTTGTCCGGTTCCTGCACCAGGTCATGGGATTCGATGTGCTCGCCTGGGAATCCGGGCTGTATGACTGCCGCCGTATGGAGGCCGCTCTCCATGCGGATATTCCCCTCGAAGAAGCCATTTCCACAGGAATCTTTCCTATCTGGGGGCTGAGTAAAGAGGTGCATCCTGTGTTTGCCTATGCCCGATCGACCTATGGCAGCCCGAGATCATTAATCATGGCAGGATTTGACTGCCAATTATCCACTGCTCAATCCGCAGAAAATTTTCTCTCTGATATCAAAACATTTTTCAGTAAAGCTCAGATGACAGGATTGGAAGAAGAAGGTTGGGACCTTTTCAAGGAAGCCTTAGATGCAAAGAAACTGCGAAGCATGCCTGAGGAAAAGCGGTCCATTCATAAAAAAAACATGGAAATTCTCTTGAGAACAATTCTGGACTCACAGGCTAAGCTGGCTCCCTATCACAGCAGAGGAGAGATCGACTTCATGAAAAAAATCCTCAGAGGCTACAGGACTTACTTTGGAATGATCGAAAAAATGCTATCTGGAGAGAAACGGACAGTCCTGGACAACAATGTCCGGGATGCTGCCATGGCAGAAAACCTTCTCTGGCTGGTGGAAAAGGCCTTTCCCGAACAAAAAATAATCGTCTGGGCAGCCACACTGCACAACATGCGCAGGATAAATCAAGTCCAGACAAATAATCCCAATCTGAGCTACGAGGGCCTTATCACCATGGGGCATCCCGTGTACGAAAAACTGGAGGATGATGTCTATTCCATAGGATTCTCCGCTTTCGAGGGAACAGCCGGAAATGTTTTTTTAAAACAACCGTATGACATTCCTGCAGCTCCAGAAAACAGCCTGGAAGAGCTCTGCCACCGGACAGGACAAGAGATGCTGTTTATTGATTTTAAAGGGATCAGGAAGGACTCAGAGCACTGGCTCAATCAAAAAATGAAATCCCGTCCGCTCGGGCATGCGTTGATGGATGCCGTCTGGCCCATTCATCTCGATGCCATGATCTTTACTGACAAGGTCACACCAAGCACCCGGTTTCAAAAAAAGGAAGAACAGAAGAGCCGCTTAAAATGAGGAAGTTTTGAAAACATACTCCTCCTTGGTCACTTTTTCAAACGGAGAGGCTCTCCGTTTAAATTAGAGGAAAAGCTGTTTTATCTATCTTGTTTACTTTTGAACGTGCTGTTTTGAATGTGATACACTTTTTCCAGGTTATCAGAGGATGGAAATTGGAGAAAATTATAAGAGATTTGTCGCATTCACAAAAATAAAATTCTTATCTTTAATACATGGATATTTATTGGGTAAGCACAATAGTCATTGAAAACCTTAAAAGGGAGTAGATAAATGAAATTGAGAATTGCGGAATCTGTGTTAATCATTGTTTTGGCAGTAAGTTTTATTTTTGCTCGACCATCTGATTCAAAAAGCGGAAATTCGATCATAAATACGCCATCCAAAGTTGAGTCAGGTTTTATGGATGTCGAAGGTGGAAAAATTTATTATGAAATGGCGGGAAAAGGAGATGCTATTGTTCTTGTTCATGATGGCAGTCTGCATAATGTAACCTGGGATGCGCAGTTTTATACTTTTGCGGAAAATTACAAAGTGATCCGTTATGACAGGCGCGGCTATGGCAAGTCGTCATTTCCGGAAAAGTCTTATTCAAACGTGGAAGATCTGAATTCAGTTTTCGACTTCTGTCATGTTGAAAAAGCGGCTGTTTTCGGCATGTCCGCCGGTGGAGGATTATCCATTGATTTTACCCTTGAATACCCTGATAAAGTGACATCTCTTGTGCTGGTGGGGGCAGTTGTCAGCGGTTATGGGTATACAGATCATTTTTTATCAAGGGGAGGAAGGTTAGATGCCGCCGATTTTGCTAATCCTGAAAAACTCATCGACTACATGTTTAAAAGGGATCCTTATACAATATATTCTGAAAACAAAGAGGCAAAACAAAAAGCTCTGAAGCTAATGATGGAAAACCCGCACAATTATGATTTTAGAAAAAACAGATTGGACACAGGTCCAAAACGTCCCGCACTCGGTGCGCTTGGGGAAATTAATGTACCCGTTTTGATAGTTGTGGGTGAATACGACATACCCGATGTTCATTCTCATGCCGGGGCGATAGAAGCAGGAATAAAAGATTCAGAAAGAGTGGTCATCAGAAATACCGCTCATCTTGTCCCTCTGGAGAAGCCGGATGAATTTAACAGGCTTGTCCTGAATTTCCTGAAATCATCTGATTTTCTTAACATTATCCACAACAAAGGTCCGGCAGAGGCCCTTCGACATTTTGAAAAGATGCGGAAAGACGGGATAAAAGAAATTCCTTTTAATGAAAATAAAATCAACGCTTTAGGCTATAATTACATTCGGAATGGCAAAATAAAAGAATCTATTGAACTTTTTAAACTGAATATTCTGGCCTATCCGGACTCATGGAATGCATACGACAGCCTGGCTGAAGCTTACATGCAGAATGAGGATTATGAAAATGCTATTAAATATTACAAAAAATCTATTGAACTGAATCCCGAAAATACAAATGCAGTTGAAAGATTAAAAAAATTGGAAAGTATTAAAAGGGATCAAGATTTTGACTATAAATAAATTTCTGAAATAAAATTCATCAATTTTATTTTTTACCTGCTGTTTTCAGCCTTCATTTGTTCAAGAAAACTTTGAATTTCCTGTTCATATTAAAAGATTAGGAAACAGAGTACTGACCAACTGAGTTGAGAATTTTTTACAGACTACAACTGTAACAACGAAATTCTCATGGATAGTCCGGAATTATGTCTATATAATGTTAAGAGAATGTATTATGAGTGAAGGTTTTTTTTCTTCAAAGAGCCGTATTTTATTAATCTGCCTGTTTTGTCTTTTACTACATTCTCCCCATCTTTGCCAACCTCAGCAGGACGACAGCTTCACTCCGGAAAGATTGATAAAAAATATACAAACACATTCCTATTCCGGGAAAAAGATCGACTTCATTTTCTCGAATGCGGGCATTGATGAAATGATCGATCATCTGGAGTTCGTCAGCGGTTTCAGTTTTGATCTCGATCCAACAATAAAAGTTCAGGGAACCTATCACATGCAGCAGGTTCCATGGGATCAAGCTCTAGCGGCGATTCTAACAGATAATGAACTCAATATCGACCTTGCTAAGGACAGTATTAAAATCTATAAGGGAAAAAAATATGTGCTTGCGTTTCAAGACCGAAAAAAAGCCAAAATTCTGATTTTCTTATACAAACATTTTAATGTGATATTAATCTCGATGTCCTTTCTGACCATTGTGCTTATAGGATTAATACTGATAATAAAATCAAGGAAAAAGCGAAATAGAATCCAGAGGAAAGATCTCCTCGACCAAGAGCTGGCCGAAGAGATTGAAAAAAGACTCTACTATCTCCTTGAAATCGAGAAAATCTACCGGGATGAAAAACTGTCACTCATATCATTATCGGATAGGTTAAAGATCACTCCCCATCAGCTTTCCTGGGTTATCAATCAGAAAATAAATAAATCTTTTCCCTCACTGGTCAATTTCTACCGCATCGAAGAAGTGAAAAAAAAGCTGTCTCAGTCCAATCAGAATGAAACCACAATTCTTCAAGTCGCCTTTGAAGCAGGATTCAGCACCAAAACTTCGTTCAACAGAGCTTTTAAGAGAATCACTGGCCTGACTCCTTCCCAATATCGAGGCAAACTCCCGCGCAGAAACGGTCTTTCTCCACATCCCGAGTAACAATTTATAGAACATAACTCCTGTAAGGAATTGATAATCTTAGACTTTCTTCATCCTTAAGTAATTTTTATGAATGGTGTCGACATTCATCTACTATTGAATTCATTTTTATATAGTGAAATACATTTAATGAAATACATTTAAGGAGAGAAAAATGAAGAAAATCTTGTTGTATGCATGGATTCTCATTCCAATCCTTATATTGTCCGGCCAAACCTCTATGAAAGATAATCCATTAAAAGGAGAGTGGAATTTTTATCCTGAAAAAATATGGGAAACGAATAAGGCAGGGAATGATGATTTCGGCCGGATTGCTGAACTCTTGGTTTCAGATAAAAAATACATCTATGTCCGGGATTTTGAACATAATATCAGCTACATATTTAATGACAAAGGGCATTTCATAAAAAAATTCGCACCTCAAGGAAACGAGAAGGGGCAACTGTCCCGCTATCTCAACCGCTTTCAAGCCGGAGAAAAAATCGTTTTGGCTACTCCGGATAAACTTCATTTTTTTTCTCAAGACGGCACTTTTGAATATGCTGTAGAAAACAATCTTTTCCTTCGTTTCCCGCTTTTCTTTCTTAATGAGAATGAATTTATATATGCTCCTAACCTCCCCCAATCGCCGGTCAATGAAAAAAAGCTGGTAATATTCGATATGATTTCCAGCAAAGATAAAATACTTTTGGATTTTTCAGAACCGGTGACTAATAGCGAAAATTCATTCCAGGGCCCGATGATTATGATTTTCGGTCTGACTCCTCAAGTGAGACTTGCTTATGACGGAAAAAAAATGGTGTTCGGTCGTAGCGACCAATACAAGATTTTCATTGCGAATAAGGCCGGTGAAATCTTATCATCTTTCAGTCTCGACAGAATAAGAATGACCGCCTCCACTGAAGAAAAGCGTAATCATTTCGCCAATTCGAAAATTCCTGAAGAAAGAGTCGAGAAAATCATAACTCAATTGCCTGATGAGATGACTTATTTCAGTCATATAGATTTAATCAATGGATATATTTATAGCTATGCCATAACAAACATAGGACCGAGGACAACCTCTCAGCAGATCGATATATTTTCAGAAAATGGAGAGTACATTTATAGCGGAAAGATTGAAATTGGCGATAATTTGAAATTCGGCAGCCCGTCCAATCTCATAATAAAGGACGAATATGTCTATGTTATCCTCGAGAATGATCAAGGAAAACAAACACTTGCGAAATACAGGATTAAATTACCAATGGGGACGTTCCCCAAGGTACCACCTTAGTCTACCTTGCCCATATCCAATTCATTATCCCTTAAAAGATAGGTCAAAATAGAAGAATAATTGAGCTAAGGTGGCACCTTGGGGAACGTCCCCTTAATCTGCTAAAGGCTGACTTCCCCCACAAAAAAAGTCACGGCATGCCCTCCAATTTTGACTCTGTCCCCCGCATACTCACAGAACAGTTCACCCTTCCTCCTGGAAAGCTGGAAAGCATGCAAAGTATTCTTTTTCAGCCTCTCTGCCCAGAAAGGGATCAATGTGGTGTGGGCCGAACCTGTGACCGGGTCTTCATCGATCCCAGCCGTCGGAGCAAAGAACCTGGAGACAAAATCGCAGTTTTCCCCTCTGGCGCTGACAATAATTCCCAGACAATCTAATTTTCTGAGAATATCGAAGTTTGGCTTGAGTGAGAGAATGTCGGATTCGTTTCCGAACACAGCCAGATAATCCCTTGATTTATGAACTTCAATCGGGCTCATGCCCAATCCCTGGATCAATTCTTCTTTTATCTCAGCCGGAGACGGAGGTGTGGCAGGAAAATTCAGAATGAGGCGGTTGTTCTCTCTTGTCACCATGAGCTCTCCGCTCACTGTAGAAAAGGTTATTTGCTCCTCACTATAATCCAGATGGTTAAAAAGCACATGAGCCGAGGCCAGAGTTGCATGCCCACAGAGGTCCACTTCTATTGTGGGTGTAAACCAGCGCAGCTCAAAAATCTCATCATTCCTTACGAAAAAAGCGGTCTCGGAAAGGTTGTTCTCTGCAGCAATGTCCTGCATAAGCTCCGGGCTCAGCCACTTCTCCAGAGGACACACCGCAGCCGGATTCCCGCCAAAAAGTTTATCCGTGAAGGCATCCACTTGATAAATCGGTATGTTCATTTTTTCTCCTTTGAATGGAATGATCACTCTTTCCCGCAGTCAGGCCTAAAGAAAATAACCTCATTCCTGCCCTTTCGCATTTTGAGCGAGCCTTAGATAAAATCAGAAAGTCGGGAAACAAAAAACAAGAAGATGATCATGGTTCATCCGTTTTTCTTCTCTAACAATTTTACCATTTTTGTCCGCAGTGCTTCTACAGAACTGAACACCTCTGCATTCATCTTGTCGAACCTCTCCCTGTCCTCACTCAGAATGAATATGAGAGGGATGCCCGCTTCTTCGGCTGCTCGAACATCAAAATGAGAATCCCCCACGACAAAGCATTCCTGCTTATTCAGCTGGAGCTCTTTTAAGGCAACAAGGATAGGGGCCCCTGAAGGCTTCCAGAGTCCTCTCTCACGCGATATGACACATTCAAATTCCAGATTGAATTTTTCCAGAAGAAACGAGACATTCTTCCGGGAATTATTCGTCACCAGGGCTTTTTTCACTCCTCTCCTGCTCAAGAAATTGAGGAATTCGCACATCCCTGGCTTCAGCTTCGCTTTTTGTGTGGCCTCTGATTCAAATCTCTCTAGGATTTTCCATTTCTCTGAGCGCTCAGGCTCGTCGAGGCTTTCAATGTACGTCAGTATCGGTTTTCCCTGCGTCTCCAATTCAGCCTTTATTTTTCCCCAGTCATAGGTAACATCGACGACTGTACCATCCATATCGAAGATTGCGCCTTTCAGTCTCACAAAATTTTCCTATTTTCTCTTGCTTCTGGATTCAGCGTTTCTCTGAAGGATCCCTTGTCCGCCTCAGTCTACTCCTGGCATCATCCAACCGGAACAAAAACGGCTTTATTCCTCCTTCACTCGTCCCACTTCAAACAGAGGCTCTCCTTTGTTGATCGGAGGTGTATTGATAACATAAAGAACGATACCACTGAACGGAGCCCGAAGCTCTTGCTTGATGTTCCCGAAGTAATCTGTGATGTACCCCACGTTCTGTCCTTGAGTGACATAATAACCCATTGTCGTCTGGGGATAAAACAGACCGTCATGCGAAGAGTAGACGACCTCATATCGGTCAATCCAAACCGGGTCAGAAACCAGATCAGGTTCACCTTCAATCATTCGAAACAGCTTCATGACGTTGAGAATCCCTTTGATGTTCCGGACAACAGATACCTCATCCGTCGTGCCCAAATACCCCGATTCTGTGGTGATGGCGGGTTTGGAGTGAAGGATAGCGGTGTTCCCCATGTACTTGGAATCAGTAATGTCTTTTGTGCGCGTTTTGTCGATTATGATGTATTTTATTCCAAAGGCGAGCACCATTTTTTTGCTGATCTCATTCGTTTCCTCATCCCCGCTGGCCATCCAGTAGGTGTAGGGAATAAGAGCTTCATTCCCATCCCCGCAGTGAAGGTCTATCAGGAAATCGCACTTCTTGATGACCTCCTCTGTCAATACATAAGCAATCCTCTGGCTGAGTGTCCCTTCAGGATCCCCTGGGAAGACACGGTTCAGGTTCTTCCAATCATAGGGATTGTAATAGATGATCCTCTTCTGGAAAGCAGGGATGTTCGCGATGTGGACCATTATTATTGTGCCGGATAATGTCTGAGGGTCGATCATTTTTTTTATTCGATAGAGAGCGAGTATAGGAGGGTACTCATAACCGTGAACACCTGCGACAAGAGCCAATACCTTCCCTTTTTTTGAACCATTGATGACAGTCACAGGAATAAAGCTGCCGATACCCTCTTTCTCAGGAACAGATAGGTTTCCGGATTTCGCTTCCCCTGGACCGACCTTGAGTTGTCCGATCTGAAAGGAATCGTTCGTCTCAGAGGAGAAAGAAACAAGGGATACGCTCAAAAACAAGAAAAAGATTATCCCCATTCTGTTGATTTCTTTACGCGGCATTTGCATTCGACCTCCTTTTTCCTGAAGATGTAGTGATTTTTATTCTATCTCATCACAAACCATATAAAAAGAGAAACGATAATTTTTTCCACACGACTTTTCATTCACAGCATTTCCAAAACCGTGAAGGTATCGCAGCAGAGCACAGAAAAGAATAGAGCATTTGGAGATGGATTGAGCGACATCGGAAGATTTAGCCTTCCCGACTCTCTTTGGAGGGGGAACAGCTTCGCTTTACCCCTTCCAACGCTCGCCTCGCTACGCTTACGGCTCTCTGCCTCCCCTTCTCGGGCAGGACCATAACTCCTGCCCTGCGACCAAGGGGACATACCCCCTTGGAACCCCCAAACATCGTTTCTCCGCAACGATGTTTTCCTTGGAGGGAATCCGACGGAGTCGGGCCCGAGGACTGTTTGAGAAAGCTCAGGATAGTGGATTCGGAAAACACGCCACTTTTGCCCCAGCGAGTCAAAAGCGGCTCGGTTTCAGGCTCCGCTCTCCTCACCTCTTCGGTGAGGAACCATGCCCGCTCCGCCTTCAAACGGTTTT
>CAYFVQ010000055.1:0-2620 GCA_964346585.1 uncultured Eubacteriales bacterium | reverse complement strand
GCTGATCCTTGATTTCATCTTCTTTTCCTCCTAGTTTATTCTTAGAAATGTTGTTTCACTAAAAAATCCATCGGTAGCCCACCAAAACAGCTGGAGTCTTCATTTCAACAAAATAAGCTGCGATGAATAACGTATCAGTCGGTATCCAGGATAAACCCAAGTGGAAATTTTGACCATCATAGTTTAAGAAAGGACTCCAGTGTTCTGTGACAGTCATAGTTAAATTCGCTAAGAAATAGCCTCGATCCATATCCGGCAACAGGCCAGCCACCCCAATTGAAAACCGGGCAGAGAATGCTTCACTGAGATCAATAGCCTTAGTGAACTGAATAAATACTGACTGATCACTTCCTCCAGTCTGCACGCTGCCCGTTCCCAGGATAAGTCCAGGCCTCCAAGAGGATTCTCCCTCAGCAACCGGCTGGAGGCGCACGCTCCATATGAGCTTTTTTGCTTCAACTGTATAGCCAAAGCCTAAATCAAGCCATGGAGTCACTCCAGCGTGTAGATTGAAAACACCCGTTTCATCCTCGCCTTCTGGAATGAACATCCCTGTGGAAATCAAGGTTCCTGAGGGTAACAAAGCTCCTGTGCCTTTGCCTGAACCAGAACAGACTGGACAGCCAGGGCCACATGCTTGGGCAGAAGCATAGTTGATCAATCCCAAACTCAGAACAACACTGAAAACCAATAATCTTCGCATTCCAAATCCTCTCTCAAATCCAATAAAAGTGACTTTATTATAGAATATTATATCTTTATTAATCTTATAGTTTCAATATAAAATGTAGTATAATAAGTTTTGTGAAACAGGATCTTGTACTCAAAGATGGATCTCAAATCGCCATCATCGGAGGAGGACCGGCTGGTTCCTTCTTTGCCCATTTCGCCCAGAAATGGGCCATCGAAAAAGGAATTAACATATCCATCACAATCTTCGACGGTAAAGATTTTCTGCAACGGGGCCCACGCGGCTGCAACCTCTGTGCCGGCGTTATTGCTGAAAGCTTAAACGAAAAACTGAAAGATGAAGGAATATTTCTCCCCGAGGAAAGGATAATCAACAGAGTGGACGGATACTGTCTTCATGTCAACGGCAATAGCCTTCTCCTTTCCTGTGCGGAAAATGAGAATAATACTATAGCCACTGTTTTTAGAGGAAACGGACCGAGATTTTCGACGTTTCCAGATATCATCAGCTTTGATGATTTTCTCCTGAGCTGGGTTCAGGACAGAGGCGCAAAAGTCATTAATCAGCCAGTATGGGAAATCAAATTACCCAGGAATAAAAAAGAACTTTTAGGCTTACACTTCGGAGATAAAGAAAAATCACAAAAATTTGAGGCCGATTTAGTGGTGGGCGCCTTTGGAGTGAACACATATCTGATGAAAAAAATTCAAGCGCTCGGCTTTGGCTACTATCCGCCCTCGACCCTTATAACCTATCAAGCTGAGCTAAAACTGGACCGAGAAAAAATCCTTGAATACTTTGGAAACACAATACATGTTTATATGCCAAAATCAAAAGCGATAAGGTATGCGACAGTTATTCCCAAAGGAGACTATATCACCATAACATTAATTGGACATCAGAATGCCACAAAAGACTTTCTTCAAGAATTTCTTGCTCTCGAGGAGATAAGAAAAAAGATACCACACCTCAAGCCTCACTGTTTTTGTTACCCGAGAATAGCCATCTCTCCATCTAAAAAACCCTTTACCGATCGATTGATAATGATCGGGGATGCCAGTTTCTCAAGACACTACAAGAACGGGATTGAATCAGCTTTTATCACCGCACAGCTGGCAGCAAATACTGCATTTTGCACGGGGATCAGCACATCTTCAATTTCTCATTCTTACTACAAACAGGCAAAAAAGCTTATCATTAAGGACAATACTTACGGACAGCTACTTTTCTCGATAAACGACATAATCTCCTCCATCCCCCTGCTCACTCAATCACATTTATCTCTGGCAAAAAGAACGCCCGATAAAGGCTCCTCAAGAAAACTGAGATTGATTCTCTGGAATATGTTCACTGGCAATATTCCTTATAAAGACATATTCAAAATTTCACTGAACATAAGATTGCAAATCTCTCTGCTATTCAATACAATAACTCTGCTTTTTCAAAAGTTTAAACATTTTATAGAAAGAAATGGTCTAAGTTCAGCCGATGCCAAGTTCCCTGAATCCCCTAAAAAGTCATGATGTTGTGGTAGTTATTGGAGGTGGTCCGGCCGGAGCAAGTTGTGCGATTAAGCTTAAGAAAATGTCGATTCAAAAAGGAATAGATCCCAGGATTGTTGTCTATGAGGGCAAGCGATTTGAAAAAAAGATCTATTATAATCAATGCCTTGGAGTCCTTTCTCCGCCTTTAGATAGAATTATGGAACAGCAATTAGGAATTCCTTTCCCTAAGCACATCATTCAAAAGAAGATCAATGGCTATTTTATTTATTCGGATAACAATGTCATTAAACTTTCTGGTGAGCACAATCCCTCTTATGCCTGCAGGAGGGTTGAATTTGACAATCACCTCTTTCAGGAGGCTAAAAAAATAGGGATCGAGACAGTGCCTGCTCGAGTCATTGATCTTGATTTCATCCCTGATGGA
>CAYFVQ010000054.1:0-18293 GCA_964346585.1 uncultured Eubacteriales bacterium | reverse complement strand
TTTCGGGTGAAAAAATCATTGGGAGCGTTTAATCCAGATAGTGAAGATGTGGCGAACGAAATCATCACCAACGTCATCGAAAAAATAAAAAAAGGGGAGTTCAGAGGAGAATCTTCGGTCGGAACATTCATCTACACCATTACCAGCCGCAGGATCATTGATTACATCAGACAAAAAAGTAAAGTCCTGAAACATGTCCCAGAGCCGGCTTCCTATCCTGCTCCCGAGGAGCAAATCGAAAACAAAGAAAGAGCGGAAATGATTGCCACAGCGATCAAAAAATTAAAACCTAAATACAGGGAGGTTTTGTACCTTTATTATTATAAAGACCTTTCAAGGGAAGAAGTGGCTCAAAAACTGGGTATTTCTCCCAGGAGAGTGAGCGAACGCGTGAATTATTCCCAAAAACTTCTAAAAAAGTTGATAAAAACGTGATTTTTTTCCATTTTTTGCGTCGTTTTACGACTAAATTTATGAAGTTAATTTGAGAGGAAAAAGCTATGAAGAACTGTAAATTCGAAGAAAACATTGACAATTATTTACTGAATCGGCTCGCCGAGGATGAAAAAAATACATTTGAAGAGCATTATTTTAACTGCCCTTCGTGTTTTGAAAAAATGGTGGAAAGGGATGAACTCGTTGCTGCCATTAAATATAAAGGCCAAGAAATATTCAAAGATGAATACGTGGCCGAAGCCGCTAAGGGAGAAACATGGTGGGAAAAAGTCACTTCTTTCCTCACTCCCAGGCAATGGACAACGGTGGCTGTTTCAGCCGCATTGATCGCAGTCATAGTGTTCGGTGTTCTCCCTATGCTTAAGCCCACCTCACCTCAGTTCTTCATTAATGATGACGCTGTGAGAGGGGGCAAAATAACACTCATATCTCCTATCTGGGAGTCAGAAACAGTCCCCTCAAAGTTCGAGTGGAAAAAGATGGGTGAAGATGTCGAATATAAAATCTACATCTATGACAACGGCAATGTGGTGTGGGATGCTGCCACAATAGAGAATTTTATCTTTCTCCCTGAAAACATTAAAAAGTCCTTGGCATCAGGGCAGAAATATTCCTGGCAGGTGAAGGCTTACTCCGCCGAAGGAACCCTGATATCTGTCTCAAGCCGGGTTGAATTCAAGATTCACAACCCCGAATAAAACCCTCCCCCCTTTTTATTCATCTCCCATTAGTTTGTTTTCAGTCTTCTTCGACTTTTTCTTCTTCTGTGTACATCCGCCCCCGGCTCTCATCCTCAAACGCAAGGCAACACATCAATCGGCCGCACAGGCCCGATATTTTTTTAGGGTTGATGACAATCTGCTGCTTTTTAGCCTTCTGGATTGTCACAGGCTCAAAATTCTTCATAAAGCTGAAACAGCAGAGTGAGCGCCCGCAGACTCCCAAACCTCCAACCATTTTGGCTTCATCCCGGACTCCCACCTGACGCATCTCAATCCGCATCTTGAACTCTTTGGCCAAGTCTTTAACCAGCTGTCTGAAGTCAATACGACCGTCCGCCGTGTAATAAAAAATTCCCTTTTTTTCGTTGAAAAAGTAACGAACCCTGACTAATTTCATCGGCAAATTTCTGCTTTTGATCCTACTCAGACAAAAATCAAAGGCCTTTTTCTCTTTTTTCCGTAACCACTTGAATTTTTTCTTGTCCTCTTCTGTGGCCAGGCGTATAACATTCACGGCATCTTTGGATGCTTTTTGATGCGCGCAGACTTGGCTAGAATCGTCTATGACCACAGCCAAATCTCCACCCAATTCTGACTCAACGATACAGAGATCTCCCCGCTTCAGCTCCTCTTTTCCCTTTTTCGCTCTGGATATTTTTCCAGAAAGTTCAGATAGAACACACACGATTTCAGGCATATTCCCATTCCTTAAAGTTGGCAAAAAATGAGCTGACGAGCAGATTGACATTGAGGTTCTTGTTCAGGCCATAGATGGCGGTATCTATCCTTTTCAGGCATTTGATCAGCCAATCCAGGCTCACCAGCTCCTCTGCCTTCCTTATTTTCTCCTCATAATCCGGATTCATCAACAGGTCAACATCACTTTTCTCTTTGAGGAGCACCAAGTCCCGGCAGAAGGACGAGAGCATCTCTAATATCTTCTCCCATTCTTCTTTAACCAGTGCTTTATAGGAAAAGGCATAACGCCTCAAAAAAAGAGCAAAATTTTCCTTGTTGATGAGAGAAAGGAACAGCATCCAGGCCTGTTCTCGTCTCTCCTGGATATCTTCCCAATCCAAACTCAAAGCCTGTTTGAGGTTTCCACGAACAAGACGAGAAATCACTCTGGCTTTTTCCTCCTCGTATCCTTTCTCTATCAGGATTTTCCGAATATTCTCTCTTGAGACTGGCGGAAAATTCAATATCTGACACCGAGACTTAATCGTCGACATGATGAGAAAGGGATTATGAGTCACAAGTATAACATAAGAAAAAAGAGGAGGTTCTTCCAGCACTTTCAACAGAGAATTTGCGGCCTCTTCTGTCATCTTCTCGACATCTGTCACGATAAAGACTCTTTTTTTTCCGACCATGGGCTTCAGGTAAGCGATCTTTCGAAGCGTCCGCATCTGTTCAATCTTAATCACGTTTGCTTCCGGCTGTATCCACATGACGTCAGGAAAATTCCGCGCATTGATCCCTCTGCAAGACGCACAGGTTTCACAGGCATCATCTCTTTTTCGCTCACAGTTAATGGCTTTGGCCAGCACAAAGGCCATCTCTTCTTTCCCAACCCCCTCAGGCCCACAGAACAGCACCGAGTTTGGAATTTTCTTTTTCTGCAGAGCTTTCCTCAGGATTTTTTTGACACGCTCATGTCCCAAGATATCTTTAAACGCCACTGGCTATTGTCCTTTATTCTTATGTTATCGGCTCAGAGTTCAAAGTGTACAGATAAGAATCACACACTTTTCACACACTCTTACTTCTTTCATCTGAGCTGTTCGATCTAGGCTCTCTCGACCAGAAATTCACCCTTCAATTGAATGCAATACCTATAAGATTGGATCCTGGACAACTTTAAGTTTCTTTGTCACCACCTCTTTCCCGTCGACAACCAGTGTCACGTTGAATTCACCAGGATCAACCGATGGAGCAAATCGCCTCCGGGCCTGCTGTCCCTCTCTCCGTTCTGGTCTCCTCCTCAAGTTCCAGAATACTTTATGGATACCTTCTCCCGTCGTTCCATTCCTTTCTTGTATCACTGCACCTCCAAGGTCTTTAACCACGAGTTTCACGGATTTTGCTTGCTGCTTGAGATAATAATAGATATTCGCCCCGACCGGGGGATTATTCACCCGGGCGAATTCTCCGTACGTCGGGCCTCTTCTTTCGAGCATGTTCCATTTAATCGTTCTCTGTATATCAAAAAGGTAGGCTTCCTTCTCGAAAACATCTGTCTTAAACTCTTTGAACGGGAAAATGTCTGCGATGTAGATGCCCCTGCCGTAGGTCCCGATGGCTAAATCCCGTTCTCTTTTCTGGATATCCAGGTCCATGATCAACGCATCAGGCGCTGAAGAAGACATCTCTACCCATGTTTTCCCTTTATCCAGGGTGACAAAAAGGCCGTAATCAGTGGCCAGGTAGAGAACTTCCGGATTATCCGGGTCTTCTTCGATGTCCCTCACTGGATTCATCATTCCCTGGCTCAGGTCTTCCCAGGTCTTTCCGAAATCACGGGTGACAAAGATGTAGGAATTATCCTCGTTATGTGTTCTGTATCCTGAGTAAGTGACGTAGCAGGTCTCCAGGTCATGGGCAGAAGGCTCGACTTTTGTGACCCACCGGTCATAGGGAATGCGCGTGCCTTTAATTCCTCTTTTCGGATTTCCGTTCGTATCATAGAAATTCATCGTTATGTTCTTCCAGGCTTTGCCACCATCCGTGCTCAGCTGCAGGTTTCCGTCATCTGTGCCAGCCCAGTACACTCCGGGCTCAACTGGAGACTCCTGGAAGGTGTAGATTGTGGCATACTGAAGGTTTGTCAGTTTGGAAAGCTCGATCCTCTCTTTATCATTCTTTGTGAGGTCAGGGCTGATGGTCACCCAGGTATCCCTGTCCCCCCGGCTCCTGGACATATGCACATGCTGGGAGCAGACATAGACAATCCCGGGATTATGGGGAGAAAGATGAATCGGGGAATCCCACTGGTACCTTTGAGCTGGTTTTCCCGCCTCTCTTTCTTCTTGAGTGTTCCTCACCGAAAGAGAAATGATTTCACCTGTCTTCAGATTCATCCGGTTGGACCGGCCAAACTGACTTTCGAAATAGATGTATTCTGGATTCCACCAATCTCTCAGAACGTAATATCCGTCTCCGGAAGGAAGGTATGTCCAGTCCGCTGGATAAACACCATACTGATTTC
Source organism: uncultured Eubacteriales bacterium (assembly GCA_964346585.1). Lineage (GTDB taxonomy): Bacteria > Acidobacteriota > Aminicenantia > Aminicenantales > Aminicenantaceae > SOIA01. The sequence goes on along the minus strand of CAYFVQ010000054.1, from coordinate 13,907 downwards.
GGTTCCGGGACGGACCGATCCAGCAGCCGTTATCCTGGGTGCCGCCCATGACGTTATAGGGGATTTCGTTATCGACGGAGATGTCGTAAAACTGCTGGGCACTGATCGTTTCTTTCTGGGACCAGTGTTTTCCTCCGTCCCAGGTCTCGCTGACACCGCCGTCATTCCCGTTCAGGATATGGTTGGAATTAAGCGGGTCGATCCACATGCCGCGCGTGTCCACATGACACCTATGGCGTCCTGTCCAAGGGGCGTTCCTGAATATCTTTCCGCCGTCCTTGGAAACTGCGACTCGGACTTCTACGGTGTACAGTTTTTTATCATCATTGGGATCCACGTATATTCTTCCCGCATAGCCCGCTTCAATCTGATTAACCACGCCGCTTCCTCCAATGATCTTGTATTCGGTCATCCTTGTCCACGATTCCCCCTGGTCTTCAGACCGGTAGATGACTCCCGCTTTCTCCACAGGTTCCAGCAACATCAGAGCATCCGCATAAATGAGCTGGAGGATATGCCTGTTGATGACTTGGTATCTTCCCTTTCTGTTCTCTAATTCAGTGATTTTACCCCTAACTTCTTGGAACATGGGTTGGAAGTCTTTCCTGTCTTTGTACGCTTTTCTTGCTTCTGTGTTGAATTTCCCCAGGTCAATCCCCAGTGTGTCGATCATCCCTTCATCTTTTTGTAGCTCTCCGGCCTGCTGGGCCAGTTCTTTTTCATCCTTGATTTTCTTTTCATCGAATTTCACCAGGGATTGAAGAGCCGGATTGACCTGGACCCTGTCGATATCTGTGACAGTGATCACATCATCCTTAACCTCGATTCCTTCTGAATCCGCGAAGAGCATTGTCAGGACAAAACTGTTGATCCTCCAGCAGAGCTCATTGTATTCTTTTTCTTTCTTCAAAGTTTTTTCGAACTCATCTATGCTCTCTATGATCTTTTCATTCTTCGAGAAAACCGACTTGGCTTTTCTATTCAAAGGCGCCACATCAACCCCGATTTTTTTCTGGAATTCCCTATCATTGACCAGCTCATTTAGTTTGTCTGCAAGGTCACTCTCATTTTCAAACTCAACAGGCTTAAATTTGACCATTCTCTTGATCTGAGGATGAATCTTGAAATCTTTAAATTTATTCAAATAATAACCATCCCGGAAGACTCTCCCTCTTCTGAAAAGAGCTCTTCCATCTCTTTCGTCTAAACCCAGGTTGACCACCTCATCCATCCGGACATAAACGATATTCGGGTTCTTGGGGTAGATATCGAGGCCGTTCCATCCGCTCTTAATATTCATCGGAAGCCCGTTTGTTAATTTCTTCCAGATCTTCCCGCCGTCTGTGGTCTTATACAGGTGATTTCCTTCCTGTCTATCTATGAACGTCCATGTCCTGCGAAAAGTCTTGTAACCGGCAGCAATGACGATATTCGAATTATTCGGATCCATCACAAAGTCCCCGACTCCTCTGTCCTTGAGGTCAAGAACCTTGGTCCAGGTTTCTCCGCCATCGACTGTCTTGTAAAGACCCCGCTGGCAGTCCATCTTGTTGTCGTAGAGCTTCCCTTCCGTAGCCACGTAGACGATATCCGGGTTTTGAGGATCGATTTCAACTCTGGGGATAAAATAACTCTGCTCCAGCCCAATATGCTTCCAGGTCTTGCCAGCGTCGGTGGATTTCCACATGCCGTTGCCGTGGGCACTGGAACGGGCATGCATCGGCTCCCCTGTTCCCGCATAAATAATGTTGGGATCGGATGGAGCCACCGCAAGATCCCCCATACTCATGAGTCCGTATTTATCGAAGATGGGTTCAAAATGTATGCCGCCATCATCTGTCTTCCAGATGCCTCCCGTGGCGGTGGCCACATAATAAGTCTGACTCTGGCCCTTAGGGACCGCAAATGAGGTGATCCTCCCGGAGAAGGTGAACGGTCCAATGTGGTGCCAACCGAACTTATCCAAGTCTTTTGTGGATACAGGTGCATCCGCAAAGAGCAGTGAATGGCCCATAATGCACAGCGCGAAAAATATGCCCAGAATCACATTCCGGTTAGATTTTGGTGTTCTCATCTTTCCTCCTTTTTAAACATTCATTGTTCCTCTTTCGAGGAATTTTTTGCCTTCTTTAAAGACTATTCTTAAAAACTTCCCAGTATGGGATTTATCCGCTTCCGCCACTTTTTCCGGGACGCCCTGAGCCACAATCCAGCCGCCTTTCTCACCGCCTTCAGGACCTAAGTCTATAATATAGTCACAATACTTGATAACATCAAGATTATGCTCGATGATGACGACTGTGTTCCCCAGGCTCACCAGTTCTGAAAGAACTTCCAGCAGCTTGTGAACATCATCAAAATGGAGTCCTGTGGTGGGCTCATCCAGAAGATAGAGGGCCTGGCCCGTATCCTTTCGACTCAGCTCTTTTGTCAGCTTTATGCGCTGCGCCTCCCCTCCTGACAGAGTGGGAGCTGGCTGACCCAGCCTGATATATCCCAATCCGACTTTCTTTAATGTCCCCAATTTTCTCTTTAAAGTCGGCTGCGCTTTAAAATATTCATACGCTTCATCTACGGTCATTTCCAGATAATCCGAGATATTCTTACCCTTGTACTGGACTGCGAGCGTCTCAGTGTTGTATCGCTTGCCTTCGCAACGGTCACAGGTGACGAAAACATCAGGCAGAAAATGCATCTCGATTTTTTTCACTCCCGCTCCCCGACATTCTTCACACCTTCCTCCGGAAAGGTTAAAGCTGAATCGACTGGCTGAATAGCCCCTTATTCTCGATTCTTGAGTTCGGGAAAAGAGCTGCCTCAAGGGAGTAAAGAGTCCCGTGTATGTGGCTGGATTGGAACGAGGTGTCCGACCGATCGGTTTCTGGTCCACAGAGACGACTTTATTTATCTGCTCGATCCCTAAGATGGCCTCATGTTTTCCAGGTTTTTGTTTCGCCCTATAGAATAAGTTCAACAGTTTTTTGTAGAGTATGTCGTAGACGAGTGTACTCTTCCCGGAACCAGAAACCCCGGTCACAGCAGTCATAACAGAAAGAGGAATCCGGACATCAATATTTTTCAAGTTGTGCTCTGTGGCTTTCTTAACCTCAAGCCATCCGGATGGCTTCTTCCGCTTCGAGGGAACAGGAATGCTTTTTTCCTCCCTGAGGTATTGAGAGGTCAATGAATCCGGAGAAGACAGCACAAGGTTTAAATTTCCTTCGGTCACCTTGAATCCCCCCCCTTCTCCGGCACCCGGCCCCAGATCCAGTATGAAATCAGCGGAACGGATAGTCTGTTCATCGTGCTCGACGACGATCACTGAATTCCCCAAGTCTCTTATATCTTTCAGGAGAGAGATCAAACGCCGGTTATCTCTCTGATGAAGACCGATTGTGGGCTCATCCAGAACATAGAGTATCCCTCTCAACCGGGAACTGACCTGGGCGGCTAAACGGATACGCCTCGCTTCTCCCCCGGAAAGGGATGCGGTCGTCCGGGAGAGTTGGATGTAAGGCATCCCCAATTCGACCATGACTTTAAGGCGGGATAGAATCTCTTTGTTTATTCTCGAAGCAATCAGCTCTTCAGATGCGGAAAACTCGAAAGAAGAGATCTCCTGCATCAATTTCCCGACAGGAAGCGAACTGAGCTCATAGATATTCCTTCCTCCAACTTTCACGGCAAGGCTTTCCTTTTTCAACCGACTGCCGTCACACACAGGGCAAACCTCCTCTGTCAGCTCCACTTCACCCCATTCATCCAGGACTGTCTGAAGGCCAAGGCCATGGCATCGCGGGCACGCTCCGTAAGGACTGTTAAAAGAAAAATTCCTGGGCTCTAGCTCTGGAAGACTGATTTCACAGTACGGGCAGAGAAGGCTCAAAGAATAGTAACTTTCTCGCGCTTCACTGTTCAGCACCAGGAGGTCTCCCCCGGATATTTCCAAAGCTTTACCCACGGCTTCCTTCAGCCTTTCCCTCATAGGCTCTGAGACAGAAACCTCATCAATCAGAAGGTCAACGTTGTGTTTTTTTGTCTTTTCCAGGAGGATTTCTTCCTCGAGTTCCCTGAATTCACCATCTACACGGACACGGAGAAAACCTTTTTTTCTCAGCCTTTCAAACAAACGCTGGTATTCGCCCTTCCGTCCTTTGACCACCGGAGAAAGGAGTTTCACTTTTTCGCCGGAGAGGGATCGCGTAATTCTCTTCAAAATTTGTTGAGGAGTCTGAGAGCTGATCCGTCTCCCGCATCGAGGGCAATGAGGCGTTCCCACCCGGGCAAAAAGGAGTCGGAGGAAATCATAGACCTCGGTGACAGTCCCCACCGTGGACCGTGGATGAGATGAAATCGTCCTCTGGTCAATTGAGATGGAGGGAGAAATCCCCTCAATCGACTCCATTTCAGGTTTTTCCATTTGTTCAATATACTGGCGAGCGTAAGCGGAGAGGCACTCGATGTACCGCCTCTGGCCTTCGGCATAAAGAGTATCAAAAGCCAGTGAAGATTTACCGGATCCACTCGGCCCGGTGATAACAATCAGCTTATTTCGTGGCAGGTTCACATCCACTCTTTTGAGATTGTGTTGAGCGGCCTTTTTAACGCGAATCTCTTTCAACATGACGTCTCATTTTAGCAGGTAAGGGGTCGCATCTCAACATTCGACATTTATTAATGCAAATTATGGCTCAGGGCTCGCTTTTCTTTATTCCAGGGTCAGGCCTTGGGCTATTAGTTTTTTGGGGTCAGGCTTTATCTGGATGGATGAATATAAGCAAGATTTCAGTTTAACAGGCTCCAATATTGGCAAAGCCTGATCCCGATTTAATAGCCCTAGGCCTAATCACTATTTTAACGTCAAGGCCTGACTCCAACTTTAAGAAATGTCGAGCCCTTGCCCCATTTTTCGTTGACCCCTTCCCTCTAAAAAATATAATATAGGGAGGAATACTGGACAATCCGGATAGAAAACGCATGCCAAAAGAGGAAAACCTAACCAAATCCCTGGAAATCCTGAAAGAAATCGGCGTTAAAACTGACTCTATCCAAGCCATAAAGCATCTCCCAGCCCAGGAAGGGCAGTACCGTGAGTATCCTCCGGATGTCCATCCAGCACTGGCTGAAGCCTTCCAGGAGAAGGGATTTTCTCAGCTCTATTCCCATCAGCAGAGTAGCTGGCAACTGCTCAAAAAAGGAAAAAACATCGTGGTTGTCACTCCCACCGCTTCCGGAAAAACGCTCTGCTATAACCTTCCGGTCCTGGATGCCATCCTGCAGAACCCCTCAGCGCGGGCGATTTATCTCTTTCCCACCAAAGCTCTTTCCCAAGATCAAAGAGCTGAACTCGATGAAACAATCAAGCTTCTCCCAGAAGAAATCAGGATCTTCACCTATGATGGCGATACGCCTCAGGATGCCCGGAAAGCCATAAGAGCCCGAGGACACATCATCTTGACGAACCCCGATATGCTGCACACAGGGATCCTTCCCCATCACACAAAATGGATCAAACTCTTCGAAAACTTAAAGTACATCGTCATCGATGAACTTCACAACTACCGCGGCATCTTCGGCAGTCATCTGGCTAACGTTCTGCGCCGATTGAAGAGAATCGCTCAGTTTTACGGCTCTCAGCCTCAATTCATCCTCTGCACAGCCACCATCGCTAATCCCCTGGAAATGGCAGAGAGGATGACCGAAGAATCCGTCTCTCTTGTGGATAATAACGGAGCCCCTCGAGGAGAAAAATACTTTATCTTCTACAATCCTCCTGTGGTCAATAAATACCTGGGAATCCGCCGCTCCTATGTCAATGAATCCAGACGCGTCTCCTCTCTTTTCATCAAAAACGACCTCCAAACCATCGTTTTTGCTCCGAGCCGCCTTATCACCGAGGTGCTGGTGACTTATCTCAAAGAGGATATCGAAAAAACAGTCAAGGACGAGGGCTTGATCCGCGGTTACAGGGGTGGTTATCTCCCTTTGAAAAGAAGAGAAATCGAGAAAGAGCTGAGAGAAGGAAAAATCAAGGGTGTTGTCTCCACCAATGCTCTGGAGTTGGGCATCGATATCGGCAGCCTGGATATCGCTGTGCTCGCCAGTTATCCCGGCACGATTTCCAGCACCTGGCAGAGAGCCGGCCGGGCTGGCCGGAAAACAGGAAAATCCGCAGCCATCCTGGTGGCTTCCAGTTCTCCCCTAGACCAATTCATCGTCAATTATCCGGATTATTTTTTCTCAAAAAATCCAGAGAAGGCATTGATCAATCCTGATAATCTCTCCATCCTTGTCAGCCATATCGAATGTGCGGCGTTTGAGCTTCCTTTTCAGGATAAAGAAAAATTCGGCCGGGTAAAAATCGATGATATTCTCAAATTCCTGGAGGAGGAGAACCTTGTTCATCATTCGAAAGATAAATGGTTCTGGACATCAGATGCTTACCCCGCAGACGGAGTCAGCCTGAGAAGTATCAGCTCAGACAATTTCGTCGTCGTGGACACGAGTAAAAAATCGAAAGCCGTGGCCGAAGTCGATTTTTCGTCCGCACTCACCACACTTCACCCGAAAGCCATCTACATGTGCGAGGGTGAACAGTATTTTGTGGAAAAGCTCGACTACGACCAGAGAAAAGCTTACGTCAAAAAAACCGACGTCGATTATTTCACAGACGCCATTGACTACACCAAAATCAAAATCCTCGATGTCTTCGATAAAAACACACTTAAAAAATGTTCCATTTCTCATGGAGAAGTCCATGTGGCCACACAGGTTGTCGGTTTCAAGAAAATCAAATTCCACACATCAGAAAACGTAGGAGCAGGAGACCTCAGTCTTCCTCAAAACGAGATGCACACAACATCTTACTGGCTGACCATTCCCGCGGAGACTTTTCAGACTTTGCCTTTCTCCTCAGAACAAAAGATAAACGGCCTGTACGGGCTGGCTTATCTCCTCCACCATGTCTCGCCCCTGTTCATGATGTGCGACCTTCATGATGTCGGGGTATCCATCGGTGACAACTCCACAGGGAAGTCTGTCCCCCCCCGAGACATTCGCTTGAAAATCTCCCCGGAAGAGAGTCTGCAGGATTTCTCCGATGTCGCTTTTGAGCCGAATATCTTTATTTATGACAACTTCCCGGGAGGAATAGGATTGAGCCCTTCTCTGTTTGACCTTGAAAAAAGGCTTCTCGAACACGCCCAGAAGACAATACACGCCTGCCCCTGTCAAGAAGGATGCCCTTCGTGTGTCGGCCCGACCAAAGAGAGCGGCAGACAATCCAAGCAGGTGGCACAGGAAATCCTGAACAGCCTTCTAGGAACAGGGTAAAAAGCCAAAAGGGGCAAAAACCAAACAAAGGTCTGAATCCCAGTTTTTATTCTTTATCATTCGACTATCGAAACGACAGAGAAATTGCAGGAGCGACATCGGAGGATTTAGCCTTCTTAATCTCCTTGGAGGGGGAATAGCTTCGCTTTCCCCCTTCCACGCTCGCTTGCTCTCTCGCGCTCGCTGCTTCCCCTTCTCGGACTCTTTAAAGCGTCCTGCAACCAAGGGGGCATCCCCCCTTGAATCCTCCCAACATCGTTTCTCCACAACGATGTTATCCATCGAGGGAAGCCGATGGAATCGGCCGCCGAGTATGTTTGAGAAAGCTCAAGCCAGTGGATTCCGAAAACACGCCACTTTTGCCCCAGCGAAATCAGTACTTCTCTCTTGCGAAGGCTTTTGGGTGGAAAAAACCGTTTGAAGGCGGAGCGGGCACGGTTCCTCTCCACAGGAGAGGAGAGCGGAGCCTGAAACCGAGCATCTTTTTCCTCGCTGGGGAAAAAGACGCGTGTTTTTGAATCCAAAAGCCGGAGCATACGGTTTTCTCACCCACTGCCTTTCGCTCATCTGCTGAAAGGATGATGAGAGAATGGCGTTAAAAATCCGACTGGAGTGAAGCGATTTCCCTGTCGTTTTAATGCATCAAATCACTCACGCAATATAAAGAACTACTAATGATTACAACGGCACAGAGTGAGGCGTAAGAATTTTTAAAGAGAGTTTATCTTGGCGAGTGCCTTTTCCTCTCCCATGATGACCAAAATATCGCTGTCCTTGATGACAAAATCTGCCAGAGGGACAAAAGTCGTTTGTTCAGGAATAATCTCTTTGATGGCTAAAACCTGAATCCCGTATTTATTTCTTAAATCAAGATCTCTCAAGGACTTGCCTATAAATTTTTCCGGCGGTGCAATCTCCTGGATTCCGATACCGGAGGTCAGAGGCAGGTACTCCAGTATATTGGGGCAGCTCAATTTGAGGGCCGTTCTGACCGCCATATCCTTCTCTGGATAAATGACTTCAGTGGCTCCCACCGCATCTAATATCTTGGCATGGTCCTCGGTCAAGGCTTTGGCCACTATTCGCTGAGCGTTCATCTCATGCAGGTAAAGCACGGTGAGGATAGACGCTTCCATTTCCGGACCCAGGCTGACGATGACCACATCCATATCTTGAATCCCCAGAGCCTGGAGGTTCTCCTTATCTGCGGCATCCATATGCACCGCATGAGAGACAACGGCCTTGACTTCCTCAATCTTTTCTTTATCCACATCCACTGCCAGCACCTCATTCTTCTTCTCATACAGAGTTTTGGCCACGTTAAAGCCGAAACTCCCGAGACCGATGACTGCAAATTTCATGATCAAAACTCCTTCACTGATTCTATCCTATCATCACGCTTTCTTCAACATACTCGTATTTCCCGAAGGCCCTCTGGCGGCTGAATGCATACAACAGAGTCAAAGGCCCAATCCTCCCGATGTACATAGTCAGGATCACCACAACCTTTCCAAAAGAGCTGAGTTTCGGAGTCAACCCCAGAGAAAGGCCGACTGTGCTGAAAGCTGAAAAAACTTCAAAAATCACATCTTTCATGCTGGCCCAGGGATGGGCGATCAAGAGGATGAATGAAGCCAGAAAAATGATGCCCACAGCCAGCGTCACGACCGTAAATGCCTTTGTGATCGACGGCATGGGTAGAGTCCTTCGAAAAAGATTGACTGAATCCCTGGCCGCTATTTTCGACTTGAGGAAAGCGAATATGACTCCTGTAGTGCTGGTTTTGACACCGCCGCCTGTCGAGCCCGGAGAGGCCCCGACAAACATCAGTATGATTAAGAGAAAAGCGGCAGCGAAGCTCAGTGAATTCAGGTTTATGGTGTTGAAGCCCGCGGTCCGCGGCGTTATGACTTGGAAAAGAGAGGAAAATATCTTTTCCTTTAAAGAGAACGCCTTCAGCGAATGATTCCACTCTATAGCCAGAAAAAAGATAAAAGAGAAAAAGATGAGGACAGAAGTCATTGTGAGGACCAGTTTTGTATGGAGAGAAATCTTGGACTTCCTTTTTTGAAAAAAACCCGTACAAATATCTTTCGTCTCATGAAGAACCAGAAACCCCAGGCCTCCAAAGACGATGAGCACAAAAAGGGTCACGTTTATCCACGCATCTCCTCTATAAGAGAGGAAGCTCTGGCTAAAGAGAGAGAAACCGGCGTTACAAAAAGCGGAAACAGAATGAAAAGCCGAATGAGAGAGGGCCTGAGGCCAGGGAAACTCTTTCTGCCAGCGGAGAAATAACGAAAGCGTTCCCACCGCTTCGAAGAGCAACGCATAGAGGAATATACTTTTGATTAACGATTTCACATTTCTTGGTGAACGATGATGAAATCCTTCTTGAATGATGATCCTGTCCTTGATCGATATCTTTTTACCTGCGACCAGAAGGATAAGGGTCGAGAAAGTCATTATTCCCAGTCCCCCTAACTGAAACAAGGCGAGTATGACAATCTGACCGAAAGGAGTGAAATAGGTGGCTGTATCCTGGACAATAAGACCCGTCACACAAACACCCGATGTGGCCGTAAACAGAGCATCCACGAAAGAAATATGGCCTGATTTTGTGCTGAAAGGGAGGAGAAGGAGGATTGTTCCGACAAGGATAGCCGCAATAAAACTGATAGCCAGGACTTGAGCGGGCTGAAATTTTCTTTCTCCCTTAACGTCTCTTTTCATGATTCACTCAGGCTCTTGCTCCAGGATTAAAATCAAATCTATTACTTCATCAGATAATTGTCAAATGGAGCCAGACCCCAAGTTTGACTTTCCAACTGGCATATGCTACTTTTTTTCTTCGGGTAGATGAACGTTATAAATCGTATCATTGAGGCCAGTCTTGTTGTTCAACTGGTCCTTCTCATCCTTGTTTTCTTCTCGGTCTTTTCATGGGCGGTTATTTTTTTTAAAAGAAAAACAATGAAAACCGCTTCCTTTCAATCTCAAAAATTTCTCAAAGTTTTCCGCAGGAGCAGTGACTTATCCGAGGTGAACAAAGCGTCTAAAATATACCGGAACAGCCCTGTCGCGGCTCTCTTTCATGCTGGATACAAAGAGCTGGCCCACACAACCAAATCCAACAGAGGAGTTTTGACTTCAGATGGACTGGAGAGCATTAGCAGGACTCTGACAAGAGCGTCAAATCAGGAAATTTCTAAGCTGGAAAGCATGATGAATTTCCTCGCCACCACAGGAAGCGTGACTCCTTTTATCGGCCTCTTCGGGACCGTCTGGGGAATCATGGATGCCTTCTTGAATATTGAAGCCCAGAGATCAGCCAGCCTCATGACTGTCGCTCCTGGAATTGCAGAAGCCCTCATCGCCACAGCACTAGGTCTCTTTGCCGCGATTCCGGCAGTCATTGCCTACAATTACTACCTTCATCGCATAAAAGACACCATCACTGAAATAGAGGATTTCTCTCTTGAATTCTTAAGCATCGCGGAAAAACTCTATGGCTCTTAAAACATCTTCTCTTCGAAGGCGACAACTCGGAACATCTCTCTCCGAGATAAATGTCACTCCATTTGTCGATGTCATGCTCGTCCTCCTGGTCATCTTTATGGTGACAGCCCCCATGATGCAGTCAGGAATCGGAATAAACCTCCCACAGGCGGAAACAGAATCCGCTCCCGCGGAAGAAGGATTAACCCTGACTATCACCGAGGACAAATACATACACATGGAAAACTCTGTCATCAACCAATTTCTACTGGAACAGAAATTGAGGGAATACTTCTACGGGAAAGAGAAAAAAATCGTGTTTATCCGAGGGGACGAGAACCTTCCCTATGGATTTGTCATGCGTATTCTAGATATCACCAAAAAAGCCGGCATCGAACAAGTCGGCCTTGTGACAAGACCGTTGGAACCCGAAGAAAAAGAATAAAATGGCGACAATCGCAAGAAGCAATGTGGCGTTCAAGAGGGCAGTGTTCATCTCTTTAACGGCTCATTTAGCCATCTTCCTTCTCGCTGTACTTTCCCCCCGCCTTCCAAAACCCCCAAGGAAAGGAATGATCCACTATGTGAACGTCGTCTCATTCCCCGGCGGCGGAGGCCCTGGAGGTGGCGGAGGAGGAGAAGAAAACATAGCCGAAACCCCTCTGCCCAAAAGGGAGACTCTCAAAGACTTAACCACGCAACAAAAAGCTCAGCAAGAACCGGATACAACATTTAGACATCCAGTGGATAAACCAAAAAAGGAGACAAAGCCAAAAACTGAGAAAAAGGTCTCGATTCAAAAACCTCAACCCGTGACGAAAAAAGCACCTCCCGACGCAAGTGCCAAGGAAAGCTCTGGCAAGCCCCCTGGAAAAGGCTCTGGCACAGGAAGCGGTGTAAGGATCGGGGGGGGCGGCTCAGGCAGTGGCGGTTCTGGCAGCGGTTCAGGTGCAGGCACCGGATCAGCCTTTTCCTCTCAAATCGGTCTTTCCAATTTTCCCTTCACTTATTACCTTCAAAACATCATCAACAGGGTTTCGGGTAACTGGTTCACCTCTCTCGTCGATCCGGGAATCTCCGGAAATTTCATGGTGACTGTCCATTTTAAAATCCATAAAGATGGCCAGGTTTCAGATCTAAAAGTCGAAGAAACGAGCGGGATCCGGTCTCTCGATATGTCTGCACTCCGTGCGATCCAGTCATCGGCTCCTTTCCCTCCCCTGCCGAGAGCCTACGAGGATGACTATCTTGGGATATACTTAATATTCGAGCACTCCAAATGAGAAAATCTCTGGCCTTTCTCTACACAATCCTCTGTGTTTGTGGTGTAATGCTCGTCTTTCCTCAGCAGGAAGTCGTCATAAGAATTGAAGATGGCATGCCAGCCATCCCCCTGGCTCTTCCCGAATTCATCGCTCAGAGCTCCTCTCAGGAGATAATGACTTTTGGAAAGGACCTTCATCAGATCATCTCTGACGATCTCAATTACAGTCGTGTTTTTCAACTCCTGCCCAAGAGTCACTACAGTTACATAAGGGCATTGAATCCGAAAAAAATATTCTTTAGAGACTGGGAGTCCATCCAGGCGACACTTCTCCTGGTCGGCATACTTTCCGAGAGTGAAAGCAAAGACTTCCTCTTCGAGGGCAAAATTTATGATGTCAAGAGCGGACGATTCATATTTGGCAAGCGCTACCAATCAGCCAAATCCCTCCTCCGCTTAGTGGCTCACAAGATGGCGGATGAGGTCATGAAAATCTATGGAGAAAGACCCGTCTTCACTTCTAAAATCGTCTTTATATCTGACAGGGACGGAAACGATGAACTCTACATGATGGATTATGACGGCCAGAACCAGACGCGGTTGACCTTCAACAGAATCATAGACTATATGCCCGCCTGGTCTGCGGATGGGAAAAAAATCGCTTATACTTCTTACCGCGGGATTGAAGCCGGATTGTACATCTATAATCCGTATGAGGGAGCCAGAAAAGAGGTGATGACAGAGGGAACGAATTTTTCTCCGGCCTTTTCTCCCAATGGAAAAAAATTAGCTTTCTGCTCAACTAAGGAAGAGGGGAATTCAGAAATCTACGTGGCAAACAGCGACGGTACTCGTGTAAAAAGAGTGACCTTTAATAACGCTATTGACACTTCACCTTCCTGGTCGCCCAACAGCCGGGAAATTGCCTTTACCTCTGATAGAGGGGGATCTCCTCAAATCTACATCATGGATGCAGAGGGCTCCAATGTCCGGAGAGCAAGCTTTGGAGGTAGCTACCATGATGCCCCGGCTTGGTCTCCTGCAGGAGACCGGATTGCCTATGTCTCCCGTGTGGACCAAATATTCGATATATATGTTCTGAATCTCAGGACGAACAAAATCATCAAGCTAACAGAGAGCAATGCGCGCAACGAATCTCCCTCTTGGTCGCCTGACGGACGGCATATCATTTTCTCATCGAATCTCAGCGGGACGATCCAACTCTACACAATTGACTATGATGGTCTCAATCTGAAACGTCTCACTTCTCAGGGAAGCAATAAACTTCCCGATTGGTCTCGATAACAGGATCAGCGGATTCTCATCTCTACTCCTCTGGAATAGTGAGGAATTTATGCGCTCTGCCCCGAGGATAGGGGTAACGCCAGAAAAAAGTTCTTTGAGAACAGGTTGACATAGAACCTTTTTGATTGTATAAGATAAGGAGATAACAAAAGGCTCCCCTGAAAAAGCCAGGAGAGCGTAAAATTAAATCAAAGGAGTTCAAATGAAAAAAATTACTATCTATTCATTGGCTATTCTACTTGTTTTTTCATTCATGGTCACATGCAAGAAAAAAGTAGAAGAAGCGCCTCCTCCTCCGCCTCCAGAACCGGTTCAAGAAGCAGAGCCCGTGGTTGAGGAACAGCCTGTGGTTGAAGAAGTCGTGGAAGAGCCTGTTGTTGAGGAACCAGAGCTCACCGAGGAAGAAATCTTCATGCAAAAAACTCTTGATGAAATGAACGCAGAAGCTCCTTTGCAGATGATCCATTTTGACTTCGACGAGTACTTTATCAGGGACGATGCCAAACCC